>NZ_JBIAHP010000010.1:26744-261852 GCF_042870715.1 Streptomyces sp. NPDC006463 | reverse complement strand
GGGCGACCCCCGGGGGGGCGATTTTAACAATATCCCCCCCGGGTGTTTTCTCCCCCAGGGCGGGGGGGGGCCCCCGGGGGGGGGGGGGCCCCCGGCCGCCCCCCCCCCCCCCTCCGCGGTACCGCTACAGGAACGAGTTGATCTCGATCGTCTCGGTGCGGCCGGGGCCGACGCCGATCGCGGAGATCGGCGCGCCCGACATCTCCTCCAGGGCCTTGACGTACGCCTGGGCGTTCGCCGGAAGGTCCTCGAAGGTCTTCGCCTTGGTGATGTCCTCGGACCAGCCGGGGAGGTATTCGTAGATCGGCTTCGCGTGGTGGAAGTCCGTCTGCGAGTACGGGAGCTCCTCGACGCGCTTGCCGTCGATCTCGTACGCGACGCAGACCGGGATCTGCTCCCAGCCGGTGAGCACGTCCAGCTTGGTGAGGAAGAAGTCGGTCAGGCCGTTCACGCGGGTGGCGTAGCGGGCGATCGGCGCGTCGAACCAGCCGCAGCGACGGTCACGGCCGGTGGTCACGCCGCGCTCGCCGCCGATGCGGCGCAGGTCCTCGCCGTCCTGGTCGAACAGCTCGGTCGGGAACGGACCCGCACCCACACGCGTGGTGTAGGCCTTCAGGATGCCGATCACGCGGCTGATCTTCGTCGGGCCGACACCCGTGCCGGTGCAGGCGCCGCCCGCGGTCGGGTTCGAGGAGGTGACGAAGGGGTACGTGCCGTGGTCGACGTCGAGCAGGGTGCCCTGGCCGCCCTCGAAGAGCACGACCTTGTCCTCGTCCAGCGCGTTGTTGAGGATCAGGGTGGTGTCGGCGACGAACGGCTTGATCTGCTCCGCGTACTGGAGCATCTCCTCGACGATCGCGGCGGCCTCGATCGCGCGGCGGTTGTACAGCTTCGCGAGGAGCTGGTTCTTGCCTTCGAGGGCCGCTTCGACCTTCTGGGTGAGGATCGACTCGTCGTAGAGGTCCTGGACCCGGATGCCCACGCGGTTGATCTTGTCCGCGTAGGTCGGGCCGATGCCGCGGCCGGTCGTACCGATCTTGCGCTTGCCGAGGAAGCGCTCGCCGACCTTGTCGAGGGTGACGTTGTACGGCGTGATCAGATGTGCGTTGCCGCTGATGAGCAGCTTGGAGGTGTCGATGCCGCGCTCGTTCAGGCCGCGCAGCTCGGAGAGCAGGACGGCCGGGTCGACGACGACGCCGTTACCGATGACCGGGGTGCATCCGGGGGAGAGGATGCCGGAAGGGAGAAGGTGCAGTGCGTACTTCTGGTCGCCTACGACGACCGTGTGGCCGGCGTTGTTGCCACCCTGGTATCGCACTACATAGTCAACGGATCCACCGAGCAGGTCGGTGGCCTTTCCCTTGCCCTCGTCACCCCACTGAGCTCCGAGCAGCACAAGAGCGGGCACAGGCGTACACCTCTTCCGGATGGGGCATGTCCAAGGTCAGGGGGCGTACGACGATGTACACCGCAGGCTGAGCCGTCGGACCGGTACCCCGGAATAGACGAAGGCCCTGGCGCAATAGCGCAAGGGCCTCTTGCACAAAGATGCTACCCGAGGAAGGACCGAGGTGTCGGCTCCAGAGCCCACCATGAGCCACGCGGGCGCGCCGGTAGGCGGCCTGCTCGTGCTCGTCGACCCGGTCGCCCGCCGTCTTGACGGCGAGTCCGTGCGGATCGCGAAGGATGTGTTGTCAGCGGGAGCGGCGGCGAAAATCTGCCTCCCGGATTCGCAGGAGGAATTCGCGCGGGCTCTTGCCCGCCGGGGCCAACGGCGGCTGGTGATCGTGGGTGACGACCGGGCCCTCGCGCGCACCGTGGGGCTGCTGCACCGTCAGCGGGGGCTGGCCGACGGGGCCCTTTCGCTGGTGCCGGTGGGGCCTGCGGGGTCCCTGGTGCTGGCCAGGTCGCTCGGCGTGCCGCTGTCCGCCGTCACCGCGGCCCGGGCGGTGCTGGACGGGTCGCTGAAGTTGTGCGACCTGCTCGTGGACGACAGTGACGGGGTGGTCCTGGGCGGGTTGCGGATCCCGCCGCTGCGGGGGGCCAGACCCCCGGCCGGGCCGTCCGTGTGGACCGCGTACCGCTCGCTGGTGCGGACACTGGTCCGTCCTGCGGGGCCGAGCGGCGCGGGCCGGCTGCGGCTGCGGGTCGAGGCGGACGGGGTGGTCCTGGCGGATGTGGACCGGCCGGTGGAGGAGGTCTCGCTGGCCGTGGGGAGCGACGGCGGCCTGGCGGAGGTCGTGGTCCGTACGGGTGGCGGCGGCACGGCCTCGGAGGTGACGGCCCGGGCGAAGACGGTCACGGTGTCGGGCGCGGACTTCCGCTACCGGGCCGACGCGGCGGTGACCGGCCCGGTGCGCCGCCGGACGTGGAACCTGCACCCAGGGGCATGGACCCTCACGCTGCCCCGGTGATGCGCGACGCGGTGATGCGCGACGCGGTGCTGCGTGACGCGGTGCTGCGTGACGCGGAGACAGGTGTTGCGGAGATACGGGACGCGCTCGCCGACTGGCGGCGGGACGGGCTGCTGCTGTGCCTGCTGCCGGTGTTCTGCTGGCCGGCGGTGGTCGCGGCCGTACTCACCCGGCCGGTGGCGCTGGTGGTGCTGCTGAGCCCTGTGGTGCTCGGGGTACGGGAGCTCCTGGCCGCGCGGCGGGCGGGCCGGGACCTGCGCGACCCGGCCACGCGCTGGACCTCGTACGGGGCCGTCGTGGTCAGGACCGGGTGGCGGCCTCCGGTGGTGGTCCTGGACGCGGGCCCGGCGCTGAGCCTGGGCCTGCTGGGGCGTCGGGTCCTGCCGCCGCGAGCGTGGCCGCGCACGGCCCCGGCGCCGGACACCGTCGAGGTGTGGCTGGCCGGGGATCCCGCGGCCGGGGGCGCGCTCTGGGCTCCGGCGGTCCGCCGCCTGGGGCGCGCCCGTCCCCTGCGCCGCAGCGCTAGGGCGTGATTCGAAAGCCCCTCCCCCAGCTACCTCCCCCAGACTCCGTCCGGGGGGACCCCCAGGGAGGTGCCCCCGGCCCGCGACGCCTGGCACCGCACCTCGCCGCGTTGTCGCAGGCACCCAAGTACGTCCAGCAATCGGACGATCCTCCGCCTTGCGATGCACGGCACCAGACGCCGCGGGCCGCGCCCCTCGGGCGCCCGGCGCTACTCTCGAACCACGCCCTAGCCGAGACCCAGGGTCGCCTTGTGGGCCCGCCAGCGGTCCATCATGCCCAGCAGCTCGCCCTGCATGAACTCGAAGAACGCGGCCGTCTCGGCGATGCGCGTACTGGCCGGCGAGTCGGAGCCGAGGCTCGCGGCGCCCTCGCGCAGGGTCTTCTCCCACAGGGTCAGCACCTGGTCCCGCCGGGTGAAGGTCTCGTACCAGAGCTCGTTGTGCAGCACGTACCGGTCCCGCCGCGAGCCCGGTTCCCGCTCCCGGCTGACCATGTTGACCTGGGTCAGGTAGGACACGGCTCCTGACACCGCCGCCGGGCTGATCTGCAGCGCCTCGCCCAGTTCCGCCGAGGTCATCGAGCCCTCGTCGCTCGCCAGCAGCTGCGCGAAGACCCGCGCGGCCATCCGCTGCATCCCCGCCTCGGTCAGCTGCGCGGCGAACCGCTCCACGAAGCGCGAGACCGCTTCCTCGTTCCGTACCGCTGGTACTGCCATGTCTTCCGCCACCCTTCCGACTTTACGCGATTTCCGAGCTTCACAAATTTGTGAAAATAGCGTACGTTCAGAAGTATGACGAAGGCAATCAGCGTCGCCGGACTCCACAAGGCGTTCGGCCGCACCCACGCACTGGACGGACTCGACCTCTCGGTCGCCACCGGCGAGGTCCACGGGTTCCTCGGCCCCAACGGCTCCGGCAAGTCCACGACCATCCGGGTCCTGCTGGGCCTTCTGCGCGCCGACTCCGGCACCGCCGAACTCCTCGGCGGCGACCCCTGGGCCGACGCCGTGGCCCTCCACCGCCGCGTCGCCTACGTACCCGGCGACGTCACCCTGTGGCGCAACCTCTCCGGCGGCGAGGTCATCGACCTCTACGGACGGCTGCGCGGAGGCCTCGACCGGGCCCGCCGCGCCGAGCTGATCGAGCGGTTCGAGCTCGACCCGGCCAAGAAGGGCCGTACGTACTCCAAGGGCAACCGGCAGAAGGTCGCCCTCGTCGCCGCCTTCGCCTCCGACGCCGAACTGCTCATCCTCGACGAGCCCACCTCCGGCCTCGACCCGCTGATGGAGGAGGTGTTCCAGGACTGCGTGGCGCAGGCCCGCGCCGCCGGGCGCACCATCCTGCTCAGCTCGCACATCCTCAGCGAGGTCGAGACCCTCTGCGACCGGGTCAGCATCATCCGCAAGGGCCGCACCGTGGAGACCGGCACGCTCGCCGACATGCGCCACCTCACCCGTACGTCGATCAGCGCCGAACTCGCCGGCCCCCCGAACGGCATCGCCCACCTGCCGGGCGTGTACGACGTGCAGGTCCAGGGGCTGAAGGTCCGCCTCCAGGCCGACACCGACAAGCTGGACGCCGTCCTGCGCGCCCTCACCGCGTCGGGTGTGCGGTCGCTGGCCTCGACCCCGCCCACCCTCGAAGAGCTGTTCCTGCGCCACTACACCGAAGAGGCGTCGCGATGAAGAACCAACTGGCGGGCACCGGCGTGCTGCTCCGGCTCGCCCTGCGCCGCGACCGCGTGATGATGCCCGTCTGGGTGCTGGTCACCGCCCTGCTGGTGGTGATCATGCCCGGCTCGCTGGGAAGCGTGTACGGGACCGCCGCCGAGCGCGCCGAGGTCGCCGCCTCCATGAACGCCAACAGCTCGATGCGCGCCATGTACGGGCCGGTCTTCGGTGACTCGCTCGGTGCTCTGACCGCCTGGCGGATCGGCGTCTACGGCGCCGTCCTCGCGGCCGTGATGAGCCTGGTCATCGTCATCAGGCACACCAGGGAAGAGGAGGAGACGGGCCGTCAGGAGCTGCTCTCCGCCGCGATGGTGGGGCGGCGGGCCCCGATGAGCGCGGCCCTGCTGGCCGCCCTCGTGGCCAACTCGTGCGTCGCGCTGCTCGTCGCGGGAGGTCTCGCGGGACAGGGCGCGCCGGGTGCGCTCGCCCTCGGGCTGGCCATCGCGGGCGCAGGGATGCTCTTCGCCGGCATGGCGGCCATCGCCGCCCAGCTGACCGAGAGCGCCCGGGCCGCCAAGGGGATCACGGCCGCCGTGCTCGGAGCCGCGTTCGTCCTGAAGGCGGCCGGAGACGCCGGGACGGCCGGCGGGGAGTCGGCTTTGACCTGGCTCTCGCCGCTCGGCTGGGTGGAGAACGTACGGGCCTTCGCCTCGATGCGCTGGTGGGTGCTCGCGCTGCTCGCCGCGGCCGTCGTGGCGCAGGCGGGCGCCGCGTACGTGCTGGCCGGCCGCCGTGACCTGGGCATGAGCTTCCTGCCGACCCGGCCGGGACCGGCCGAGGGACGCCTGGGCACGGCGGGTGCGCTGGCCTGGCGGCTGCAGCGCGGCAGCGTGTTCGGCTGGAGCGCGGGCTTCCTGGTCGCGGGCGTCGTCTTCGGCGGGATGGCGGAGGGCGCGGCCGACGTGGTCGGCGGCAATGAGAAGACCCGTCAGATCATCGAACGGATGGGCGGGCAGAGCGGACTCACCGACGCCTTCCTCGCCGCGATGGCCGGACTGTTGGGCCTGGTCGCCGCGCTCTACATCGTCTCCTCGGTGCTGCGGCTGCACGGTGAGGAGAGCTCGGCGCGCGCCGAACCGCTGCTCGCGAACGCCGTCGGCCGGCTGCGCTGGGCGGGAGGCCATCTCGCCGTCGCCTTCGGCGGCTCGGCGCTGATCCTGCTGCTGGGCGGTCTCGGGCTGGGCCTCGGGCGCGGCGAGGACGTGGGCGCGGCGGTGGGCGCCACCCTCGCGCAGCTCCCGGCGGTGTGGGTGATCGGCGCGGTGGCCGCCCTCCTGTACGGCGCGGCGCCCAAGTACGCGGTGGCCGCCTGGGCGGTGGCCGGGATCGCGCTGGCCCTGGGCTGGGTCGGCCCGGCGCTGAACCTCCCGGAGGCGGTCTTGGACCTCTCACCCTTCGCCCACCTGCCCAAGCTCCCGGGCGCGCAGGCCATGGCCTGGACCCCGCTGCTGGTCCTCACCGCGCTGGCGGTGGCCTTCACCGGCGCCGGGCTGGCCGCCCTGCGCCGCCGGGACCTGGTCGCCTGACGCCTAGAACTGCACGAGCAGTTCGCGCAGTCCCCGGATGACGTAACCGTCCCGCCACTGGGGCTCCTCGACGAGCCGCAGTGGCGGGACTCCGTCTGCCAGCAGCGCCCCGAAGGTGGCCTCCAGCTCCCGGCGCGCCAGCGGCGCGCCCAGGCAGTAGTGGATCCCGGCACCGAAGCTCAGGTGCGGATTGTCGGCCCGTACGAGGTCCAGCGCGTCGGGATCGTCGAACCGCGCGGGATCGCGGTTCGCGGACCCGAACAGCAGTGCGACCTCGGCTCCGCGGGGAATGTCGGTGTCCCCGATCCGGATGTCGTCGAGGACCCAGCGCTCGAACATCTGCAGGGGAGTGTCGTAGCGCATCAGTTCATCCACAGCTGTGGACAACTTTTCGGGATCGTGGCGCTCGCGGAGGGCGGCGAGCTCGCCGGGGTTGCGGAACAGTGCCCACCACCCGTTGGCGGTGGTGTTGACCGTGGCCTCGTGCCCGGCGTTCAGCAGGAGCACGCAAGTGGAGATCATCTCCTGCTCGCTGAGCCGGCCCTCCTCATCGTGGGCGGCGATCAGCCCGGAGATCAAATCCTCCCCGGGGCGTGCGCGCCGCTCCGTGATCAGCTCCCGCAGGTACGCGCTGAACTCGACGCTCGCCCGCACCGCGCGCCGCGCCGTCTCCTCGTCCGGCCGGAGCTCGAACATCCCGCAGATGTCCGCGGACCACGGCCGCAGCAGCCCCCGGTCCGCCTCCGGGACCCCCAGCAGCTCCGCGATCACCGCCACCGGCAGCGGCTCGGCGACTGCCGTGAGCAGATCCCCGCCTCCGTCCGCCAGCAGCCGCCCCACCAGCTCCCCGGCCATCCGCCGCACGGCCGGCACGAGCCGCTCCACCGTCCGCGGGGTGAACGCCTTCGCAACCAGCCTGCGCACCCGCGCATGCGCGGGATCCTCCAGGTCCAACAGCCCGTTGCCGTTGAGCACGTGGAAGGCCTCGTGCTCCGCCGGCGGGGCGGTGCGCCCGAACTCCTCGTGCGAGAACCGGTGCAGGTAGGTCCTCCCCAGGCGCCGGTCCCGCAGCAGCGCACTCACATCGGCGTAGTGCGGCACCAGCCACTGCCCGGTGGCCTCGTACCACACCGCCCGCCCCTGCTCCCGCAATTCCCGGTACGCCGGATACGGATCGGCGACGAACTCGGCATCCCACGGATCAAAGCCCATCCCCGCACCCTATGCCGGAGTCACCAGCCGGGTCTCGTAGGCGAAGACCGCCGCCTGGGTGCGGTCCCGCAGGCCCAGTTTCACCAGGATCCGGCTCACGTGGGTCTTGATCGTGGACTCGGCGACGATCAGCCGGCCCGCTATCTCCCCGTTGGACAGCCCCTGCGCGATCAGTACGAGCACCTCCTTCTCCCGCTCCGTCAACTCGCCGACCCCCGCCGGGTCCGCGAGCTTCGGCGTCTCTGCGAGCTTCGAGAACTCCACGATCAGGCGCTTGGTCACCGACGGCGCCAGTAGCGCCTCCCCGGCCGCCACCACCCGGACCCCGTCCGCGAGCTGACGGGCCGACGCGTCCTTGAGCAGGAACCCGGAGGCCCCGGCCCGCAGCGCCTGGTACACGTACTCGTCGAGGTCGAAGGTCGTCAGGACCAGCACCTTCGCGTCCGTGTCGGCCGCCACGATCTCCCGCGTCGCCTCCAGTCCGTTCATCAGGGGCATCCGGATGTCCATCAGCACCACGTCCGGCCGCAACGCCGCCACCTGAGCGATGGCCTCACGCCCGTCGACCGCCTCACCCACCACCTCGATGCCGTCCATTGCGTTCAGCAGGACGGAGAACCCCTCGCGCACCATCATCTGGTCGTCGACGATCAGCACCCTGATCGTCATGGCGCGCCCGCCTCGGACCCAGCGCCCGACCCGTCCGCCGTCCCCGAACCCGACGCCGACCCCGAATCCGTCACCGGCTCCGGACGGTTGCGCACCGGTATGAACACCGCCACCTCGTACCCTCCCGTCCCGGTCTCGCCGACCGTCATCTCCCCCTCCAGCATGGCCACCCGCTCCCGCATCCCGGTGATCCCGTGCCCGGCACCCGGCGAGGGCCGCACAGCCCCGGTCGGCGCCCCGTTCACGACGCGTATCCCCAGGCCGCCCAGCACATACGACACTTCCACGGAGGCGGCCGCGCCCGGCGCGTGCCGCAGTGTGTTGCTCAGGGCCTCCTGGATGATCCGGTACGCCGACAGCTCCACCCCCTGCGGCAGCTCCCGCACCGCACCCGTGACCGTCTTGTCCACGTCCAGTCCGGCTTCCCGCACATTGGCCAGCAGCCCGTCGAGCGAGGCCAGCGTCGGCTGCGGCGCGTCCGGAGCCTCGTAGTCCGCGGAGCGCACCACGCCCAGCACCCGACGCAGCTCCGTCAGCGCCGCCACCGCGTTCTCCCGGATGGTGACGAACGCCGCCTCCAGCTCCGGCGGCGGGTTCTTCACCCGGTACGGCGCGGCCTCCGCCTGGATCGCCACCACCGACATGTGGTGGGCCACCACGTCGTGCAGTTCCCGCGCGATCGTGGTCCGCTCCTCCAGCAGTGTCCGCTTGTCCCGCTCGATGGCCGTGACCTCCTGCTGCGCGCTCACCTCCGCCTTGGCGTTGCGGCGTATCCGGATGCTGCTCGCGATCGTCAGCGCGATGGCCGAGGTCACGGCCATCTCCGGCAGGTTCGTCCCGTAGTGGCTGCCCAGCAGCACCGACATCCCGAAGCCGAGGACCAGGGTGAGGGCCCACATCCACCCGGCCACCCGGGGTCCGGTCCGCAGGGTGACGAGGACCATGACCGCGATGTAGGAGACGAAGGCGCCCGGGCTCCAGGGCCAGAAGTCGTCCCCGCCCAACCCGGGGATGGTGCCGAGCACCAGCGTCATCGCGACCGCGGCCCACCAGGCGGCGACCGGCCGGACCAGCGTCATCAAGACCGGCGCCGCGGCCACCAGCCCCGTGAACAGGCGGCCGGCGTCGCCGAGATACCACGAGCCGGAAGTCCCGGTGGACGCGACGAGTATGAAGGCCAGCGCCCCCACCGCCGCGTACTGGCTCCACGGCGCGTACCGGCGTATCGGAGCGGGCAGCCGTCGCACGAAGCGCCCCGGGGTCTCCACCAACGGCAGCGGCCGGTAGGCCATGGCATCGGTGAGGAGGTCCTGGCGCAGGGTCGCGATCACCTCCGAAGCCACTCGGAATTCAGGCGTCCGGGTTGTCCCCCCGGTGGTCGTCTCGGTCATACCAGAACCGTAGGTCGGCACGGCCGTACTCCGCGTCGCCGCTGATGGGGATTTCCCGGGCTCCCTCTCAAGTACTACGTGGGGTGGATCAGTAGCCCGTCGGACGGACCAGGCCCGTCTCGTACGCGAACACCGCGGCCTGCGTGCGGTCCCGCAGGCCCAGCTTCACGAGGATCCGGCCCACATGGGTCTTCACCGTCTGCTCCGCCACGGTCAGGTGCGACGCGATCTCCGCATTCGACAGGCCCTGGGCCACGAGCGACAGGACCTCGGTCTCCCGCTCGGTCAGCTCGTCGATGCGCGCCCGCGACGGCGCCCGCGGCGCCCCCAGCCGGGAGAACTCCGTGATCAGCCGCTTCGTGATGTTCGGCGAGAGCAGCGCCTCCCCGGCCGCCACCACCCGCACCGCCTCCGCGAGCTGGTCGGCCGACGCGTCCTTGAGCAGGAACCCGGAGGCGCCGGCCCGCAGCGCCTCGTACACGTACTCGTCGAGGTCGAAGGTGGTCAGCACCAGCACCTTCACGGTGGCGCCGGCAGCGCCCGTGATGACGGAGGTGGCCTCGATGCCGCCCATCCCCGGCATGCGGATGTCCATCAGGACCACGTCCGGCCCCAGTTCGCCGACCTTGGCCACGGCGTCGGCCCCGTCCACGGCCTGGCCGACCACCTCGATGTCCGGCTGGGCGTTGAGAAGCACGGTGAAGCCCTGCCGGACCATCATCTGGTCGTCGGCGATCATCACCTTGATCGGGGGGTGCATGAATCCCTACTTCGTCTCGGGTGTGGAGCCGCCGGGCAGGTCCTGCGGATCCATCGGGAGTACGGCGGTCACCTCGTACCCGCCGTCGGGGCGTGCACCGGCGGCCAGCTCGCCCCCCAGCATGCCTGCCCGCTCCCGCATCCCCAGCAGCCCGTGCCCCGCACCCGGCGAGGGAAGGGCCGGCCGGGTCGGCGCGGTGTTGGCGACACACAGGTGCAGGTCGCGCGGCCCGTACGCGATGCCGACCTCCACCTGCGAACCCGGGGCGTGACGCAGACAGTTGCTCAGTGCCTCCTGCACGATCCGGTACGCGGTGAGCTCGACGCCGGGGGTCAGCGGCCGCCGTATCCCCGCGATCTCGGTGGTGACATCGAGCCCCGCTCCCCGCACGTTGTCCACGAGGCCGTCCAACTCGGCGAGGGTGGGCTGCGGATGGTGAGGGTTCGCGGGATCGTCCGGCTGCTCTGAGCGCAGCACGCCCAGCACCCGACGCAGCTCCGTCAGGGCCTCCAGCGCGTTCTCGCGGATGCCCGCGAGGTTCTCCTTGAGTTCCTCGGACGGGTTCTCCACGAGGTGCGGGGCGACCTGCGCCTGGATGGAGATCACCGACATGTGGTGCGCGACGACGTCGTGCAGCTCACGGGCGATCCGGCTGCGCTCCTCCAGGAGCGTGCGCCGGGCACGCTCCTCCTCGGTGAGGGTCTCCTGCTCGACGAGTTTGCCGCGGGCCAGGCGGGTGGCCCGCAGGGCGTAGCCGAGGATTCCCACGAACCCGAAGAGGATGGCCACGCCCGCGATGATCGTCTGGCTGTGCGGCGGTCTGAGGACGGCCTCGGCCAGTCCGGAGAGGGCGAGCGTGATGCCGATGACCCAGGCGGTCACCCGGGGCGGCACCCGTAGGGCGACCATCAGGATCAGGGACGCGAGCGTGAACGGCCCGACGGCCGTCCAAGGCCAGGACTGACCCTGACCGACGTGGTCGTGGATCACCCAGGCGACGAGGGCCGCGGTGACGAGGCCGAGCCACCAGGCGGCGATCGGCCGGAACATGCTGAGCAGGATGGACGCGGACGTCAGCAGCGACAGCCCCAGCACGGCGGCGCCGTGGACCCCGTAGTGGTCGCTCAGCTGCATCCCCGTCAGGACACCGGAGGGAATGGCCGCGTAGCAGAGGACCACATGCGGCAGCCAGGCCAGCCAGCGCGGCCGGGACATCTTCGGGAGGGGATCCCGCTTCAGGGTGAACAGCTCCCGGGCCAGTCCGCGCGGCGGGGCGATGCGGGGCTCGGCGGCGGGCGGCTCGGTCTGCTGGTTCACGCCGTCCAGGCTAAGGCCGGCCCTAGACATGGGTGATCTTCTTGGCGGGCGCGGCCGTCCGGGGGCGGGGGACGGCGGCGGGGGCGGGGGCGGGGGCCATGGTGCGGGCCGTGGCGGGGCCGGGCTTCGGACGGCACGAGACCTGTTCGTACGTACGGAACGCGGCCCAGCAGATCGAGAGCGCGGCGGCGAACACCGGCAGCCACAGCAGCCGGGCCGCTATCCACTCCAACGAGCCGGGCACGGTGTGCAGCCCGGGCAGGTCAGCCGGGACCAGCAGCCCGAGCGCGGTGACGGCCATCATGGCGGTCTGGTGCCAGAGGAAGATCGTCATGGCGGAGAGGTTCACCAGGGCCACCTTCGCCCAGGCCGCCGGGCGCCGCATGGCGCGGGCCAGCGGCTCGCGGACCAGCAGGGCCAGCCCGCACTGGGCCAGTCCGAACGCGGCCGCGGCGAGCGTCGGCGGGTTCAGGTTCGAAACGGCCGCCCCCGGGACACCCACCATGGACGCCGGGTAGCCACCCCACAGGATCAGCGCCGCGGTGGCGACGGCCCCCGCGGTGAGCAGGAGGAGAGCAGGACCGCGCCGGGCGAACGCCCCTCGGGACCATGCTGCACCCAGGGTGTAGGGGACGAGCCAGCCGGCGGCCACGTTGACCCAGCCGACCCACTCGGGCCCGCCGAGTCCGAAGCGCCACAGGTCGACGCCCGCCACCACGGCCAGCGGCCACACGGGGCTCAGCCTCACCACCAGTGGGGTCGCGGCGGTCAGCGCGGCGAAGGCGAGGAGGAACCAGAGGGGCGAGAGGACCAGCTTGACCAGCGTCTGGACGGTGTTCAGCTCCACTCCGCCGACGAGCATCCCGAGCGCCACGACCGCCCAGAGGGTGAGCACGGCGGCGACCGGACGGAACAGCCGGCCGAGCCGCTGCCCGACCCAGGTGCGGTAGGAATCGCCGCGCTCCCGTGCCGAGGCGTAACCGCGGGCGGCGACATGGCCACCGACGAGGAAGAAGACTGCGAGGGTCTGGAACACCCAGGACACCGGGGCGAGCCAGGTCATGTGCGCGAGCGGGCTGGTGTTGCTCAGGCCGCCATCGGCGGTGGTCAGCGCCGTGACCAGCCAGTGGCCGAGCACCACGCCGAGGATCGCGAAGGTCCGCAGCGCGTCCACGGCACGGTCCCGGTCGGCCGGAGTGGCCGCGTCGATGCCCTCTGCCAGGTCGGTCCAGCGGGCGCGGAGCTTACGCATGACGGACCTCCGGGGCGGTGGTAGTGGCGGTGGCTGCGGTGCCGAGGACGATGGCGGCCAGGTTGTCGAGTGACTCGCTGCCGGGCTTGAGGTAGTCGCTGTGCCCGGCCGGGCCGGCGGCGAAGGTGCGTGCTCCGAAGGCGGGGTCGACGGGGTCGGTACCGAAGCCGATCCCGCCGAGCCGGACGTGCGGGACGTTTCCTATCCAGTCGCCGCCGCCCCGCCCTGCCCAGACCCGGGCCTTCGTCGGCAGGTCCCGGGCGGAGCCGGCCCCCGTCCCCGGACTGCCGAACAGGACCATGTCGGTGACCTCGGGCGCGGTCCCGGTCCGGGCGCAGACCACGGAGCCGTACGAGTGGCACAGCAGCGAGAGATGGGCGCCGGGCCCCGCCATGTCGCGCAACCGGTCCAGGAAGGGCCCCAGTTCGGCGGCGGCCTCGTCGGCGCGATCGGCGGTCAGGACGGTCGTGCTGACCGTGCCGGGGGTGTCGTACCCGAGCCAGGCGACCACGGCGGAGCGAGGGTGCTCGGCCTGGAGGCGCTGCTGAAGGGAGACCGCCCCGGCACGGAACCTTTGGTAGGTGTCGAGCGTCGTGTCGGACCCGGGCACCAGGACGGTGACCCGGTCGGCGGTCTCCAGGTCGCCGAACACCTCGACGGCCCGGCCCGCTCCGCGGCCGTCGAAGGCGAGGAACCGCGCCGCACCGGCCGCGTCCATGGCGCGCAGCTTGCCGGCCCGGCCGGTGCGTCCCGCGGCCTCGGCCATACGGGACGCCTCGGCGAGGTTGGCACGGTTGGCGTCGTAACGGTCGTGCGGTGCGGCGCCGTCGGCGAACGCGACGGGCGCCGGCGCGGGGACGCCGGGCGAGGCGGCGGCGGCCACGGGAACCACGACCGCCGCCGCGACCAGCGCGGCCAGCAGCGTGCGCCGCAGCCGCCCGGTCGACGCGGCACGCCGCCCCGACCCCGACCCCGATCCTTCCCCTGCGCCCGCCCCCGTCGCCCCGCCGATGCCCGCCGTCGTGCCCACGGTCGTCGTGCCCACGGTCGTCGTGCCCACGGTCGTCGTCCCCGCCGCCATCGTCTCTTCCTTCGGTCAGGAAGAGCCGTCACCGCCCTTCTCTGCTACCGAAGTTAGAAATCCGAGCCCCTCGTCGGCGTCACGCTCCAGAGCCGTGTTCGCGCGTAGCTCTCAGGTATGACAGGGGCTACCTGAGAGTCATGCCGAAACCCAAGTCGCCTGGTCCACAGCCACGTTAGGGTCCGGAGATGGCCGAGACCGACTGGCTCCACGACCGCATCGGCAGCGCACACCGTGGGGAGAACCCCACCGTCCTGCGCCGCCTCGACGCCGGGTTCGCCGTGATCGGGGACCGGCAGTTCCTGCCCGGGTACTCCGTACTGCTGACCGACGATCCCGCCGTGACCCGCCTCTCCGACCTCCCCCGGGCGCGCAGGGCCGCGTACCTCGGCGACCTGGAGCGGCTCGCCGAGGCCGTCGAGCGCGCCTGCCGGCGGCTCGACCCCGCCTTCCGCCGCGTGAACATCGAGATCCTGGGCAATGCCGACCCCTACCTCCACACCCACATCTGGCCCCGCTACGACTGGGAGCCCGCCGACCGCGTCCGGCTGCCCGTGTGGCTGTACGGGGAGGAGTACTGGCGGGGCGGGCAGCACGCGCTGAGTCGCCGGCACGACGGCCTGCGGGCCGCCATCGGGGAGGAACTGGACGCCCTCACCGGCCCGTCCGGACCACCGGGGCCAGCCCGTCGGGACGCCTAGGACGTCGTTGCCACGCGCACGCCGAAGCCGATCAGGACCACACCCGTCACGCGGTCCAGGGCGCGCCGGACGCGCGGTCGCGCGAAGAAGTGCCGGGCGCGCGAGAGGACGTACACGTACGTGCCCAGCCAGACCAGGGTCAGCAGCACGTGGACGAGGACCAGCAGCGTCATGCCCGCCGCCGGGCGAAGGCCGGGCGGGGCGAGGGTGGGCAGCAGTCCCGTGTAGAAGACGGCGATCTTGGGGTTGAGGGCGTTGGCGACCAGGCCGGTGCGCCACGCGCCTCCGCGACTCCCACCCGCTCCACCCGCTCCGCCCGCTCCACCCGTGCCGCCCGCTCCACCCGTCCCGATCGGCTCCGCGAGGTCACCGGCCGGTTCCGCACCCGGCTCCCCGCGCAGCGACCGGACGCCCAGCCAGCACAGGTACGCGGCCCCCGCGAGCTTCACCGCCAGGTACACCTCGGCCGACGCGGCGAGCAGCGCGGCCAGGCCCGCCACGGTGAGGGCGCCCCACAGCAGCAGTCCGACCGCGATCCCGGCGACGGTGCGCAGCCCGTCGGCGCGCCCCCGGGTCACCGCCCGCTTCGTGACGATCGCCATGTCGGGGCCGGGAACGAGGGTCAGGAGCGCCAGGACGCCGGTCGCGCCGAGCAGCGGGGTCAGGTGGTGTCCGAGCACGCGGCTCAGTCTGCCACCAGGGGTTCCACGTAGCCCGCCCGCCAGCGCGGGGCCGGGTCCTGGCCGGGGCTGGTCCAGTACTCCCGCGCCCCCACGATCTCCCCGTCACGCACCGTCCACAGGGAGACGGCCCGGTAGACCACGTGGTCCTGAGGTATCTCCACCTCGGTGACGACGAGGTCGCCGTCCGCCAGGATCCGCAGCAGCTCCACGGATCTCTCGTCCGCGTCCCCGTCGTCGCTGTTGACAGCTACGAAGTTGGCCCGCCCCACGATGCGCTCGCCGCTCACGGGCCACTCGATGACCGCGTCCTCGGCGATGAGCTTGGCCACACCGTCCCAGTCGCGTGCCTCGATCCGCTCCCACAGTTGTGCCACTACGTTCAACGGCTCCATGCCCGGCAGTTTCCGACGGCGCTTCGACGCGTAACAAGCTCTGCTTGCAGGCTTATTGACTTCGACACATTCGGTGCGGTCGCAGATCTGTCACTGCCTGCGGTAGGTCAGCGGGGGATGGTCGCTGCCCGCCAGCTCCCGCTGGAGCGTGCCGTCGGACCGCAGCCGCAGTCGGCTCCGGCCGCCCGGGGTGCAAGTGGGGGGAGTGCCGGAGGTGACGGTCGAGGGGCCGAGTTCCACCGGATCGGGTGCGCTGTGCAGGGGCGCCGTCCAGGCGCAGGCGAAGCCCGGGGCCTGGACGGCGAGAGACATCACCGGGTCGCCGGCCCCGCCGCCGGTGAGGGTGAGCCGCCAGGTCTGGGTGCCCGTGGTGGCCTGCCAGTTGCCGAGGTACGCCTCGGGGAGAACGGCCGCGCCGGTGGCCGTCGTGGCCGTCGTTGCCGCGGTAGCCGTCGTGGCCGGAGTACGGGGACCGCCGACGGGCGGGCGCGGGTCGTCGGCGTCGCTCATCACCGCGTACACCGTGCCGGCGGACAGGACGGCGACGGCCGCGGCCACTGCGAGGAGGAGGGCGGTGGAGGCGGCACGGGGGTGAGGCGGAGGTTCCGCTTCCACCGGCGGGTACGGCCCGTACGACGGGTACGACGGGTACGGCGTGAACGGCGTGAACGGCGCGGACGTGGGCGGCCGCTGCGTGAGCGCCGGCTGCGCCGGGCGGTCCGGCCCGGCGTCCTCGCGGTCCAGGAGCCGTACGGCGTGCCGCCCGAGCTGGGCCACCAGCGCCGCCGGGAGCCAGGGCTCCAGGGCCCTTCCGTCGGCCACGGTGTCGCCCGCGCCGACCCGGGTCAGGATCTCGGCGGGTCCGGGCCGCGCCGCGGGATCACGTCGCAGGCAGTCCCGTACGAGGTCGTGCAGCTCGGGCGGCACGCCGACGAGGTCCGGTTCCGCGCCGGTGATCCGGAGCAGGAGACCGGCCACGCCGCCGGGGTGTTCCGCGTCGCCGAAGGGCAGCCGTCCGGTTGCCGCGTACGCCAGCACCGCTCCGAGGCAGAAGACGTCGCAGGCGGCGGTGACGGGTTCGCCGCGGATCTGTTCGGGGGCCATGAATCCGGGGGAGCCGATGAGTTCGCCGGTACGGGTCGGACCGGCGTCGGGTCCGGCCGGAGCGCGGGCTATTGCGAAGTCGATGACGCGGGGGCCGTCCAGCGTGAGCAGGACGTTCGAGGGCTTCAGGTCGCGGTGGACGAGGCCGGCGTCATGGATGTCCTGGAGGGCGTACGCGAGGCCCGCGGCCAGGATCCGTACGGACCGGAGCGGCAGCGGGCCGGAGTCGTGGGCAACGACCTGGCGCAGGCTCGGCCCGGCGACGTAGCCGGTGGCGAACCAGGGGGTCGCGGCCTCGGTGTCCGCGTCGAGGACCGGGGCGGTCCACTCGCCGCCGACGCGCCGGGCGGCGGCTACCTCGCGGCGGAAGCGGATGCGGAACTCCTCGCGGGCGGCGAGCTCCTGGTGGATCAGCTTCACGGCGACGGTACGGCCGCGGTCGGACCGGGCGAGGTAGACCTGGCCCATGCCGCCGGCGCCGAGGCGGGACAGCAGGCGGTACGGGCCGATGCGGTGCGGGTCGCCTGGGTGCAGTTGTTCCATGGCAGGGTGGTCCCTCCCCCTAGGACAGGACGAACGGCTCCGCAGCGGAGGACGGCCGGGGGCTCCGGACGGTTGCGCCTCGCCCGGCGGGGTCTGCCGGGGCGCCGCCCCGGACCCGCGCCGCAAGCGTCGGCGGGCCCGGGCGGGGGCGCCTCAGGCCTCGGCGGGGCCGGACGGCGGGACCGGGCCTGGGCCAGTTTCCGGACCCGGGCCCGGCACCGAGTCCGAGTCCGAGTCCGGGAGGCTGGACACGGTGTCCAGGGCGGTCGAGAGGCGTTCCAGGACGCGGACCGTCTCGGCGAAGGCGGCGTCGCCCAGTTCCTCCGCGAGCCGGGCGGCCAAGGACGCGTGGCCCGGGCCGATGCGCGCCACGGCCGCCCGGCCGGCCTCCGTCGGCCGCAGCAGCTTCGCCCGCCGGTGCGCCGGGTTCGGGACGTACTCCGCGAGCTCCTTCGCGGCGAGCAGGTCCGCGATGCGCTGCACGCTCTGCCGGGTGATCCCCATGGCCCGGGCGATGCCCGCGACCGGCAGCGGCTCGTGCAGCACCGCGCCCAGCACCTGCCACCACGCGGCCGTCAGCCCGGCCGGCCGGGCCAGTTCCTCGGAGACCGAGAGGAACTGGCCGTTCAGCCGGAACACCCCGAGCGCGGT
The DNA here is from genome assembly GCF_042870715.1 of Streptomyces sp. NPDC006463. Lineage (NCBI taxonomy): Bacteria > Bacillati > Actinomycetota > Actinomycetes > Kitasatosporales > Streptomycetaceae > Streptomyces > Streptomyces sp. NPDC006463. Next base: position 243,902 of record NZ_JBIAHP010000010.1, on the reverse strand, counting down.
CCGGCTCAGCAGGTCCTGCCGGGCGCGGACCGAGGGCTCACGCATCCCCCGCCTCCGCCGCCGCCATCAGCACCGGGTACGCGCTCTCGTCCGAGTCGTGGAACAGCCGGTACCACGCGTCCAGGACGTCCGGCTTGTACACGTCCAGGCGGGCGAAGACCTCGCGGGCGAAGGCCACCGGTTCCGTCGGCCCCGCCGTGATCAGGTCGCCGTCCGTCACCGCGTCGGCCTCGACGTACCGCCCGGCGCCGCCGTAGCCCGGCTGCTCCGCCAGGTAGAAGGAGGCCGCGCTGGTGTGGGCGCGGTCGTCCAGCAGACCCTCCCGGGCGAGGCCTGCCGTGGCTCCGCAGATCGCCGCGACCGGCACCCCGGCGTCCAGGAACTCCCTCGCCTTCACCGCGAACGGCGCCAGGTCCCCGCTCGTGTCCCACAGCGAGGCGCCGGTGAGGATCAGCAGCGAGGAGTCCTGCGGCCGCAGCCCGGACAGGGCCAGGTCGGGCTGGATGCGGACGCCGCCCATGGTGGTGACCGGCTGCTCGGCGGTCAGGGCGACGGTGCGGATCCGGTGGCCGCGCTGGGTCAGGTGCGCGGTGGTGTGGCCGGTCTCCCAGTCCGCGTACGAGTCGTAGACCGCGAGGTGTACGGGCTTGCGCGGGGTCTCGCTCATGGTGATCGCCTCCGGGTGGATCCGACTTCCAGGACAAGCTCTATGACAAGAGACTGTCATTTCGACAGTGTGCTGTCAACTGTGCCGTCATCTATTGCTGCCGGCCGCCCTGGCGGGCCCCGCGCAACGACAGACTGCCGAGACCGGCCCCCCACCCCCATACAATCCGCCGATATCCCTTCCCACCTGCGCACTTCTAGCGTGACGCCATGACCCCTCATGTCGCCTCGCACACCCTCGCCGCAGTGAAGGACGCTGACCGCAAGCACGTCTTCCACTCCTGGTCCGCCCAGGCCCTGATCGACCCCCTCGCCGTCGCCGGGGCCGAGGGGTCGTACTTCTGGGACTACGACGGCAAGCGCTACCTCGACTTCTCCTCCCAGCTGGTCAACACCAACATCGGCCACCAGCACCCCAAGGTCGTCGCCGCGATCCAGGAGCAGGCCGCGCGGCTCTGCACCCTCGCGCCCGGCTTCGCCGTCGACGTCCGCTCCGAGGCCGCACGCCTCATCGCCGAGCGGACGCCCGGCGACCTGGACAAGATCTTCTTCACCAACGGCGGCGCCGAGGCCGTCGAGAACGCCGTCCGCATGGCCAGGCTGCACACCGGCCGGCCCAAGGTGCTGTCGGCCTACCGCTCGTACCACGGCGCCACCGCCGCCGCGATCAACCTCACCGGTGATCCGCGCCGCTGGCCCTCCGACACGGCCGCCGCCGGCGTGGTGCACTTCTGGGGCCCGTACCTCTACCGCTCCGCCTTCCACGCAACCACCGAGGCCGAGGAGTGCGCCCGCGCCCTCGCCCACCTCGCCGACACCATCGCCTTCGAGGGGCCGCAGACCATCGCGGCGATCATCCTGGAGAGCGTGCCCGGCACCGCCGGCATCATGACCCCGCCGCCCGGCTACCTCGCGGGTGTGCGCGAACTCTGCGACCGCCACGGCATCGTCTTCATCCTGGACGAGGTCATGTCCGGCTTCGGCCGCACCGGCAAGTGGTTCGCCGCCGACCACTGGGGTGTCACCCCCGACCTGATCACCTTCGCCAAGGGCGTGAACAGCGGGTACGTGCCGCTCGGCGGCGTCGCCATCTCCGCCGCGATCGCCGAGACCTTCGCCACACGCCCCTACCCGGGCGGACTCACGTACTCCGGCCACCCCCTGGCGTGCGCCGCCGCCGTCGCGACGATCAACACGATGGAGGAGGAGGGCGTCGTCGAGAACGCCGCCCGCCTCGGCGAGGACGTGATCGGCCCGGCGCTCGCCGAGATCGCCGAGCGCCACCCCTCCGTCGGCGAGGTCCGCGGTCTGGGCACCTTCTGGGCGCTGGAACTCGTACGGGACAAGGAGACGCGCGAGCCCCTCGTCCCCTACAACGCGGCGGGCGCGGCCAACGCGCCGATGGCCGAATTCGCGGCGGCCTGCAAGGCGTCCGGCCTGTGGCCCTTCGTCAACATGAACCGCACCCACGTCGTCCCGCCGTGCACCATCACGGAGGCGGAGGCGAAGGAGGGTCTGGCTCTCCTGGACGAGGCGCTGACGGTCGCAGACCGCCACACGACGGCTGCGGCAGGGTAGGCGGTCCCCGCATCCGCCGCCTTCCCACAGGTGGCTGGTTCCCGTCCGCATAACGGGCGCTAAATCCACATATCGATCTTCAACCGCTCTATTTCAGCCGCGCTGCCTGGCCTATGGTGTCCGGAGTTCTACAGAGAGACGGACCCCTATGCCAGGCAGCGGAGCTGTCACCCGCAACACACTTCGCCAGCAGATCGCGGACGCGCTGCGTGACGAGGTGCTCGCGGGACGCCTGCCGCCGGGAACCGAGTTCACCGTCAAGCAGATCGCCGAGCAGTACGAGGTCTCCGCGACCCCGGTCCGCGAGGCGCTCGTCGACCTCTCGGCCCAGGGGCTGCTCGAACTGGTCCAGCACCGGGGCTTCCGCGTGCGGATCCTCTCCGTGGACGACTTCCGCGGAATGATCGAGGCCCGTGCGCTGGTCGTGGACGGGATCTTCCGCAGGCTCGCCGAGCGCGGCCCGGACGTCGGCTCCGGCGAGACGCTGGTCTCCGTGCGCCGCCGCGCCGAGGAGGCGCGGCGGGCCGCGCAGAGCGGTTCGCTCGAAGTACTGATCGGCTACGACCTCCGCTTCTGGCGGGAGCTGAGCGGACTGGTCGGCAACACCTACATCTCCGAGTTCCTGCACCGCATCCGCGTGCAGTGCTGGGTCTTCGCCGTACCCCACCTCCAGCGCGATCCGCAGCAGCTGCGGGCGGCGCTGTGGGACGGGCACAGCGACCTGGTGGACGCGGTGACCCTCGCGGACGCGGACGCCGTACGGAGCATCGTGCGGGGCTACAACGAGCACGCCCTGGCCTGGGCCGCCGGACTGTAGCGACCGTGCCGGGCCGGGCGCCGCGGCAGCCTGTCGTGCCCATGGCGTCACCCAACGTGGACCGGGTTCTGCGCACCCCTTCGCGGAGGGTGTTCGGCCCACTACTCTGGCCGGATCGGCGCCAACGACTGATCGGAGCCCGCGTGGCCTGTGACCTGTGGCTGGTCCCCCTTGTCGACGTGCTGTGCCACAGCCCCGACAATCCGTTCGCGGAAGAGATCGCCTCGTACGACAAGGCGCTGGGCGAGGCCGGACTGCCGTCCGTGCCCGTGTTCGCCTACATGCCGGGCCTGAGCGGGGACGTCGCCCCCGTCGCGGGCTTCGACTACGACGCCCTGCACTTCCTGCGGCGGGCGTACCTGCTCCAGATCTGCGGGCTGCCGGTGACCCCGGTGGACGAGCTGGGCGGGGACTACGAGCAGCTGCTGGAGATGTTCGAGCCCACGGCGCAGCAGTCACATCTGGTGTGGCACTACGACCATGCGGGGGCGTACGTTCCCGTGGACTTCGCGGCTCCGCTGGCGAACGAGGAGCTGCTGGCCGGAGGGGGTCCGCTGGGGTCCGCGCAGGGGCTGCTGCGTGAGCTGGCCTTCGTGGGCCCGGCCATCGGGATAGACCCGGCGAACCCGCCCGCGGCGCCGGCTCCGCCGGGGCGGCCGACGTCGCTGGAGGAGCCCGCGGGGCCGATTCCGTACGACGACAACCCCTTCGCACGTGAGCGGCACGTCTGGCTGGGGCTGCACGCGGCGGCGACCCGGAGCCTCGGCCAGGGCTCCATGATCATCTTTAGCTGAGCCGGCCCCGGGGAGGTGCGGGCGCGGGGCCGCTGCGCGCAGCTGCTCGCCGCCCCGCCCTTTCCCCGTGTCCTGTCCCGGGCGGGTCCGAAACGCCCCGGCAAACAGCCCCGGGTCAGCGGGGCTGTTCCGGCGGGCGTTGGCGGGGCATGTTCGGGCGGGTGCCCGGGGGCAGGGGGAAGCGCGCCGGGGGGATGTACGCGTCCGAGCGGGCGCCGACGGCGCCCAGGGACTGCATCACCAGCGGTGCGGGACCTGAGCTGAACTCCACCATCCACTCAGCGGTCTCGGAGCGGACCAGCTCCGTCACGTCCTCCGAGAAGCGCCGCAGCACCGTGAGGCAGCGCTCGGCGGCCTCGCTCGCCGTGCCCTCCGTCGGGCCGAGCACCTCGCGCACGTTCTCCGAAGCCCAGTCGAACTGGAGCGTCTGCAGACGGCGCTGGACCGCCTGCGCGGTGGCGACGTCCCGCATCCAGCCGGACGTCAGGCCGAAGAACCGGTCGCATCCCAGGCAGGCCGCGCCCAGCAGCAGCGCGAGGAACCCGTACGACGTCGCGCCCGGCGCCGAGCCCGTCAGCTCCAGCAGCGGCATGGCGGCGCCCGTGACGGCGCCGAATGCCGCCCCGGCGCGCAGGATGCGCGCTCCCCGGCGCTTCCACGCCCGGTCGGACAGATACCACTCGGCCGTGCGCAGCGCGTCCTCCTCGACCCGGCGGTAGAGCTCGTCGAGGCGCTCGGCGGGCTCGCCCCAGTCCCCGAGGGGGAACGGCCGGCCGGTCAGATCGCCCGCCGACATCGGCCCGCCGCCTTCCTCCCGGGGATCCCGGGGTGGCCCCTCGGGCTGCATCTCCGGCTGGCTCACCCGGCACTCCCTCTGCCTGCGCTGACGTGTGGTGGTGCGCGTGTGCGCAATGGTGCGCATGCTCTTCCTACCTTCGAATGACGCGCGATGGACAACGAATCCCAGGATTTCCGCTCACACGGAGGGCTCCAGCAGGTACGCGCACGCCCCTACTCTCACTCGAAAGAGTTGGTCCTCACGGCGTAGGGCGCAGCGCCCGGGGAGCACGTAGGCTCGGATTGACCAAGCGTCCCGACTGTACGGAGTGAGTGACCTGTGATTCCCGGTGGTGGCCAGCCCAACATGCAGCAGCTGCTCCAGCAGGCCCAGAAGATGCAGCAGGACCTCGCCGCGGCCCAGGAGGAGCTTGCCCAGGCCGAGGTCGAGGGCCAGGCCGGCGGTGGTCTGGTCAAGGCGACCGTCACCGGCTCCGGTGAACTGCGCGCACTGGTGATCGACCCGAAGGCCGTGGACCCCGAGGACACGGAGACGCTCGCCGACCTGGTGGTCGCGGCGGTCCAGGCCGCCAACGAGAATGCCCAGGCGCTCCAGCAGCAGAAGCTGGGCCCCCTCGCCCAGGGCCTGGGCGGCGGCAGCGGCATTCCCGGCCTCCCGTTCTAGTCCCCTCCCGCATCCGCACCGAAAACCGAAAGAAGGCAGTCCGTTGTACGAAGGCGTGGTCCAGGACCTGATCGACGAACTGGGCAGGCTGCCCGGCGTCGGGCCCAAGAGCGCGCAGCGGATCGCCTTCCACATCCTGCAGGCCGAGCCCACCGACGTCCGCCGCCTCGCGCACGCGCTGCTGGAGGTGAAGGACAAGGTCCGGTTCTGCGCCGTGTGCGGGAACGTGGCGCAGGAGGAACGGTGCGGCATCTGCCGTGACCCGCGCCGCGACACCACGGTCATCTGTGTCGTGGAGGAGCCGAAGGACGTCGTCGCGATCGAGCGGACCCGCGAGTTCCGGGGCAAGTACCACGTCCTCGGCGGAGCGATCAGCCCGATCGAGGGCGTCGGCCCCGACGACCTGCGCATCCGCGAGCTGCTGGCGCGCCTGGCGGACGGCGAGGTGACCGAGCTGATCCTCGCCACCGACCCGAACCTGGAGGGCGAGGCGACCGCCACCTACCTCGCCCGCATGATCAAGCCCATGGGCCTGAAGGTCACCCGCCTGGCCAGCGGGCTCCCCGTCGGGGGAGATCTGGAGTACGCGGACGAGGTCACGCTCGGGCGGGCCTTTGAAGGAAGGCGACTTCTCGATGTCTGACGCAACGCTGCACGCCCTGGGACAGGATCCGGACGACTTCGCCGTCCAGATCGCGGACCAGATCGAGTCCTTCATCGTCGCGGTCACCGAGGTGGCCAAGGGCGAGGACCCGGACAGCGCGGTGCCCTTCCTCCTCCTGGAGGTGTCCCAGCTGCTGCTGGCGGGCGGCCGGCTGGGCGCGTACCAGGACGTGCTGCCCGACGAGCGCTACGAGCCCGACCTGGGCCCCGAGCCGGATGTCGACGAGCTGCGCGAGCGGTTCGCGTACATGCTGGAGCCGGTCGACGTGTACTCCGAGGTCTTCGACCCGTACGAGCCGCGCAAGGCCCCGGTCGCGCACCGGATCTCCGACGACGTGGCCGACGTCGTGGCGGACCTGCGGCACGGGCTGGCCCACTACCGGGCGGGCCGGACCACCGAGGCGCTGTGGTGGTGGCAGTTCTCGTACTTCACCAACTGGGGCCCGACGGCCTCCGCCACGCTGCGCGCCCTGCAGTCGCTGGTGGCCCACGTACGCCTGGACCAGCCGCTGGCGGCCCTGGACGGCCTGGACACGGACGAGGACCTGGCCGAAGATGACCTCGCGGAGCAGGCCGGACAGGTGATGGCCGAGGAACTCGGCGGACTCGGCCGCAAGTGAAGGCCCCAGCGGGGGGAACGCATACTGTGGTCTTTTCGTCTCATGATGTGGTACGAAGCGGTCGGATCGCGGCCGCTCGTTAGACTGCACCAGCAATGAGACGGACTGAGCGAGGAGCGCACGTGGGCCTTGTCGTGCAGAAGTACGGAGGCTCCTCCGTAGCCGATGCCGAGGGCATCAAGCGCGTCGCCAAGCGGATCGTGGACGCCAAGAAGAACGGCCACCAGGTGGTCGTCGTGGTTTCCGCGATGGGCGACACGACGGACGAGCTGATCGATCTCGCCGAGCAGGTATCACCGATGCCTGCCGGGCGTGAGTTCGACATGCTGCTGACCGCCGGAGAGCGGATCTCCATGGCCCTGCTGGCCATGGCGATCAAAAACCTGGGTCACGAGGCCCAGTCGTTCACCGGTAGCCAGGCAGGCGTGATCACCGACTCGGTCCACAACAAGGCGCGCATCATCGATGTCACGCCGGGCCGTATCCGCACCGCGCTGGACGAGGGCAACATCGCCATCGTCGCCGGCTTCCAGGGCGTGTCCGCGGACTCCAAGGACATCACCACCCTCGGCCGCGGCGGCTCGGACACGACCGCCGTCGCGCTGGCCGCGGCGCTGGACGCCGAGGTCTGCGAGATCTACACCGACGTCGACGGCGTCTTCACCGCGGACCCCCGCGTCGTGAAGAAGGCCCGGAAGATCGACTGGATCTCCTCCGAGGACATGCTGGAGCTCGCCGCCTCCGGTTCCAAGGTGCTGCTGCACCGCTGTGTCGAGTACGCACGCCGATACAACATCCCGATCCACGTCCGCTCGTCCTTCTCGGGACTGCGCGGGACCTGGGTCAGCAACGAACAGCCGCAAGGGGACGAGCAGGTGGAGCACGCCATCATCTCCGGAGTCGCTCACGACGTCTCCGAAGCCAAGATCACGGTCGTCGGCGTCCCGGACAAGCCGGGTGAGGCCGCGGCGATCTTCCGCGCCATCGCGGACGCCGAGATCAACATCGACATGATCGTGCAGAACGTGTCGGCGGCCTCCACCGGCCTCACCGACATCTCGTTCACCCTCCCCAAGGCCGAGGGCCACAAGGCCATCGACGCCCTGGAGAAGGCGAAGGGCGCCATCGGCTTCGAGTCGCTGCGCTACGACGACCAGATCGGCAAGATCTCCCTGGTCGGCGCGGGCATGAAGACGAACCCGGGCGTCACCGCCTCCTTCTTCCAGGCGCTGTCCGACGCGGGCGTCAACATCGAGCTGATCTCGACCTCCGAGATCCGCATCTCGGTCGTGACCCGCCAGGACGACGTCAACGAGGCCGTCCGCGCCGTGCACACGGCCTTCGGCCTCGACTCCGACAGCGACGAGGCCGTCGTCTACGGAGGCACCGGACGATGAACCGTGCCCGGTCCTCCGGCCCGGCGCTCGCCGTGGTCGGGGCGACCGGAGCCGTCGGCTCCGTCCTGCTCCAGATCCTGTCCCAGCGGGCGGACGTCTGGGGCGACATACGCCTGATCGCCTCCGCGCGCTCGGCCGGCCGGGTGCTGGCCGTCCGCGCGGAGGAGAGCGAGGTGCTCGCCCTCACCGAGGACGCCTTCGACGGCCTCGGACCGGGCGACGTCGCGATCTTCCTCACCCCGGCCGAGGTCTCGGCCCGCTGGGCCCCCGTCGTCACCACGCGCGGGGCCGTCGTCGTGGACCAGTCCGCCGCCTTCCGGGAAGATCCCGAGGTGCCGCTGGTGGTGCCCGAGGTCAACGGGCACGCCGTACGGATCCGGCCGCGCGGCATCGTCGCCGGTCCCGACTGCGTGACCGCCGCGATGATCGCGGCCCTGGGCGCGCTGCACTCCGAGTACGGTCTGGCCGAGCTGTCCGTCTCCTCGTACCAGGCCGCGGGCGCCGCCGGCCGGGCCGGCTCCGAGGTGCTGCGCCGCCAGCTGTCGCTGGTCGCCGGGACCTCCCTCGGGGATCACCCCGGCGACGTCCGCCGCGCGGTGGGCGAGGACACCGGGCCCTTCGCCGCTCCGCTGGCGCTCAACGTCGTGCCGTGGTCCGGTGAGCTGCGCGAGGACGGCTGGTCCTCGCACGAGCTGGCCGTACGGGCGGAGACCCGCCGGATCCTGGACCTGGCGGAGCTGCCGATCGCCGTGACCTGCGTACAGGTGCCGGTGGTGACCGGGCATTCCCTGACCGTGCGGGCCCGGTTCGAGAACGAGGTGGACGCCCCGCACACCCGGGAGATCCTGGAGGCCGCGCCGGGCGTGGTCCTCGTGGACGACCCGGCGGCGGGGGAGTTCCCGACACCGGCGGACGCCGCCGGTACGGATCCGGCCTGGGTGGGACGGGTGCGGGCCTCGCTCGACGACCGGCGCTCGCTGGAGTTCTTCGTGTGCGCCGACAATCTCCGCAAGGGCGCGGCCCTGAATGCGACTCAGATCGCGGAACTGATCGCGGGTGAATTTGCGTAATTCGCTTTGTAGGATCGGTGCTGATCCCTTGATCAAGGTGATGGCCCGACTGCCGTCTCGAAAGACGGGGCAAGCGGGAAGAGCGGGTACGCATGGGCGCAATCGGGACATTGCTGGTGAGGCTGCGTCGCGCGTACAACCCTGACGGGGGGACGCGTGTCCTACAGGCGTGGCAGAGGCACTGCTCGAACTGGCCGTCGTACCGGCGCGCATCGGGATCGTCCCGCCGCGCCGGAGTTCCCGTGCGCCCGGCGACGGTCTTCCCGTGATCGTTCCCGTCCCGCCGACGGGGCAGTCCGAGGCTCCCGTACGGGACGCCGTACCGACCCCGGGCGGCCGCGTGCCCACGCCGCGCGACGGCGCTGACGAGGCCGGGAGCGGCAAGAACGAGACATCTGGAGCTCCGGCGGAGGCTGCCGAGGCGGTGACGGAGCCGGTGGCCGAGGTCGTGGCCGGCACCACCGTCGACCACCTCACGGAGACCTACCAGGCGCACTACCGCTCGCTCCTGGGCCTCGCCGCACTGCTCCTCGACGACACGGCCTCCTGCGAGGACGTGGTCCAGGAGGCGTTCATCCGCGTGCACTCGGCCCGGAACCGGGTGCGCGACCGCGACAAGACTCTGGCGTACCTGCGCCAGACCGTCGTGAACCTCTCCCGGTCCGCCCTGCGTCGGCGCATCCTCGGCCTCAAGCTGCTGTCGAAGCCGATGCCGGACATGGCGAGCGCCGAGGAAGGCGCGTACGACCAGCTGGAGCGGGACGATCTGATCAAGGCGATGCGCGGACTGCAGCGCCGCCAGCGAGAGGTGCTCGTGCTGCGCTACTTCGCGGACATGACGGAAGCCCAGGTCGCCGAGACGCTCGGGGTGTCGCTCGGCTCGGTGAAGGCGTACGGATCGCGGGGCATTGCCGCGCTGAGGGTGGCGATGGAGGCTGCGCAGTCATGATGGACGACCACACTCCGCCCGGGGGGGCGAGCGAGGAGCAGGCGCTGCGGGGCCTGCTGCGAGGGGCCGTCGAGGGCCTGGAGCCCTCCGAGGGCGCGCTGGAGCGGCTGCGGTACGCCGTCCCCGCGCGCAGGGCCTTCAAGCGGCAGGTCTGCGTCGGCGCCGCGGCCGTCGCCCTGCTCGCCGGGACGGCGATCCCGGCCGCGCTGCACATGACGGCCGCGGAGGGCACCGCCACCGACCACTCGGCCATGGCCGGGCACGGCGAGCCCGGCGGGAAGCCTGCCGCCGTGCCGTCCGACCCGCACCTGAACGGCGCCGGGGCCCAGCCCAGGACCACGCACTCCGCCGAAGGCGCCCACGACGCGGGCGGCGCCACCGGGCAGCCGGACCCGACGGCCGGCGGCGTCCCGGCCGGTGGAGTGACGGCGGGCCCGACCGGCGCCGGCCCGGATCCGGTGGCGGGCACGGGTCCGCAGCCGCCGACGGCCGCGCCGGGGGCCCCCGGGTGCGGCGCCGAACAGCTCGGCGTGGTGGGCTCGGCCCGCGCCCCGCGGGCCGACGGCAAGGTGTACGGCACTTTCAAGGTCACGAACGTCTCGGCGCACGGTTGTACCGTCACCGGCCCGGGCACCGTGAGGGCGGCCGCCGCGGCCGGTACGGCGACCGGAGCGGGCGCCGGGGTCAGCGTGGTCGGCCACACGGCGGGCGACCCGGCGAGTGGGCTGCTGCCCGATCCGTCGGCGGAGGCGCCGGTGCTGGTGCTCCAGCCGAACACGGCGTACGAGGTCCAGTTCGCCTTCGTGCCCTCGGGCGAGCCGTGCCCCGCGACGAGCCAGGCGACGGGCACGAAGCCGCCGGGCCAGTCCGGAGATTCGGCGGGGACTTCCGCGATCTCGGCGGACACGCCCGAGCCGCGGACGGACACCACGGCTCCGGCGGCGGCGGGTGTGGCGGTGTCCCACACCCCGCAGGCGGGTTCCCCGACGACGCAGACGACGATCCCCGAGGCGTGCACGGGGACGGTGTACCGCACGGGGGCGATCCCGGTGGACGCGCCCAAGCCGTAGTCCGGCGGGCCGGTACGGCTAGGCGGTCTTCGCTGCCGTCTGCGCCGTCCCCGCTGTCCCTGTCGGCTCCGCTGTCCCTGCCGGCTCCGACGGGAGGAGACCCGCCTCCGTGTCGCGGAGGGTCTCGATCTCGCGGCGGTAGAGGCGGAGCCACATGAAGAGCACGAAGGCGACGAAGACGAACCACTCGCCGGTGTAGCCGAGGTTCTGGAAGGCCTTCAGGTCGAGCCCGGTGCCGTTCGGGGCTTGCGCGGGGACCGGGGTCAGCCCGTCGGAGGGGTTCTGCACGGTCAGCCAGGCGTCGTACACGCCGTACGGGACGAGGTTGACCAGCGAGGCGGCCCCGATCACCCCGAGCTGCCCCGCCGGGAGGCCGCCCTGGGCGTGGACGCCCTTCGTACCGGAGTTCTCCGAGGCCTGGAGCGCGCCGGTGACCTCGACCCGGCCGGCCGGCGCGGCCGGGGCCTTCGCCGGGTCGGCCGCCCCCGGCAGCCAGCCCCGGACCACCGGGACGGCCTTGCCCGAGTCGGTCTTCAGCAGGGTCAGCACGTAGAAGCCGGTCGCGCCGTCCAGGCGCCGCTCGGGGACCAGTAGCTGTTCTCCGTACTCACCGGAGGCGGAGGCAAGCCTTCCGGATGTTTTCTTGTCCACCGGAAGGAGCGATTCCAGCGGCTCGGGCCCCTGGTCGGCGGGCCGCTCGGCGGTCGCCTCCCGGTGGCTGTCGACGCGGTCCTCGAAGCGGCCGAGCTGCCAGGACCCCATGAACAGGCAGAAGGGGACGGCGAGCGCGACGAAGACGTTGATCCCCCACCAGCGCGGGGTCAGGAGAAACCGGTGCACCCCACCACGGTACGGGGGTGCACCGGCCATCCCGCCGGTGGGTCAGCGCGGCAGGTGCTTGAGCGCGAACTCCAGCTCCATCCGGACCTGCTTGATCCGCTCCTCCACGACCAGTGAGCCGTGCCCGGCGTCGTACCGGTACACCTCGTGCAGCGCGCCGCGTGCCGCCAGCCGGTCCACGTAGTTGTCGATCTGCCGGATCGGGCAGCGGGGATCGTTGACGCCCGCCGCGATGTGCACGGGGGCCTTCACCGCGTCGACGTACGTCAGCGGCGAGGACGCCTCGAAGCGGTCTGGGACCTCCTCCGGCGTACCGCCGAAGAGGGTGCGGTCCAGGGACTTCAGCGCCTCCATCTCGTCGTGGTAGGCCGTCACGTAGTCCGCGACCGGCACGGCGGCCAGGCCCACCGACCAGGCGTCCGGCTGCGTGCCCAGCCCCAGCAGCGTCAGGTAGCCGCCCCAAGAGCCGCCCGACAGCACCAGGCGCGCCGGGTCCGCCAGGCCGGAAGCCACCGCCCGTTCGCGGACCGCCGCGATGTCCTCCAGCTCGATCAGGCCGACGCGGTGCTTGAGGGCGTCAGTCCACTCGCGGCCGTAGCCGGTCGAGCCCCGGTAGTTGACCCGCACGACCGCGAAGCCGTGGTCCAGCCAGGCCGCCGGGGCCGCCGCGAAGGCGTCGCTGTCGTGCCAGGTGGGCCCGCCGTGGATCTCGAAGACCGTCGGGAAGGGGCCGTCGCCGTGGCCGACGGGGCGCTGCGCGAGGGCGTGGATCCGCCCGCCGGGGCCCTCCACCCACACGTCCTCGACCGGTACCGAGCCAGGCGGCCGGAAACCGGGAGGGTCCAGGACGATCCCGCCCGCGGTGGACCGTACGGCCGTGGGCTCGGCCGCCGAGGACCACTGGTACTCCACCGTCCCGTCGGGGCGCGCCGTCGCGCCCGACACCGTCCCCGGCGGCGTGTCCACGCGTACGAGCTCCCGTGCGGCCAGGTCGTAGCGCCAGAGTTCGCTGCGCGCCTCGAAGCTGTGCGCGATCAGCAGGGCGGAGCCGTCCGGGTACCACTCGGCGCTGACGTCGCCCGGCAGGTCGATCGCGAGTTCCTCCTCGGCGCCCGTGGCCACGTCCCAGACCATCGGCTCCCAGCGGCCGCGGCGCTGGTGGCCGACCAGGAGCCGGGTGTCGCCCGCGACCGGCGCGAAGCCCAGTACCTCCAGGCCCAGCTCCTGCGTCCCGCCCCGGGAGTCGTCCAGCTCCGCGACGGTGGTCCCGTCGAGGGTGAGCACGCGCAGTGCGGAGTGCATCGCGTCGCCGTGTTCGGTGTGCTCGACGGCGATCAGCGTCCCGTCGCGGGACAGGTCGCCGACCCCCGCGGACTCGCGGTGCCGGTAGATCACGGCGGGCGCCGAGCCGTCGGGGCGTACGACGTGGATCGTGGAGCCCTCCTCGTCGGTGGAGCGGCCGACGACCGCCGTGCCGTCCCGCCCGATGGCGAGCCCGGCGGGGTAGGAGGGCTCCAGGCCCGGGGTGGCCGGCTCGTCGGGGCCGCCCGCGAAGGGCTGGCGCACCCAGGTGCCGAACTCGTCGCCGTCGGTGTCGGAGAACCACCAGATCCACTCGCCGTCGGGGGAGAGGGTGCCGTCGGTGGTCCCGTTGGGGCGGTCGGTGGCCTGCCGCTGGGCGCCCGTGGCGCGGTCCCAGGCGTAGAGCTCGAAGGTCCCGGTCGCGTTGGAGACGAAGAGCGAACGGTCCGGGGCGTCCTGCGCCCAGTCGGGCAGCCCGACGCGCGGGGCCCGGAACCGCTTCTCCCAGTCGGGCATCTCGGGGGTGATCTCGCTGTCGCTGGTCATGCGCCCATTGTGGCCGCAGCGTCCGCCGGGATGCCGACTGCTCCGTACGGGCGCACAGTGGTACCCGTAGCCCAAGGAGGAACGATCATGGCGAAGAAGGCCCGGACCGCTCACCACGGCCACCACGCCCACCAGGACTCCGAGCGCGCGATGGCGAAGAACACGGCGGCCGAGGCGCGCGCCAAGGCCGCGGTCAGGGACGCGCAGTCGCTCTCCGCGAAGACCCGCGGCATGCAGCAGAAGGCCCAGGCGAAGCGCGGCTGAGTCCGCCGGTCCTCGAAGACCGCCCGGACACGGCCTACGGTGGCGGCATGCGGGTGATCGTCCGGGGCGCCCGGCTGCTCCATACCGATGGGCTGTTCGACGTGGAGGTCGCCGAGGACGGCCGGATCGCGCGGGTGATCCCGTACGACGACCAGAAGGAGCCACCGGCCACGGGCACCCTCATCGAAGCCCACGGCTGCCTCCTGACCGCCCCCTTCGTCGAGCCGCACATCCACCTCGACACGGCTCTTACGGCGGGGGAACCGGGCCCCAACATCTCCGGCACCCTCTGGGAGGGCATCGCCCGCTGGAGCGAGCGCAAGCGGACCCTGACCCGTCAGGACGTGCTCGCGCGGGCCACCGAGGTGCTGCGCTGGCAGGCGGCGCAGGGGGTGCTGCACGTGCGCACCCACTGCGACATCACAGACCCGGCCCTCACCGCGCTCGACGCCCTGCTCGAAGTGCGCGACCGGCTCCGGGACGTCATGACCCTGCAGATCGTGGCCTTCCCGCAGGAGGGCATCGTCTCCTTCCCCGGCGGCGAGGCGCTGCTGCGGGAGGCGATCGCGCGCGGTGCGGACGTCGTCGGCGCCATCCCGCACTTCGAGGACACGCGCGAGGACGGCGTGGCCTCGCTGCGGACGGCCTTCGCGCTGGCCGAGGAGAACGGCCTGCGCGTGGACGCCCACTGCGACGAGATCGACGACGAGCAGTCCCGTTTCGTGGAAGTGCTGGCCACCCTCGCGCTGCGTACGGGCCTGCGCGAGCGCGCCACGGCCTCCCACACGACGGCGATGGGCTCCTACAACGGCGCGTACAGCTTCAAACTCCAGCACCTGCTCGCCCGTTCCGGCATCAACCTGGTCTCCAACCCCTTCGCCAACCTGGGCCTCCAGGGCCGCTTCGACGCCTATCCCAAGCGGCGCGGCCTCACCCAGGTCAAGGAGATGCTGGCGGCCGGGGTCAATGTGGCCTTCGGCCACGACGACGTGATGGACCCGTGGAACGCGCTCGGCACCGGCAACCCGCTGCAGACCGCCCTGGTCGGGCTCTACGCCGCCCAGCTCACCGGAGCGGACGAGATCCCGCTGGCCTTCTCGATGGTGACGGAGCGTGCGGCGCGGGTCCTGGGCCTGTCGGACGCGGAGTACGGCATCACGCAGGGCGCGCCCGCCTCCTTCGTCCTGCTCCCGGCCCCGACCCCCGAGGAGGCGCTCCGCCGCCAGGTCCGCCCCAGGTACGTCGTCTCGCGCGGCACCGTCCTCGCCGAGACCCCGCCCGCGCCGGCCCGCCTGTACTGGCCGGGGGAGCCCCCGTCGGACGTCGACTTCGCCCGGAGCCTACGCTGACGCCCCATGACATGGACACTTGACACCGATTCAGCCCGGGCCGCTCTGGAGATCGCGTCGGAGTACGCCGACGCGGACCTCCTCAACCACTCGGTCCGCTCGTACGCCTTCGGCGCTCGGTACGCGGACGCGCACGGCCTGGCGTACGACGCGGAGCTCTTCTACGTGTCGGCGCTCGTCCACGACCTGGGCCTGACCGCGCCGTTCGACAGCCACACCCTGCCCTTCGAGGAGGCGGGCGGCCATGTCGCGCGCGTGCTGACGGCGGGTCTGGGCTGGCCGGCGGCCCGCCGGGCCCGCGCCGAAGAGGTGATCGTCCTGCACATGCGGGACGACGTGAGCGCGGCCGATGACGTGGAGAGCCACCTGCTGCAGGTCGGCACGAGCGCCGACGTGTCGGGCCTGCGCGTCGGCGAGTTCGACCCGTCGTTCACGGCGGACCTGCTCGCCGCGTACCCCCGGGGCGGCTTCGGCCCCTCCTTCCTCGCGCTCGTCGAGGACCAGGCGAAGCGCAAGCCCGAGTGCGCGGCGGCCGCCTATGTCGCGGGCGGTGCGGCCACCCGCATCGCGGCGAACCCGCTGGACCGGTTCGGCCGGCAGGGCTGAGAGCGGGCGGTCACAGACCCCGCTCGATCATGCCGATCAGGTCCTGGCCGGCGTCGTGGGCCTGGGCCTCGGTAACGCCGCGGAGCGGGCCGTCGATCATCAGCACCGCCAGTCCGTGCACCGCCGACCAGGCGAGGAACTCCGCGCCCGGGCGGCGTTCGGCGGGCAGCAGGCCCGTCTCCACGAGGCCGTCCAGGGCGGCGCCCAGCAGCTCGAACGGGGTCAGTCCGCCTGCCCCGGCGGCGGTGGTGTCGGTGGCGTAGGTCATGTCGGCCGGGACGTGGAACGCGGTGCGGAAGAGCCCGGGCTCGGTCACGGCGAAGCGGATGTAGCCCGTCCCGACGGCGCGGAAGCGGGCGCGGGCGACGGCGGGGCCGTCCGCGTCGCCCGCGGGGGCCGCGTCGGCGGTCGCCCGCGCGATCTCGTCCTCCATCGCGAGCGCCACGCGGGCCATGGCCGCCTGCGAGACCCCGTGCACCAGGGCCGCGCGGTCGGCGAAGTGCCGGTAGGCGGCGTTGGGCGAGACCCCGGCGCGCCGGGTGACCTCGCGCAGTGAGACGGCGTCGGGCCCGCCCTCGCGGGCCAGCTCCAGCGCCGCGTCGAGGAGGGCGTTGCGGAGGTTGCCGTGCCGGTAGGTGCTGCGCTTGCGCGGAGGCGGCTCGGCGGCGGGTGTCGTGGAGGACATGCGGTTCTCCCGGATTCAGATGTGGACAGCGTTCACTTTTCAGGTATAGCCTACGGTCAGGAAGTGGACGGCGTCCACATGTGCATTCGAGGGGGTTTGTGATGCAGAAGGTCATATCCCGTGACGGAACCGTCATCGCCTGCGACCGGACCGGCGAGGGCCCTGCCCTCGTCCTGGTCGGCGGTGCCTTCCAGGTCCGCGACGACCCCAAGTGGGTCGAGCTCGCCCGCCGGCTCGGCGACCGCTTCACGGTGGTGACCTACGACCGCCGCGGCCGTGGCGACAGCGGCGACGGCGCCGCCTACGACGTGGCCCGCGAGTTCGAGGACCTGACGGCCGTCATCGAGGGGATGGCCGCGCCCGACGGCCGCGCCTTCGTGATGGGCATGTCCTCGGGCGCGGTGCTGGCCCTGGAAGCGGCCGCCCACGGGGTCCCGATATGCGCCCTCGCCCTGTACGAGCCCCCGTTCGTCCTCGACGACTCGCGGCCGCCGCTCCCCGCGGACTACCTCGACCGCCTGCACGCCGCGCTGGCGCGGGGCGACCGGGGCGCCGCCGTCGAGGTCTTCATGACCGCGGCCGTCGGCATCCCCGCCGAGTACCTCGCCCCCATGCGTGCGGACGCCGCCACCTGGGACCGGCTCTGCTCGGTGGCCCACACCCTCCCGTACGACGGCGCCGTCATGGGCGACACCATGTCCGGCCGCCCGCTCCCCGCGGACCGCTGGGCGTCGGTACGGATCCCCGTGCTGGCCGTCGGGGGCGGCGCGAGCGACCCTTCGCTGCAAGCGGGGGCCAAGGCCCTGGCAGAGCTGTTGCCGACCGCCCGGCACCACACCCTGGAGGGGCAGACGCACGACGTCGACCCGGCCGCCCTGGCCCCGGTGCTGAGGGCGTTCTTCGGCTGAGAGCGGCCTACTGGGTGCGAGTGCCGCCACCACGCAGGTCACCCACATCCGCCACCGCCTCGGATAGCGTGCCCGCATGTCGTGGGACGAGGACGGAACACCGCACCCGCTCGCACTGCGCCGCTCCGGCCGCAGCGAACTGGAGCCGGACCGGCTGCCCGAGATCCGGGAGCTGGAGGCCCTCGGGTGGGAGCCGGCGCCCGAGGAGCTGCGCTGGGCGTTCCTCCCGTACGTATGGCCCCCGGCGGCCCGCACCTGGATCCCGGACCGCTCCACCCACTGGGCGGTGGAGACCTCGCTCGACGGCCACGGCCACGTCACCGACGTGGAATGCGCCCCGCTGCCCGAGGCCGACCTCCACGGCCTCGACGGCGAGACCGACACGGCCCTCGCCGCCCTCGGCCTCCCGCCCCGCCCCCTCGGCCGCCTCTGGCTGCTGCGCCCGGTCGGCCCCTACTCCACGGTCGCCGAGGTCCTCGCCCACCTCGACGCGACAGCCGCCTCCCGTGGCACGGACCCGGGCCTCACCACGGAGTTCCTCACCCTGGCCGGTGCCGAACTCGCCACGCTCGGCGAGTCCCCGCCGCCGGCGGCCTAGACGGAGCCCGCGGGGGTGGCCACCCGGTCACGGGGCGCGGGCGTCCCGGGCTGGAAACGGGTCAGCAGCGGGCCGGTCATCATCGTGGTGACCACCGCCATGACCACCAACATCGAATACAGGGATCCGTCCAGCAGGCCCAGTTTCAGTCCGACCCCGAGGATCACCAGCTCGGTGAGTCCTCGGGTGTTCATCAGGGACGCCAAGGTCGCGGCGGAGCCGTGCGGGAGCCTCTGGGAGCGGGCGGCGAGATAGGTGCCGCCGAACTTGCCCCCTACGGCCACCAGCATGATCAGAGCGAGCTCCGCGAGCCCGGGCAGACCGATGCCCCCCAGGTCCACCTGGGAGCCGGCGACCACGAAATAGACGGGAAGCAGCAACCCCGTGAGATGGCCCGTGCGTTCGTGGAGGTCCTCGCGCAGCGCCCGCGTCCCCTCCCGGGGCAGGAGCAGGCCGAAGAGGAACGCGCCGAAGATGTGGTGCATGCCCATGGCCTCGGTGGCGGCGGCCGACAGCAGCGCCCCCGTCAGGACGACCGCGAAGCGCAGCGGGGTGAAGGGCTTCGCCCCGCCGCCGGGTGCCAGGTACCGGCGCAGCAGGGGCCGCACCGCGAACAGCATGACCAGCAGGTACGGGAGTACGAGAAGGACCAGCCAGTGGCCGTCCCCGGCGCCGACGGAGGCGTTGACCCCGGCGAGCGCCGCCCACGCGACCAGGTCGACGACGGCCGCCGTCGCCAGTGCGATCCCGCCCACCGCGGTCCGGTTCAGCCCCCGGTCGGTGAGGATGCGGGCGAGCACCGGAAACGCGGTGACCGAGACGGACAGTCCGATGAAGACGACGAACGCCGCGGGATCGGCGCTCTCATGGCCGCGCATCAGGACGAAGGCAAGCCCGATGCCGAGGAGGAACGGCACGGCCGACGAGCCGACGGCCGCCGCGGCGGTCACCCGGCCGTTGCCCCGGAGCGTGGCGCCGTCGATGTCCAGACCGACCGCGAACATGAACAGTGCGACGCCCAGACTGGCCATCCCGGCGAGCACGGGACGTACCTCGGCGGGCAGCAGGGTCTCGCTCAGCGGGCCTCCGAGCAGCGTCGGACCCAGCAGCACGCCGGCGATGATCTCCCCGATGACCGCGGGTTGCCCGGCCCTGGCCGCCAGGTGTCCGAGCCCCCGCGCCGCGGCGAGGACGAGTGCGATGTCGATGAAGAGGAACTGCAACTGATGACTGGTCATGTCCCCCGGCCCCGTCGATCGGTGCGTGTGGCTGCCGCCACGGGAACCGCTCGGTCCCGTGGTCGGCGGGCTTCCGGCACGCGCCGGCCACCGCGGTGACGATGCCCGCCACTGCGCCGGTGTAGCGGAAGACGGAGATGAGGATCTTGACCTCAGTGTCCGGGGGAGAGTTCGCCGCTCAGCGTGCGGTGGATGCGGGCGCTGTGCTCGTTCAGGCCGATGATCTCGACGGTCTTGCCGCGCTGGGCGTACTTCGTCTCGATGGCGTCCAGGGCGGCGACGGTCGAGGCGTCCCAGATGTGGGCCGAGGACAGGTCGATGACGACCTTGTCCGGGTCTCCCGCGTAGTCGAACCGCGTCACCAGGTCGTTGGAGGAGGCGAAGAACAGCTCTCCGGTGACCGAGTAGACGACGTGGGACCCGTCGGGGTCGGTGACCGAGGTGACGTCCGCCAGGTGCGCGACGCGCTTGGCGAATATGACCATCGCGGTCACCGATCCGGCGATCACGCCGACGGCCAGGTTGTGGGTCGCCACCACGCACGCCACGGTGATCACCATGACGGTGATCTCACCGGCCGGCATCCGCTTCAGCGTCTTCGGCGCGATGGAGTGCCAGTCGAAGGTCGCGAAGCAGACCATCACCATGACGGCGACCAGCGCGGCCATCGGGATCTCGGAGACGACCGGCCCGAAGACGATGCACAGCACCATGAGCAGGACGCCCGCGAGGAAGGTCGACAGCCGGGTCCGGGCCCCGGACACCTTCACGTTGATCATCGTCTGGCCGATCATCGCGCAGCCTCCCATGCCGCCGAAGAACCCGGTCACGATGTTCGCGATGCCCTGCCCGACGGACTCCCGTGTCTTGTTGGAGCGGGTGTCGGTGATCTCGTCGACGAGCGTCGCCGTCATCAGTGACTCCATCAGCCCGACCAGTGCCATGGCGAAGGCGTACGGGGCGATCGTCGTCAGCGTGTCCAGGGTGAACGGCACGTCCGGCAGCCCGGGCACCGGCAGCGCCGACGGCAGCGCCCCCTTGTCGCCGACCGTCGGCACGGCGATCCCGGCGGCGACGGTGATGGTGGTGAGGATGCCGATGGACACGAGCGGCGCGGGGACCAGGGTGGTGACCTTCGGGAAGAGCACCAACAGCGTCAGCCCGGCCGCGACGAGCGGGTACACGGCCCACGGCACGTCCCGGAGCTCGGGCACCTGCGCCATGAAGACCAGGATGGCGAGGGCGTTGACGAAGCCGACCATCACCGAGCGCGGCACGAAGCGCAGCAGCCGGGCCACGCCGAGCGCGCCGAGCACGATCTGGAAGACACCCGCCAGGATGACGGCGCCCACCAGGTAACCGAATCCGTGCTCCCGGTTCAGCGGGCCGATGACCAGCGCGACCGCGCCGGTCGCGGCGGAGATCATCGCCGACCGTCCGCCGACGACCGCGATCGTCACGGCCATGGTGAACGAGGCGAACAGACCGATCGCCGGATCCACCCCGGCGATGATCGAGAAGGAGATGGCCTCGGGTATCAGCGCGAGCGCGACCACGAGCCCGCCGAGCACCTCGGTCCGCAGCACCTTCGCTGAGAGCCAGGACGGACGACGGCGCGGGACGCGCGGCCACTGCGACGGGGAGAGGGCGTTGGCGAGCATGGCGGAGCGGACCTGTCCTGTCGTGAGTGCGCAGAGACCAACGGTCCGCGCGAGTCGGGCGCTTGCGTCCGCAGGCGTCCGTGCTCGTCCGCCGTCGTTCGTCGGCGCTGTCACGCAGTTAGACACTCACCTGAGGCTGGCGCGGGTTCCTGCAGGGCCCGCCGTCAGGGACCGAGCACGCAGCGCGCAGTCTATCCTCCCCGTCGAGCCACGCCCGGCGGTGTGCAGAGGACAGGGCGGGCGGGACGCTGGGCCGTCCGATCCACCTGGTCGGCCGGACGGGCCGGCTACCGCGCTTCGCGCAATCGCGGTTACCCAGCGCGGCTACCCACCCGGATGCCCAGGCCGGGCGGGGGAGAGGATGCGACGCTGGAGCGAGGGGCCCGCGAGTGGAGGTCCGAGTGCGTCCCATCCGGTCCGGGGCCCTCTGCTTCGGCCTGGCGACCATGTCCCGGTGCGGCTCAATCGATGCGACGCAGAATCGTGCGGTCAGTCTGGAGCCCGCTGGCCAGGGCACCACTCACCGAGCGTCGCCAGGCGGCCTCACCGCGTGGATCCGGCCCGCCCGGACCAGGACCGCGCGACCAACCCGGAAGGCAGGTGCGTCCCATGCGCACGTCGACCCGTATCGCCGGTGCCCTCGCCGGCCTGACCCTCACCCTCGGTGGTGCGGTCCTCGCCGCTCCCGCGGTCCGGGCGGACATCCCCGCCTGCGTACAGATGGCCGAACTGGCCGGTGCCACCGCTTCCGACTCCGTCACAGCGGCCTGCAGCCGTGGCGTGGTCGGAGACCTGCAGAGTTGTGTGAGCGGGCTGACCGAGGCCGGAGTGGCGGGCGGCGCCGCGACCGGTGCCTGCCGGGCCGCGGCCCACGAACCGCGTTAGAGGACCGGGCGGGGCAGCCGCCCGCCGGCACCGGTCGGAGGCAGGTACGGCCCGGCTCCTCCTCCCGATGCGGCCGGTCGAGGTCGGTGAAGCATGCCTCTCCGGGGCCGGGCCGCGGTGCCCAGCCTTGCCGCGCGGGCCTCATGCGCAGCGCCCATGCTGAGTAAGAGGGCGCCGTCGTCTTGAGACTCGTCCTTCCCGAAGGCCGAACGAAGGCGCCTGAGAGGAGGAGGAAGTCATGCGCATGCGAAGAATTCTGGGCCTCGCCCTGGCCGCGGCAACCCTTGCCGGCGTGAGCGCCGTCGGCGCTGTCAGCGCCGGGGCCGCCTCGTCTCCGAACATCTCCAGAGACGACTGCACGGCCGCCGGCGGACAGATCGTTGCACGCCCCTACGCCGGCTACTACTGCACGCTGCCTGACGGGACCACGTCGGCGATCACTTGACCCGTCGGCGCACGGCTGGGCAATCAGTCCGGCCGGTAGACCCGACGCGGGGGGTATGAAGTGACGGCACCCGGTCCACCGTCGGGTGGATCGCCCGCGCCCCTCTCGACGCCGCGGCACTCACCATGGCGGATGCCGACCGTCTCGAAGCCGAGGCCGTCACCGCTTCGAGACGGTCCGCGCCGTCCTGAACACCGCGCTCACCGCCGTCCTGAACGGCGTCGGCCAGGAAGAGGCCCAGCAGGTCTTCCCGCTCCAACCCGTCTGGGGCAAGGCCGACCCCGCCGGCATCCCCGAACGGCACGCGGCCCGCGGCCCTCTCCGGGAACCTACGAGACGGCGCCGTAACAGCACGACCAAGGAGCCGACCGGCACGTGCACCCGCCGGTCGGCTCCGCCGTGCCTCGACGACCCCCGGTACGACGACTCCGTCGTTCGGCCCATCAAGGGCACCGGCTGCAACGCCGAAAAGGATCGAGCGGAGTCGCTGCCCCACACCCACGTACCGGTACTCCTCCGCGCCCCAGGCCGCCCCGGATGACGGCGGTCGCGTACCCCGGCCGACAGGCCCGGAGGAGATCCCGCATGCGCGTCTGCCTGCCCCTGACCGCCGTCGCCACCGCCGCGCTCCTGCTCGTCACGGTCACCGGCGCGACTCCCGCCGCAGCAGACCGGAACCCCGACGGCACACCACTGGTCAAGGTGTCCCACGGCGACCCGTACGCGGGGTGCACCATCGGAGCGAGGTCCCCCGACAGCGTCGTCTACCCGGGCACCGAGGTCGAGCCGTACCTGTCCGTCGATCCGCGCGACCCCAAGCGCGTGGTCACCGTGTACCAGCAGGACCGCTGGAACGACGGCGGCGCCCGCGGCCTGGCGGCCTCATGGACCACGGACGGCCGCACCTTCCGCCAGAGCACGCTGCCGTTCAGCCTGTGCGCCCCCGGCGGCGCGGACTACGAACGGGCCTCCGACCCCTGGGTGAGCACCGGACCGGACGGAACGGTCTACGCCGGCGGGGAGGGCGTCGACTTCACGAAGAGCACGCGCAGCGCCCTCCTGGCAGTCACGTCCCGCGACGGCGGCCGCACTTGGCAGAACCTCACCACCACGCACGTCGACGAGCAGCCGTTCTTCAACGACAAGCCCTCACTCACCGCCGACCCGATCCGCAAGGGCGCCGCCTACCAGGTCTGGAACCGCCTCGACAACGACCCGCCCGGCCCCAGCTCCCTCGACGGTCCCGGCTACATCTCCCTCACCCGCGACGGCGGCCGCACCTGGAGCGAGGCCCGGCGGTTCGTCGACACCAGCGCCGTGCCCAACACCCAGACCATCGGCCATCTGATCGTCGCCGACCGGAGCACCGGCACCCTGTACGACTTCTTCGACACGATCACCATGGCCGACGACCTGACCACCGTCCTCGAAGCCCACTACGCGATGGTCACCTCGACGGACGCCGGAGAGACCTGGAGCGCGCCGGTCACCGTGGCACGGGACACCTCCGTACCGGAGGTCGACCCGAACGACCCCACCAAACTGCTGCGCGCCGCGGCCACCCTGCCGAGCCCGGCCGTTGACCCCGAGACAGGCACGCTGTACATGGCCTACGAGGGCGCGGACTTCTCCGCCGGCAAGTTCAACTCCGTCCAGCTGGTGCGCTCCACCGACGGCGGACGCACCTGGGGGAGCCCCGAGCTGATCAGCCCCGAGGGAGTGCCGGCTTTCTCCCCGTCGATCGCGGTCGACGAGCGGGGCACGGTCGCGCTCACCTACTACGACCTGCGTTTCCTCAAGCCGGGGGACACCACCACCCTGCCCACCGCCTACCAGCTGGCCACACTGCCTCACGGAGGCCCCGAGCTGCGGACCGAACGACGGATCTCGCGGGTCTTCGACTGGCTGCAGGCCCCGTTCGCCGGGGGCTACTTCCTCGGCGACTACCAAGGCCTGGTGGCAGACGGCAAGGGGGTGCGGGCGGTGCTCACCGAGACCCACTCCGATGCACCACAGAACCGTACGGACGTGTACACCGGCAGTTTCCGCACCCGCTGACCGGCGCGGACGCAGTCGGCATGCCCCGCCGCTCTCCGCTCCCGCCCGCCGCATGCTTCCGGGCCGGGTCGGATCTAGCGTGCCCGACGGGCCGGGCGACTCTCCCGGCCACGTTCGCGCGGGAGCGCCCCGCGGCGGGTGGCTGCGGGGCGCCTTGCGGGGTTAGTCGACCTTCTCCCCGTTGTGCGTACCGCCCTTGCAGACGTTGTCCGCCAGATCGGGCGTTCCGCCGCCCTGCTTGCACTCGGAAGGGGTGACGTCGGTTGAGGCACCCTGTGCAGTTGCGGTGGCGGCGGTGGCGGCGCCCGTGAGGCCGAGTCCGGCGAGGGCTGCCGTGGCGATGACCGCGGCGAGCATTCTTCGAATGCGCATTTGGTTCCCCTTTCGCGCATTGCCTCCGTTGGGACACTAGCCAGCTTGATCTTCACCCATGTGGGTGGCGCATTATGTTGCGCCATTCGGGTGACAGGACTGTCGGGTGCGGGGTCGGTGATCCCGGCGGTGACGGCCGCGGTGGGTGCGACCCGCCCGGGACGGCCGTCACCGAGGCCGTCTATGCGCTCTACCGGGAGCAGATCCGGCCCGTGATCCAGACCGGGGCGACGGCCATGGACGAGAACAGGGCCGGTCCGAACCCGTAGTCGCTCAGTTGGTTATCCAGACGCAGAAAGAGCCGGTGCAGGTTTCCCTGCACCGGCTCTCACCTGGTGTTTCTCTGTCGGGGTGGCGGGATTTGAACCCACGACCTCTTCGTCCCGAATGAGGTCCACCCAAGATCCCCACCAGCACGAACGAGGTTTCCCCTGGTCAGAGCCTCGCCCTCGGACGGTCTGGGGGAGTCTCAGAGGCCCTCGGGGAGCAGACCGGCTCCCAGCTGGCTCCCAGCCGCCGACGTCGCCCCGCCCGTGATCACGCGCGATCCGCCCGGATGGCGAGGCGTAGACGACGAGCCGGGCCGGCAACTGCTTCCATCGGAGCCCCTCCGGGCAGCCGGAGCGAGGAACATCGCGGCCGGTCGTCGCCAACTGGCCCGCAGGGCCACCGGCTGTCAGTGCGGACCTCTAAGGTAAAGATGAAGATTCCGTGACGGGGGAAGGCTGGAGCGTAGATGGCCACGCGGGGCTGGAGCGGCCTTTCGGATGTGGTCCGGCGCGGCAAGCTGCGGCGTCGGGTATCCGGCGTGGGCGTCCGCAAGTTCGGGGCCACCCGCTTCGACATGGAACTGCTAGAGGCCGTCGATGCCGCCAGCGCACGGAAGGTGCCGCTGGCCTTGGTCATTCCCCTTCCAGCTGCCGATACCCCGATCGCGCTCGGGGCCGCCAGCCTGGTGGCACAGATCGTTCGAACCGGCAGTCTCGACGTGACCGCCACGGTGGTCTCCAAGCGGCTGTCGCAACGTGCCGCCTATGACCAGCTGTACATCGAGAGCCAGAGGCTGGCCGATTTCATCCCGCGGGCGCGGCTTACGACGGACGGCAAGGTCGAGGTCATCGGCGGTCCCGTTCGTGACCGGTCCGGGCGGCTGATTCTCACGTCGGAGCTGGAACGGGTGAGCGGTCGTGGCGCGCTTGTAATCGATGGGACAGCTACTGATGTAGGCGATCTGGGGCCGCTTCTGCACCGGGACCAGGACTTGGTCTACATCACAGACACACCGTTCGACTCGAATCTGGACGCCATCAGCAAGGCAGGCGGCATCGTATGGGCGTTTGATCCACCATCGCTCGGGGACCTGGCGGCGCCCTTCAACCCGGATGAGGCGATAGGCGAGTTCGCTGCCTCCTCTGAGTTGCTACGTGCCACCGCTATGGCCGAGCGGGTTGTGCGAGCACCAGAGGCCGCGACATCGCTGGATCAGGCGTTAAGCGGCACGTGGAAGGCTCTGGGACGACTCGCCGCCTTGACTGGCGGCTCAGGGAACCTCGCGATGGCGCATGCCGTTCGCTGGGCGTGGGGAGTCCTGTCCACATTCAGCTTGTCGGTCACCTCTCCCACCTCCTACGACGCGCGCGTCTCCCGAGGTCCGTTTTCTGTCCTGCTGGGGGACGTCACCAGCCACGCGCAGGCCGTATCCCGCCAGAGTGCGGGATCGGCCCGGGATGCCTGGGCGGTAGTCGCCGACGGCTTCGATGACATCTACGAGGCCGCCCGCGAACGGCCGAAGTTCGCTCTCGTCCAGGACTGGGTCCGTGAGGAGGCCGGGCGGCGCGGAACTGGGATGATTGTCACGCGCAACCAGTCCGCCGTGGCGGCACTGACTGCCGACTTACACGAGTCGCCGCTGGTCCCGCACGGTTGGGCGGAGCGAATCAGGGTGGTTTCCGTCCGCGACCTCGCCTGCGGACGGGTCTCCGGTCTGCCAGTGTTGTCGATGCTGGTCACGGGTCCGCTGCCGCGAGCCTACGCCAGTCTGCTGGCCGCTCCCGTGGCGACGAGGCTGCTGGTCACAGCCGCCGGGGAATGGGAGGCCGGGCGGGCGGCGCGGCAGGCGAGGACCACGTTCCTGGCGCTGGCCGAGTTACGCGGGAAGACCGCGATGGAGAGCGCGGTCCGACTCGGGACCGACCCGATCGTGGTCCGTCCGGCCGATGCGCATGTCGTCGTCCGGCTGGACACCACTGTCATCAAGGTCACTGACGTGGCGCGGGATGTGGACGACTCGCCGTGGGAGCCGTTTGGTCTCGACGTCCTGAAGGTCCTGGCCAGGATTGGGTCGGCGGGTTCCGACGCGGCAGAGACCCCGCCACCGGTGCATGGCGGTGGCAGCGGCTCCAGGGCCCGAGTGGACGCGATCACTGTTGAGTTCGGCGACGGCCGCGCGATGCTGATGCACCCCAACGACATGGTCTATCGCAAGCGGCAGAAGAACACGCGCCAGGTCGCGGCCAAGTCCCTTCACGCCGGCGATGTCATCGCGCTCGTCGACGCCACCGCACGCAGGAACCTGTTCGACTCGGTCATCGACGTCCTGTCGGAACTGCCCGTGTACGCACCGCTCGCCGCACTGATTGCGTTCTGGCACGAGCGGGTCGAGCGGGTCTCTTCTAGCGGTTGGACCTATCGGGAGATACTCGCGGCGATGCGACGCAACGCCGATCCGACGACGATCACGAGCGAGCAAACCATTGGGACTTGGGTCCGCGGGGACTCCGAGGGCCCGGAAGACCCGGCTGACGTCAGGCGCTTCGCGGAGGCGGTCCGCGACACCGAGTTGCTCCGCCGCGCGAACCCGGTGGGCAAGGCGCTATGCACGAGCCGCACCATCCACCGGTCGGTCGGGCGCTGGCTTTCCGGACAAATCACCGGAGCGCGCGTGAACGACGACGACGCGCTGATCGACCCGGCCCTCGGGATCCACGTCGCCGACCTCCTGGAGGCCGTGACCTTGCACCGGGTCACGGCCGTGCACGCCAAGCTGGCGCGCGTGCCGGCCAGCGCGATCGGCATCCTCATGGAGGGATCCGTAATCCCGCAGCTGGCGGCCCCCCAACTCTCGAGGGGAGAGAGCGCGCTGATCTGAGCAAATGAGGCCCAGCTTATGTGGCCTGACCCAACCCCACGCGTCTGGGCGACGACGTCCGAGCTCGAGGCGCCTTCCATGTCCTTCGTATCACTTGGGACGGAACGAGAGATGATGGCCACCACACCGGCGGCACCCGCAGACGGCACCTCTGCTGTGAATTTCGAGGCTAAGATCCGCGACGCGCTGCTCGCTTCACTTGAACGGCACATCCTCACCGAGGCGGCTGGCGGGCAACTGACCGCCCGAGTTCGCCTCACCGACGCGCAGAGGCGCGCGATCTGGCTCGGACAGCTGTCCAGCGAACCGCAGTTGACCGCCGACCGCGCCAAGGGCCTCAGCGGCGATCGCCTGGTCCCGGCGGCTCAGGGCTTCTCATTCCGGCTCGCCGGGTCGGATCCGGCCGAGATCAACGTTGAGGTCAGCTTCGCGGTGTACATCGCGCTGCACGCCTCCGAGGCCGAGCAGCGCGCGTTCACACACGCGGTCACGGGCAACATGGGCACCCCTGCGGCCGCCAAACCCGCCGCCCAGGTCGGCGGGAGGACACCCGGCCGCCAACTGGCCGCAGTGTGGATGAAGGTTCCCGTCGGACCGGTCAACGTGCGCGTGGAGGTCCACAACGGGGCACACGGGTCCACGCGCTTCGGCGCCCAGGCCATCGCGGACGCGATCCGAGCTGCTGTGCGTCCGGCCGCAGGCATGGAGCCCTTTCGCCCCCGGCGTACGGCGTCACCAGCCGGATCGCTGCCGCGCGACCCCGACATGGCCGACGACGTGGCTTGGGCGTCGTACTGCGCCGACAACCTGATCGCTGCGGCCGACGCCGCCCTCCCCGACTTCGCCGCCGCGCTCGATGTCGATGTCTTGGCAACCGAGGCAGGACGCGACGTCCTGATCACCATCGTGAACACCACGCCGCCCGAGGAGGCCCAGTTTGCCGACCAGGCGCGTACCATCCCCTTTGGCCGGCAGCACCTGGACACCCGACTGTACGAAGCCAGAGTCGCGGCGCGCACCGACGCGGCCCTCGCCCCGTACACCCTGGAACAGGTGGCGAACTCCCACCGCTATGACCGCACCGTGCCCGCCTTTGGGCAGGCCTCCCCGGTGGTCGCGGCAACCGACCCGGCCACCGGCGTGACGACGTTCGAAACCGGTTACGGGGCGACTGCCCTGACCCAGCGCCCCCACCCCCGGACTACCTCTGGCGAGGGCGAGGTCATCGACGCCACGTTCGACGCCGTGATCGCCGACCCGGTCGGGGCGGTCACCGCGATCGTCGACGCCCACGCCGCGTGGGTGGCCGAGCACTGGTCGGACACCGCCCTTACGGGGCGCGCGACAGCTCGAGGCTGGAGCGATGAAGCCATGGCCGAGGCCAAGAAGGATGCTGACATCGCCCGGGACGAGGTTGAGTGGATCCGCGCTGGCGTCCGCACCATCGAGCGCGACAAGGTGCTACGTGAAGCCTTCGTCCTCGCCAACCGGGCCATGAAGATGGTAGGCGCGAGCAAGGGTTACGACTCGTGGCGCTTGTTCCAGATCGCCTGGATGGTCGGCTGTCTCCCGGCCGTCGCGGACCCAGAAGCCGACCCCAGCGTGCAGATCGAAACCGTGCAGACCGGTGGCGGTAAGTCCGAGGCCTACCTCGGTGTCATGCTCATTCACCTGTTCCACGCCCGCCTCACCGGAGGAACGGCCGGCGTGAATGTCTGGGCCCGCTTCCCTCTGCGACTGCTGTCCACGCAGCAGACGGCCCGCTTCGCTGAAGCCGTGTTCGCGGCAGAGGTCCTGCGCCAGGCCGATCCGCGAGTCAGCGCCGGAGATCCGTTCGGCGTCGGTTTCTTCGTCGGTAGCACCAACACGCCCAACCGCATCTACGCGGCCAACAGCCGGTTTTCGAATGGCGTCGACCCGCACTCGCCGAATCTCGCCGAACGCTGCCGAGTCCTCGAGCACTGCCCTGTCTGCGACCCATCTGGCAGCGGCCGCAGGGTCCTCGTCCAGTTCGACGAGGCCAGTTGGACCATGCGGCACACATGCCAGAACCCCGCCTGTCCGCTCTCCGGAGTGCTGCCACTCTGGGTCGTCGACGACGACATCTACCGAAAGGCCCCCTCCGTACTGGTCGGCACGGTCGACCGGCTCGCTCAGATCGCCCAGAACAAGGCGTTCCAGATCATCTTCGGCCAGGCGCAGTCTCGATGTCCTCACCACGGATATACAACGGACCCGACCTACTGTGCCGTCTTCGGCTGCAAGGCGCCGCGGGTGTTGGTCCCACCCGGGTTCGGGTCCCTGCGCTGCGAGATCGCCGACGAGCTGCACCTCCTGGAGGAGAGTCTGGGCGCCCTTGACGGCATGTACGAGACGCTCCTGCAGCACATCGGTGCCAGGCTCGGCAACCGGCCCCTCCACATCGTGGCGGCGACCGCCACCCTCGAAGGCTACGAGAACCAGGTGCGCCATCTCTACCAGCGTTCGGCCCGCCGTTTCCCCGCCCCCGGTCCTGACGCCGGCGAGACGTTCTTCTCCTACACAGACCCCGAGGACCCGCTGCGCCGCTATGTCGGCGTGCGGCCTCGCGGCATCACCATGGTCACCGCCGCCGCTGAGGTGACCCGCATGTACGCCGCATGGCTCGAGCGATCCATCGCAGACCCTGCCTCAGCGGCTGGCGACGCCGGACTCGACCACGCCGAGCCTCACGTCCTCGCGGTAGTGGGGAGGGCGCTACGCGACGACTACGCGGTCCTGCTCGGGTACTGCCTACGCAATGAGGATCTCTCCTCGTACACGCGCGACGATCGCGTCAAGTCGCTGGTCGAGACCAGCGACAACCTCGCGATCATCTCCGGCAGCGCCGAGCCCGCCGCTGTCCGCGAAGCGGTCCGCCGACTCGGTGCTCCACCGGAGGACCCCAGCCGCCGCATCCGGCTCATCGCCGCCACAAGGGCGATCGGCCACGGGTTCGACTCGCCGCGTCTCGGCTTCATGGTCCTAATGGGCACGCCCACCCAGGCGGCGGAAGTCATCCAGGCCACGGCCCGGGTCGGACGCACGCACCCCGGCTTGATCGTGCACGTCTTCAATCCGTCACGGGACCGCGATGCGTCGGTCTTCCGCTACTACACGGCCTGGATCACCTACCTCGACCGGCTCGTGCACAAGGTACCGGTTAACCGCGAGTCACTGCCCGTGCTGCGCAGGGTGCTCTCTGGGGCTCTCATGGCCTGGACCCTCCAGGTCTACGAGGTCCCATGGAGCACGTCGGGCAAGAGCCGGTACGCGCTCAGCAAGTCTGACCAGTTCCGCAAGGCCCTCGACGCGGGATTCCTCGATCGGACTCTCCTGATCGAGGATCTGTCGGCCGGCCTCGGCCTCAACCCGGCTAACCACTACCACGACATGCACCGCGCGGAGGTCGCGCGGTACGTCGACGAGATGATGTCCGTCCTGGCTGTGTCTGGGGAGTCCAATACGAGGACGGCCGACCTCCTGGACCCGTCCGTTCCGCGCTCGCTGCGTGACATCGAGGCACCGATCACCATCCACGGAAACGTGTGAGGAGCGCTCCATGACCTACGACACGTTGAATCGCACCGCCACCCAAGCGCTGTGGAACCACATGCCAGGCCAGCCATACAACTGGGGCAACCAGGTATCCGTCATCGGTGAGCCGCCCCGCCATGCCTCACCACTCGATGTACCGGAAGCATGGCTCGCCCCGCTGTTGAAGCGACTGATCCGGCCCTTCGCCCAGCAGCATTCCGGAATCCCGAACTCCGGTCCGGAACTCGACATCATCGAACGTGGGCAATACAGCATCGTCGAGGCCCACGACCTGCAGGCCTCACGATTCCCAAACACATTCATCTGCCGCGAGTGCGGACACCTAAGCATCGTCAATCCCGCCAGTCAGAAACCGACTTGTCCCTCCGGGCACGGCCTCAAGCCCCAGTTCCAGTTCGCCGAGGCGCATAACTGCGGCCTGCTCCGCGAGATCCGGGCTCCCAGATGCGCCAACAACTGCTCCGGGCCGATGCTCCTGCGGAACTGGCGCGTGCTGGACACGCGCCAGTGGGTGTGGCAATGCGGCAAGTGTGGCACGCGTGCAGAGCGACGTGTCGTCTACTGCCCCGACTGCAAGACCAGTCCCACATCTGTGCTGCGCGTGCCGCAAACCTCCCTCCACTATCCGCAGTCCTTGACCGTGATCAATCCGCCCACACGATCCGAGTACACGGGCCTGAAGAGCGACGCGATCGGCGCCGCCGCCGTCGGACAACTCATCGGAGCGGTTGCCCCGGGCCTCGACGCGCTCCGCGCTGCGACCAGCGGAGGCGGTGGTGACGACAAACTGGCACAGGCCAAGGCGACCTGCGAGGCGCTCGGGATCCACCCCGACGACCCTTTGTACGAGTCGATGATGGCCAAGGCCCGTCAGGCCGCTGTGTCCGTAGGCGGATGGCAGAAGGAGGTCGAGTCTCTGGCGCTTCCCCCAGAGACTCTGGAGGTCATCGGAGACGAGGCGTTCTCCCTTACCCGCGCCGCAGCGGCGCCCTCACTGAACGTCGATGGCCTACTGCGGAGCCCCCCGTCGGCCGATCTGATCCCCACCTATGGCGAGTACCGCGCGCTGTTCGACCGATACAAGCTGGCCGACGTTACTCTGCTGCGCGAACTTCCGATCGCGAACGTCGTCGCTGGCTACACGCGGATCTCGGCCCACGCAGTCCAGCAGACACGGGCCGGCGACAAGGGCACGTGGTTCAAGTTCTTCCCAGCGTCCAACAGCAAATACCCCATGTACGGCAAGCGGACCGAGACGGAGGGTTTGCTCGTCCGCGTACAGCCGCTGGAAGTAATCCGCTGGCTGGTCGACTCTGGGGTCGCTCCCGACCCCGAGATCACGGACGAGTCGAACGCGTACAAGTGGCTGCTGCGAGTCCGAGAACCAGTCGTCGATATGTTCAACGCCCCGGAGCAGCGGATCACCCGCAGCGTCCTCGGGCTGCTCCACTCGATGTCTCATCGGTTCATGAAGGCAATCGCCGCCCGGTGCGGACTCAATATCGACTCGCTCGCCGAGTACCTCTTCCCGTCAGCACTGACGTTCCTCGTCTACGCCAACACTCGCAGCGACTTCACGTTGGGCGGCATCGAGCACGTATATCGCTACGACCTCGGCGACGCGTTGTCCGAGCTCGCCGCCGATCCCCGGTGTGTCTTCGACCCGCCATGCCGCCGCTCATTTGGAGGTGCATGCGCGGCCTGCTTGCACACCAGCGAAATCTCGTGCGAGCGCTTCAACACGGTTCTGGACCGCAACCTCCTGTTCGGAACCCTGCCTGCCGTAGATGGCACGGCTCCCGACCGGGCATCCGACGAAATCACATGGCAGGCGTTCTGGACTCCGTGAGCGCGTTGGCCTTCATCGTTTGGTCAAGGCGCCAAGTTTGCTGACCCGGAGGACTCTCGAGGTGGTGGCGGCAGAGTGGCGCGCAGCGGACCCCTGGTCAACCATGATTTCGGCAAGAAGGGCCACCTGCCATTCCTCCCCGGCCGAGGCCCGCTCCGCCGGTTAGTTGCGCAACTTGATCCGCCGGTTCTCGTGGACGGACACGGCCGGATCGAACAGGCCGATGACCTCGTCCAGCACACCGGCGACCCTGAGCGAAACGTCTCCCGGTGGCTAGTCCATGAGCGTGGGCTGCAATTGGCTGCGGCCACCGTCCGTCACCCCGAGGTAGTCCGGGTTGGGGATCATCTCGCGATGCAGGTACCGCAGGTCCGCCCCACAACGCAACGCGAGGCGATCCTGGCGCGTGTGCTCGGCCGTGGAGACAGTCTCGCCGTTGCGGGTCGTGATGACGATCGCGGGCCGCTCCTTCGAGTCGATGGCCTCGTTCAGTGCGGCCCAGATGAGGTCGCGGAAGTTTGCGGCGCGGCCCCAGCAAATGTATCGAGTGGCGTCGCCAGCGACGACATAGCAGTGGTTCGGCTTCTCCCCAACAGAATCGGGCTTGATCACCCAGCCGCTGCCACATGCCGCACGAACAATTTCCTCCGGACCCTGGAACCGATTTACCGCGTAGCGGACATAGCTCCCGATCCCTTCCTGCGCTCGGGCGTACTCCTTCATGGGGACGTCCTTGATCCAGACCCTGGCGTCCTTCTCTGGCCCGTAGGCGAGCAGGACGCCGCCAACCTTGGGGTCCTCGATCCATCGCCGGTACTGATTCGTCTTCTCGGTGTTACTCAAGAACTCCCAGTCCATGTCATTGGCCTGTTGGTAGATCTCGATGAGAAGGCGCTCGCGAATGGGCGCAGGCAGATGCTGCAAGGCCACGGTGATTACTCCTGGGGGGCGCGGGTGGAGGGGAACTGGAGTCGGTGCTCGTCGTACGCGGTCTCAAGACTGGCAGCGTCCTTGATCCACTCCTCCATGAGGGTGGCCACCTTCTGGTCGCTGAAGTCGATGTTCGACGGGGTGATCTTCGTCAGGGTCTCGATCTCGCCGTCTCCGTCGAGCGCGCGTTTGAGTTTGAGTGCGGCAGCGATGCGGCGGAGGTCGCTGACGAAGTCCAGCACCGTGACTCGCTCCTTTCCCTCGCGCAAGCGGAGGCCTCGCCCAAGCTGCTGAACGAAGATGCGGCGGGAGTGAGTGACTCGCGCGAAGCAGAGGATATTCACGTCCGGCACATCGACGCCTTCGTTGAGGATGTCGATCGCCGTCAGGATGGGCACTTCGCCGGCCCGGAAGGCGAGTAGGCGGTTCTGCCGCTCTCTCTTGGCGAGTCCCGCGTGGATGGCGAGGGCACCTGACCAAAGGGGGGTGCGCCGCAGCATGTCAGCGAGCCGCTCGGCGTGTTCGATAGTGCGGCAGAAGACGATGGCCCGGGGATTACGCGTGCCGGCCCATGCGGTGGCCAGCTCGTCGCGGATGGCTTCGTCCCGCTGGGGCAGGAACAGCTTGGCGTTGAGTTCGGCCAGTCCGTACGAGTGGTCGCTGGCCTCGCGGACGATGTCCCAGTCGATGTCGTCGACGAACAGGCGGTAGTCGACCTGAGCGAGGTAGCCGCGCCGCATGCCCTCCTCGATCCCCAGGCTGAAGCTGGGGGCGCCGAGCTGATGGGTGATGTCGTGCTTGTCACCGCGCCATGGGGTCGCCGTGACGCCCAGGTGCCTCGCCGAGCTGAGGAGTTCCAGCAGCTCGTCGTACTGGCCCTCTTCCCCTACGTGGTGCGCTTCGTCGATCATGACGAGGCCTGGGCGGTATCCGAATCGCGCGGCCGACAGCGCCGAGCCGACCGTCGCGCAGGTGAGACCGGAGAGATCGTCGGGGCGGGTGTCACCCGTGAGGAGCCGCGTCGGGACATCTTTGGGAAGGTGTCGCCAGAGGGCCCGCTCTAGTTGCTGGACGAGGTCTTTCGCGTGCGCGACGACCAGGACCTGGTCCTGGGGGACGCGTCGCAGGTGCGCCGCGATCATCTCGCCTCCGACGACCGTTTTGCCCAGGCCGGTGGCCAGGACAAGGAGCGCACGACCCGAGGCGTCGAGATCGGCGGTCAGTGCCTGGAGTGCTTCGGTCTGGTACGGCCGTGGTGTCACTAGCCCAAAGCGGGGTGGTACCCGGTCGAAGCTGGTCGTCAGGTCAGTTCCGCCCCACAGGAGGATCCCAGGACCTAGGCGTGCCAGATTCGCCACCCGCTTCCGAGCATCAGGGCTGAAGCGAGTGTTGGTGACGACGACGGCTTTGTGGGCGCGGTAGTGATCCCGGGCGCGAGCGACCTCATCCACCGCGTCGGCTCCTACGGCTCCGTGCCGCTTCCACTTGCACTGGATCACCCAGGTCTCGCCCCTGTGGAGGGCAAGGATGTCGCCTCCCTCGTCACCGGAGCCATCGATATTGGACACATCGGAGAAGCCCAGGTGCCACAGGAGGCGTTCAATGCGGCGAGGAAACTGCAGTGGGCCCGAGTCCAACAGCGAGGCCGCGTCAAGGAATCGCATTCCGCTCCCCCTATGTGTTGTCGGCGAGGTCGCGCGCGATGAGTCTGCAGCTGATCCTGATCCGGGCCAGCTCCTCCACGTCGAGGCGTGGACGGTGCTGTTCCAGGAGCGCGAGGTCCCCCAGGGGGTTGAGCAGTCGTTCCACGACGAGCGCTCGAGCGCCGGGATCGCTCAGAGCGATGTACCCGCGCTTGAAGACGCACCCGTCGAGGAAAGTCTCCGGGGAGTCCTGGATGATACGGATGACCGCACTGGCCGGGACATAGCGGATGAACTCACCGCTGGAGATCGCGTCGTTCCAAGGGGACGCTCCGCCGGCCTCGACCGCGAACCGGCGCTCGGCATCGGCTCGTTCATCCTTCGTGAGCAGCAGCCAGTGCACCGCGGGGTTCGCCGAAACAGGCGCCACCATCGCCATGCGCACCTGTTCCAGCAGCCTCTCGGACTCCTCCGCCGTCGCCGCGGGCGTCAGCCGAGGACTGGAGGTGTGGCTCTTGAGCTGCGCCACGATCTCACTCAAGGGCATCGAGACGATGTTCGCCCGTACCCGCATAAACTCCGCGACCTCGACGAGCGCCAGGTCACGCATGTCCGCCCCGTGCTCTCGGAAGAGCGGGTGGCCGGTGTCGACGAAAACATCCAGGTGCGGGGCTCGGACCATCGAGACGATCGCAGGTGCGGGCCGCTCATCCTTGGTAACGAGGTTCTGTCCGCGGACCGCCCAGGCCGTCAGATCCACGCGGCCCAATTCTTCAAGGTAGTACGGGCCTGTCAGGTCCACGATGGGGTCGGCATTGTCTCGGTATCGCTGGAGCCTCTGATCCAGCGTCTCCGCTGGTGCGACCTCGTCCTCGGGCGGTTCTTGACCAGCTGCGGTCATGCCCGTCGCACCCGGCGCCGCACCGCCTTCCGGCTCGTCATCCAGGTCGAGGAGTCCAGCCCCGAACCCGGGGAGGATGTCGTCATTCTCCGGTTGCGGGTCCACCGCTATCGGGTTGTCGTGCTGATAAGCGGCTCGGTACCACACCTCATCGGTCTGGTACTCGTAGCCGCCCTTGCGCATCAAGCCGGCCCACTTCACCGCCGTCTCGTGGAGAGCGTTACGTCCATCGCCGGGGATCAGGTAGTTGAGCCCCGGGTCCTGGCGACGAAAGCCCGCGTATAGCAGGGCAAGCGGGCTGCGATTCTCCGGCAGCCCAAGGTTCTTGGCGATCTTAGGGCGCAGGGGACTGGTTCCGCGGACCTCGCGCAGGACTTGACGCCATTCGGCTGTATCGAACTCGAAGGCGGTCTTCTGATAGTTCGGAGTGACGTGGTCGCAATGGATCTCACCGACGATCCGGCCCATCGGCACGGCCCCGGAGTCGATGGGGTACTCCAGCTCCGGCTCCGCGATGCCGTCCTCGTCCTCCCAGTGGAAGGCACGCTTGTCCTTGAGCATGATCTTGCGCCCGTTACGGAGGAAGTCCAGCCCGTAGTCGGTGCGGTGGAGGTAGCGCTGAATCCCGATCCAGCCCCAGATCCTGCGCTCCCGCAGTTCCAGGCGGTCCTGTCCGCATTCCTCGCAGTGCTCCGCATCGGCGGTGCTCCAGTATCCGCACGCCATGCACGCGTTCTTCGTGCTCAGAACGCGGTCGATCCTCTGTACAGCATGAATCTCCACGCCCTGGCGGGTGACGGTCCGCTTCTCATCCCAGACACAGGGCAGGCGCGGCCTGATCTTCTTGCCGTTGAGCGTGAGCAGGAAGCCCTTCTCCGCCAGCAGGTAGCTGTAGACGTCTCCGAGCTTCTCCCTGATCACGGTCTGCGTCTGAGGGCGGCAGAGCGTCGCGTACTGCTCCTGCTTGAGCTCGCTGATCGTGACCGTGGTGCCGTGCTCGTCACGATTGTCCTTGGGCGTCAAGCGGTACGGTGCCTGGTACTCGGAGGAGTTGGCGATCCGCGCCAGATCCAGGGTCACCTCGATCCAGTCCGGATCGCCCGCACGACTGGTGCGTACCGTGGTACGTCGACCAAGCCGGGCGGTGCTGATGTTGAAGCCCATGCCGAACAGGCCGAGGGAACCGTGTCGACCGTTGCTCGTCCAGCCCGCGCTGATGGCGTTGGTGACGGCCTCCAGGCTCATGCCCCGGCCGTTGTCCTGCACTTTGATCTCAGCCGTCGCACGCTGCGAGTTCGCCGGCGGGAGCGAGATCGCGACCGAGGGTCGGTCCACAGTCCCGGCGGCCGCCTGGAACTCGTCGAAGGAGTTGTCGACCAACTCGGCCAGGCACTGCCAGTGAGAGAACTCGATGTCGCCCAGCACACCCAAGATGCGCGGGTGTGGCGTGACATTGATGTACTGGCTCTCGGTCACAGTCGGCCCCCGTCTTCGTCGTGAACAAACGCGTTGCCGGCAGACGCGAAGCGCGCCCACCAGCGTCTAGACGCCCCCACCGGTCCCGGTCCCGGTGCATCCACCAGCATGGCGTCAACCCTAATGGGCGGCACCGGTACCCGCGGGACATAGATCTCGAAACCCCGCTGGAACCCACTCCGCACCCCGCCCCCACGGTTCACAGCGTGCGAGAATCACCCTCATGATCCGGGAACCCGCGCAGGTCCCAATCGATGCGAGCGGCCAGGTGCAGATCCCCTTGGGGATCCTCGCCGAGGCCGGTCTCGACGCGGGGAGTGCCGTCCTCGCATACAGCGATGGTGACGGCCGAATCGTCCTACGCAGGTTGACCGACGCTATGGACGACCTACTGCATGGTGAGGAGCTGTAGGCACAGCTAGGCGGTCGCACGGCGGACCGCTGCGATGACCCGTCGCGCCACCTTGTCCGGCGCCTCGTGCTCCCAAACCCGGATCACCGTCCAGCCCGCTTCCTCCAGGATCCGGTTGGTCTCGGCGTCCCGCCGCTGGTTCTCGGCGAACTTCTCCGTCCAGAACTCCTTGTTCTTCGTCGCCGGCCGATGATGCTCCGGACAGACGTGCCAGAAGCAGCCGTCGACGAACACCGCGACTCTTGCCTTCGGGAACAGCACATCCGCGCTACGTCGGAGGCCCTGGACGGGCGGTGCGTTGACCCGGTAGCGAAGCCCTTCCTTGAAGAGGAGGGACCTGAGTACCTTCTCGGGCTTCGTGTCCCTTCCACGGTTGCCTTTCATGGAGGCACGGACCGCCGGCGTCGAAGCCGTCGAGCCCTCCGGCAGGGCGTGCTCCCGCAAAAGGCCCTTAGCCCAGGCCAGCCGCCACCCCTCAGCGAGGTTGGCCCCACGGCTGTCGTGTTCGACCTCCCCCAGATAGCGCTCCGGGGACTTCCTCCCATCGCCCCAGCGCAGTGACGCGCGGATACGCCGCGTCTTGGGTAGGACCCTCAAGGAGACCGAGGCGTGAACCACGCGGCCGTCTTCCAGGACAACCTCACGCCGATGGCGACCACCCGCCGCTTTGTCCTGTTCAGCGGACAGCGCCTTCCGGGTCCTTCCCGGCCGCCCTTTCCAGGCGCGATCGGGGGGCAACCTGTCGTTCCATCGACCCTGAGGCGGCTTCGAGACGTCAATCACGTCGTCGGCCCCGACGCCGTATCGAGGGCCTTGGCCACCGCATTGGCGAATACCGCGCCGAGCTTCACCGGGACCGCGTTGCCGAGCTGCCGCATCTTCTCCCCACGAGGTCCTTCAAGCTTCCAATCGTCGGGGAAGGTCATGACGCGGGCCGTCTCTCGCACGGTCATATACCTGTGCTTGTAGGTAGTGCCTCCGGGAGTCTCCAGATCATCAGTCAGCATCACGGACTCCCCGCCCGGGACCCCGTGCACGCCAGCCTTCACGGTCTTGGCGGGACGGTCCAGCTCATTGGGTGTGTGGCCCTTATAGATCCGAGCCCCGGGCCACCCGATGTGGTCAGTGAATCCCCCAGCGCGATGCTCCTGGCGGTCGAGCCTGTCCCAGGAGATCTTCGGCAGCGGATCACCCTCGTTCTCGTCGATACCGGCGATGGCGTCCCGGAAGGTCCGCCAGGGCTTCGATCCGTCCGGGATGAGCGCGGCGCCCTTAGCGATCCCGGCCCTGGCCCTGGCCATGGCCGCGGCGCGTACGGGTTCGGGAACCTCGGGATGGCGGCTCCAGTAGGAGTCGTCGGAATCATCGAGCATGGCCCGGAAGAGCGCCTCCTCGGAGTACTGGGGAAGTACATCCTTCTTGAACTGCTCGATGTCGACACCGAGGTCCTCCCGGAAGGCGACGATGATGATGCGATGCCTGATCTGCGGGACGCCGTAGTCCGCGGCGTTCACGCGCGTCATCACCACCTTGTAGCGCTCCGCCGGGTCACCCGAAGCCCTGTCTCTGGCCTTGACGAGGTCCATGAGGTCTTGATTGTGCTTCTGCCAAGGGGTATTGGGGTCTCGCAGCTCGAAGGGCATCTCCATCTCACGCAGGATGTACTCGAGATACGGCTTGAAGGACGGCCTAAGCAGTCCCACGACGTTCTCGCAGATCACGGCCTTGGGCCGGATCTGGCGCATCGCCTTGAACATCTGCGGGAACATGTTCCGCTTGTCCTCGTCCCCCTTCGCGATACCCCCGAGGCTGAAGGGCTGACAGGGAGGACCGCCGGCGAGCACGTCGACACGACCGAGCAGATAGCTCATGTCCAGGTCTTGGACGTCGCCCGCCACCAGCGGCCACGGCTCCCCAGGCTCGGGGATGCGTTCCTCGTCCCCCCGAGGCTTCGCCCCGTTCGCCTCCAGGGTCTGACAGGCTCGCGGGGCGAACTCGTTGAACAGCAATGGCCGGAAGCCCGCCTTGTGGACCGCCATGGCCAGGCCGCCCGCCCCCGCGAACAACTCGACCCCGGTGCGATCACGCTTTGGCTCTTCTTGCAGCTCAGACATTGTGAAAGCATACCGCGGATTGGATGGTACATGTAACCGCTGTCGAGAAAGTTCACCTCATTCTTGTGGGTGGCCGAGCACGGCGCGATTGGTGATCCCAACGCGGAGGACGATCACCTTTCGTAGTTGGTCGACCACCGATTCCGAGGGTTCGAGGGGGCCTCGCCCAGGCCGCGCACGGGCGGTGCCAGGCAGGTCCGTGAGAGAGAGGCCAGCCCAAGACCGCCGGGACATCGATGGGGGCATCCGTCGGATAAGTCCCGACGCCGGGCGGCTCGGTGATGGGGCCGGCGTCGCGCCCCCGCCCTACCGATCAGGCGGGGATCGCTCGATAGATCGCGAGTGGGCCTGAGGGGCGCCTCGCGTAGTTCCATCAACAGGAGGCGACCATCGGCAACCGTCGGGGCCTCCACCGCGACTCACGGTCTCGGCGGCCGGCCACGCCAGGCCGCGAACAGCCCCAACCCGACACTGGTGACTGCGGTGAACGCCTCGGGGCCGGCGAGCATGAAGACGCCCGTCGCCAAGGTGATCAGGATCAGCAGCGCGGCCAGGTCGAGCATCCGTTCGTGGATCGGCGCCTCCCGCGCCGGCTCTGCCGTGGCGGGAGTCCGAGGAGCGGGCGGCGCGGTGGTCTCTTCGTTTTCATCCATGCCCTCAGCACACCAGCCCGGCCAGCAGCGCCCAGCACGGCACGAAGAGACCCGGACAAGCTCGATCGGCGCAGGCCATCGCCGTACCGAGTGGCCCGCCGAGCGAACACACACTATGTATGGTGATGTTCGGCAGAGTTCGGTCCTGTTCGGTAAACCGCGTCCTACGCTGAATCCCACAGACCATCAGGGGGACGTACGTGGCGGATGAGGACGCTCCCGGAGTCGTGTTCCAGCGCGAACTCGCGGACTTCGCCTCCAATCTCGAGAAGTTGCGGATCGATTGCGGCAAACCGACCCAACGTGCGATCAGCCTCGCCGCGCCTCCGGGGCAGTCGCTGTCAGCCTCCGCGATCAGTGAAGCCCTTAATGCGAAACGTCTGCCCCGCCTCGACTTCCTCATCGCGCTCGTCCGGACACTTCTCAGCATCTCGAGCGATAGCCGTCCAGTGGGCCGAGATCATCCGACAGTCGAGTGGTGGCGCGCGGAGTGGACCCGAGTCGAAAAGCTACGCGTTGGGGTCCGCCACGCGCGCTCGGCATCCAAGCCCATGCGAACGCCCGTCCCGGCTAACGCCCCG
Organism: Streptomyces sp. NPDC006463; assembly: GCF_042870715.1. Taxonomy (NCBI): domain Bacteria; kingdom Bacillati; phylum Actinomycetota; class Actinomycetes; order Kitasatosporales; family Streptomycetaceae; genus Streptomyces; species Streptomyces sp. NPDC006463. The sequence goes on along the minus strand of NZ_JBIAHP010000010.1, from coordinate 201,776 downwards.
CCGACCGCGTCGACTCCCGATACGCCAGTACGTGCGGCGGACTCGGCCGCATCCGGGGAGGGCGGTCGACGCTCGAGATCTCGTCTCGAGTCGCCGACGCTTCCACACTCCGGTTTCGTGTGGTCAGTGGCGTTTCGCCCCGCTGACAACCTGATGGCAACCGCTAGCGGGGTTGGAGTGGTGACGCTCTGGGACCCGGTCACCCAAGAAGCGGTCGGTGAGCCCCTGCTTGGTCGCGGGAGCATCACGCGGTCGGTCGTGTTCTCCCCCGACGGCAGCTTGCTCGCCACCGCCAACGACTACGGCGAGGTGCGCCTTTGGGATCCTGGCACCCAGGATGAGGTCAAGGCGCTCCCTACCACGAAGAATGTCGCGGTCACGGAGGTGGCTTTCTCCCCCGACGGCAGCCTGCTGGCCGCCGTCAGCTTCGATTGCACGGTGCGCCTCTGGGATCGATTCAGTCACGAACCTATAGGCAATCCCCTGACCGGCCACTCCGGACCCGTCACAGCGGTGAGGTTCTCCCCTGACGGCGGCCTGTTCGCCACCGCGAGCTTCGACGGCATGGTGCACCTATGGGACCCAGCAACTCGTCGTACAGTCGGCAAACCCTTGATGGGCCATTCCGGTCCCGTCAGATCGGTCGCCTTCTCCCCTGACGGTGACCTTCTCGCCACCGCCAGTGACGACGGCATGGTGCGCCTTTGGAATCCCGCGACCCGGCGGACAGCCGGAGCGCCCCTCACAGGGCACACCGGCTCCGCCACGGCCGTAGCGTTCTCCCCCGATGGCAAACTGCTCGCCACCACCGACTTCGATGGCGTGGTGCGGCTTTGGGATCCCGCCACCGGGCAGGCTGTCTGCGCGCCCCTGATCGGCCATACTGGCAAGGCCACAGCCGTAGCTTTTTCCCCCGACGGTGGGTCGCTCGCCACCGCCGGATTTGATGGCACGGTGCGGCTGTGGACGGTCCAGGACATCCTGCCAGCGTCAGTCCCGACACAGCGTGCGCGGCATGAAAGCGACCCGCACGAGAACCTGATCACACAGCACGCCGAGCCACGTGCCCGGCTCGATTTCCTGACCGCACGGGGGCTCGCCAGCAGGAGTGTCCTCACCGCACTCAAGAACGGGGAAGCCATCTCCTTGGCGCCTATTGTCGGGCACCGCGATGCGGTCCGCGCTGTGGTGTTCTCCCCGGACGGGACCCAACTCGCGACTGCCGGTGCCGACGACACGGTGCGCTTCTGGGACCCCGCCAGTCGGCGATCAGTCGGCCGGCCCCTGACCAATCACCGTGACTCCGTGAGTGCGGTGACCTTCTCTCCCGACGGCACCCTGATCGCCACGGCGGACCGTGGCGGCGCGGTACGTCTATGGGACGCGGCCACTCGGACGCCAGCAGGCAGTCGCTTGACTGACCACCTCGGCCCCATCACGTCAGTGGTCTTCTCGCCTAACGGAACCATCCTCGCTGTCGCCAATGACGGAGGCGCCGTACGGCTCTGGGTACCAACCACCCAGCGAGCCGCAGGTGAGCCGTTGACCGGCCACGACGGACTCGTCACCGGGATCGCGTTCTCCCCTGACGGCAGGTTGATCGCAACCGCCACCGACGCCGGCACGGTGTGGCTGTGGGACTCCACGAGCCGAGTGCCAACAGGCAAGCTCCTGGACGGCCACGGTGGCTCCGTCACCTCGGTGGGCTTTTCGCCCGACGGCAGCCTGATCGCTACCGCGGGAGATGATCACTTGATTCAACTGTGGGACGTACCCACCCACCAGCCGGTAGGAAAGCCCCTGAAGGGCCATGATGATGCCGTTGCGGCCCTGGTTTTCTCTCCCGATGGCGGCCTACTCGCTACGGCCAGCGACGATCGCACCGTCCGCCTTTGGGATCCTGTCACCCACCAGCCCGTCGGAGACGCTCTCGTCGGTCACCACGGCGCAGTGACGGCTGTCACCTTCTCCCCGGACAGCTCCGTGCTCGCCAGCGCTAGCGTCGACCGCACCGTTCGGTTGTGGGTGCCTCCGGCGGCAAGCAGCCCGCCTGGAGCCCAAGGTTGATCCGACAGGAGCCGAGTGGACAACCTGCGGCCTGTTCTGACCAAGGATGAGCAGGTCGCACCCCGCTGATGACCAGTTCCTGGGCTCAGGGAGGGGTAGCACGCTTGCGCGGCGGCCTCTGCGGGCTTCCAGGAGGTCAGATCAGTAGTCGTCGATCCTCTCGAGCTGCTCCATAAGGCCATCGACCCACTTCGGCTCGGGAAGCGCGTCGAACGCGTCTCGCTGTTCCAGGATCAACTGCCCAAGGGCGTGCGTAGCACTCAGCGACTCGGCGTAGAGGTACCAGCGGCCCCACTGCTGTCCGATTCCGCAGCCGGCGCGTTCCGCGAGTTCGGCGAGCAGGCACGCTCGCTGAGCGTCAGGCACGACGCCCACCATCGGGTACTCGGCATGGTGGTGACTGTCGAGACCGCTGGAGCAGGAGTAGAAGGTGGCTCCCCGAGCCGCGCTGAGGGCCAAGCTCAGGCCAGCCACTCCGACGTCGTTCCCGTAGAACGCCGCCATGAACTCGGCGAACTCCACCCCGTCCCCGTCCTCGTCGTCGATCGCGTCAAGTACCTCCTTGATGCCATCCGGCGCACTCGACTGTCTGGCCTGCGCGAGGATCTCAGCCTCAGCGCTGAGGCACTCCGCGACGTCCTGCCAACTGGGCAGGCCGAGGCTCTCGTACCCGTGGTGGTCAGTGAAGCCACTGGCTACCTGCTCGGCGGTCAAGTCTGTCCGTAGGTCGGCCACGTCATAGTCGTGGCGAATTTCGACATCGAACGTAGGAATCATGCCTGTCATCATTCCGGAGATTTGGTACAGCGGGGCTTCTATGAAGACATCGACCGGTCTACGAGATCGTGTCGCGCAGCCGATCCTCCTACCCAGCTGACTGAAGGAGACGGCCCGGCTACCAAGTCTGCGCGACACCCCGAATGGGTTCGAAGCACCAAGTTGATGTCGTCCCGGAACCAGCCACATGTAGCGGGTGGTGTCCACGCAGCCTCACGTACGGATCTTTGCAGTGGAGGCGGCACTGGTGGCTCAGCCCAGGTAGGGGTACGTGCCAGCGAGGTAGTCGCCGATCTGCTGGCGCACGCTGGCGTGGATGTCGTATTGGTCGAGGTCGGCGGGCTGGATGAGGCGGACGCCGTCTGCCTCGTCGTTGATCGTGGGCTCGCCGCCGACGGGGCGGCCAATGTAGGTGTTCTCGTACTGCTGGCGGATCTCACCGTCGGTGTATGCCACGATGTGGCGCGGGTTGGTGTAGATGCCGAGGAAGCCGGTGATCTCGGCGACGATGCCGGTCTCCTCCAGGCACTCGCGGACAGCGCACTCGGCGGCGGTCTCGCCGATGTCCTGGGCGCCGCCGGGCAGCGCCCACTGGCCGGTGTCCCGGCGACGCTGGAGCAGGATGGCGCCGTTGTCGTCGATGACGAGCAGGTTGCTCGCAGGGATGAGGGTGTTGGCCTTCGGTGCGGTGGGGTCGTTGTAGTACTCAGTCCTACCCATGTGCGGCGGTCCCCTCCTGGTCGGGAGTCCAAGGCCGCGAGCGGCCCGGACGGCTTCGCGGCCCGATCGTAGTTCCCGCGCACTCGTGACGGCCTTACACGGCAGCGATGGAAGAAGGGGCGTCCTATCTGGCCTCGGCAGGGGTGACATCCGGCCACCTGGCGCGCCACCGTTCTGAATCCGTTGCGAGGGGCTTGTGGCATCCCTATCCTCGTGACCAACGCGTCGACGGAGACGAGTAGCCACGGATCACGCGAGCAGAGAGAGCCGCCGGCAGCTGTGAAGGCGGACTCGCACCCATGGTGAAGACCCTCCCGAGCGCGGGGAGGAAAGGCCTTCGGGCCCAATGCCCCGCCGGTTTGCCCCCGTCATCGGGCTGAATGAGGCCGCCGCTGTCTGGCGGTGGCAAAGGCGTGGTGGCACCGCGAGTACCCTTCTCGCCCACGCTTCCAAGGGATCATGACGACGCCCCTGGAGGGCTGCGATGATCCACACCACTAGCCGCGTACTGGCTTCCGACCTACGCGCACACGTCGACCAGACCGTCAGCGTCTCCGGCTGGGTGAACGCACTCCGGCTGCAGCGCAAGATGCAGTTCGTCATCCTGCGGGACCACTCCGGCATGGTCCAGGTGACCCACAAGCGTGACGGCGGCCCGCTCGAAGCCATCATCGAGTCGCTTACCCCCGAGTCCGCCGTCCGGATCACAGGCCGTGTCGTCGAGGCGGCTCAGGTCAACCTGGGTGGCCGGGAGATCGTCCCCGAGACGATCGAGGTGCTGAACCGGGCAGAGACGCCCCTGCCGATCGACGAGCACACCGGCCCCGAGCACCGACTCGACTGGCGCTTCCTCGACGTACGCAAGCGGGCCACCGCGCAGATGGTGTTCGCCGCGCAGACGACCCTGGAGCAGGGGCTGCGCGAGTACGCCATGCAGAACGGCTGCACGGAGATGCACACGCCGAAGCTGATGGGCACCGCTTCGGAGTCCGGCGCGGAGGTGTTCAAGCTCGGGTACTTCGACCGCTCGGCCTACCTCGCGCAGTCGCCGCAGTTCTACAAGCAGATGGCCGTGGCCGCCGGCATCGACCGCGTCTTCGAGATCGGGCCCGTTTTCCGCGCCGAGCCGTCGTACACCTCCCGGCACGCGACCGAGTTCACCGGCGTGGACGTCGAGCTGTCGTGGATCGACGACGTCGAGGACGTGATGGCGTTCGAGGAGCGGATGCTCGCTCACGCCATCGCCAAGGTCGCCGAGGTCCACGGTGAGGCGATCCAGGAGATCTTCGGCATCGAGGTCGTCGTTCCGAAGGCCCCGTTCCCCAGGATCACGATGGCCGAGGCACAGGAGATCCTGCGGGCCGGCGGCTGGGACCCCGAAGGCGTCAAGGAGGACCTGGACCCGGAAGGCGAGCGCACCATCGCCGCCCACATGAAGGAGCGCACGGGCCACGAGTTCGTGTTCATCACGCACTACCCGGCCAGCATCCGGCCCTTCTACCACATGCGTCCGGCGGACCGGCCGGACCTGACGCTCAGCTTCGACCTGCTCTGGAAGGGCCTGGAGATCACCACCGGGGCCCAGCGAGAGCACCGCTCCGACGTGCTGCTCAAGCAGGCCGAGGAGAAGAGCATGGACACCGAGCCTATGCAGGACTACATGAACATCTTCCGCTTCGGGTGCCCGCCCCACGGCGGACTCGGCGCCGGCCTCGGCCGGATCCTGATGGTCATGCTCGGCCTGGACTCGATCCGCGAGGCCGCGTTCCTGTTCCGGGGACCGAACCGCCTCACCCCCTGAGCCAGGGGTAGACGCACTGCTGCCCCACCGCTGGCTTGGCGGTGGGGCAGCAGGGCTTTGCTCAGTACCGGGTGTGGCCCAGGTCGAGGGTCCATGCCTCGTCGGGGTTCTTGTCCCAGTGCTCGCGCAGAGCCAGCTCGCGGTCGGCGTACCGGCCACGGCGGGAGAGGCCGCCATGGGAGAGGGTGACGCTGAGAGCGAGCGGCGATTCAGTGGTGACCCAGTGCGGGGTCAGGGCATGACTCCACAGCTGGTCGCCCGGCTGCATCGTCACCGACTGCCGCTGCGCCTCATCGTGCGGTGGGGGATCTTCGGCGGTGGTCTCACCGAGGACCGCGGCTTCGGGGGACAGGTGCATGTCGGGGTTGTGGTAGCTGTGGAAGGTCTTGACCCCTTGGACCTGCCACACCAGACCGTGCGAGTTGTCGTTGTGGTAGGTCGAGGCCGCGCCTTCGGTGGACAGGAACAGGATGGGCGCGCACCGCTGCCACGTGAATCCCTGCGCCGACAGGTAGGTGCGCCAGGGGACCATGACCTCCTCCTGGAAGCCAGCCAGGAGCTCGCCGTAGAACCGGGCGAGGTTGAAGTGCACCAGGCGGAACGGCCAGGTGGCGATCTCCTCGACCGGGGCCGTGCGGAACGCGGCGGTGCGCTCCATACGCACCGCCCAGTCGTCCTCGCCGAGGACCGTGAAGCGCACCTCGTCGTCCCGGCGGACGTGGTCGAGGATGTCGATCGCCGGTAAGAACAGGTAGTCGAAGGGGACCTGCATACGGAAGTTCGGCGGCTGTCTCCAGTGGCTGTTGAAGTCGTCGGGATCGGTGACGGAGACCGACGGTTGCACGTGGACTCCCAAGGTCAGGCCGCCGCGCAGTCGCGGGACGCGGGGCGGCAGATGGCGGCGCAGTCGGGTCCGACGCGGTCCGTGGCCGGCGCGTCGAGGAAGGCTCGGATCTCGGTACGGGGGGCGTGGACACTGACCTCGGATGCTCCGTAGGGGCAGTGCCGCACCTCTCCGTCAGCCGACATGTAGAGGGTGGCCGACCGACAGGGGTGGCTCTCCTCCTTGGACAGCTGTAGCTGCCGCAGGTCGTCGAGGTAGGACCGGTATCCGTTGGACAGGCGGAAGTACTGGTCGAGTGCCGCCGTGTCGCGGGCCCTCTGCATCAGGGAGTCCTGGATCGATCGGCCGTCCCGGCGCAGGGCGCTTTCGGAGAGGAGAACGGGGCTGAGCTGAACGTCGATCCCCGTTCCCGCTACGAGGTCAGCGAGCTGCTCGGATTCCTCGACGTCCACATCCCAGTAGGTCAGGTGCAGGACCTTCGAGGGAGTGTCGACGGCGTCCAGCGTCGCGACAGCCGAGGCCGCACTCCGGGTGGTGCGGCCGAGTGTCATCGCGCCCTGGGAGTCCGCGGAGACGGTCACGTTGGTCAGAAGGCGGCCGACCTCCGCGAGGGCGGTGACCTCAGCCTCCGAGCGGGCCGAGGTCACCATGGACACCGTCATGCCGAACTGGAGAGCCAGGCGGACGAGCTGCCGGAGGTCCGGGTGGTGGGTCGGCTCACCGCCCGTGAGGCACACGCCCTCGACCCCGTTCTCCTTCAGCCGCGACAGGGCGCGCGTGTACGTGGCGGTGGTGAGGAAGCCGCGGGCGCGGTCGGCCCGGAAGCAGAAACTGCACGCGACTTCGCAGTGGCCGGCCGTCGAGATCAGCGCCGTACGGACCGGGGTGCTCATTGCACCCCCGTGTTGTCCCAGACCGCGATGGCCACGGTGTTGGTGTAGAAGGCGCACATCTGCGGGTCGGGGGTGCTGCCGCCGATGAGGGCCTGCTCGTTGCGGGACGGGCCGCCGCAGATGGCCAGCGCCGGGCAGTCGCCGCACTCGGGGAGCGGCGCGACCTTCTTCGTCGCCCTTGTGAGGAGGCTGAGGTCCGATCGCAGCTCGTCGAGTGTGTGGAGGAACGAGGGCTCGGTGAAGTTGATGTCGCACACGCTGACCCGGTTGCCGGGCAGCAGGGCTGCGTTGAGGCTGCGGTCGCCCTGCATGTGGTCGAACAGCATCGGCCGGCGGGTGTCGAGGGCCTGGAAGGCCCGGTCAAGGACGGAGAAGATCATCCCGCCCTTCCCAAGCGCGGTCAGGCGGGCCTCGTAGAGTTCCCGGGCCAGGTCCGCGCCGTTCACCCGCCACTTGCCCCCGGTGGGGATGGGCGTGTTGACGTAGATGAACTTGAGGCCGAGGTCGTCGATGATCCACTGCACGCTCTCGGCGAGGCGCCCGATGTTCGACGCAGTCGGGGTGAGGTTGCAGCCGACGTGCAGGCCCTTCGCCTCGACCAGACGCCGGACGTTGCGGCGGATGCGGTCGTCAGCGGGCTGTCCGCCGAGGAGGAGTCGGTTCGCCGAGTTGATCCCCGGAGGGCCGTCGATGGAGATACCCACCCCGTACTCGCGCTGTACGAAGTGGTCGAGGGCCTCGTCCGTCAGGCGGGCGCCGTTGGTGACGACCGTTCGCCGGACCCGCTCGACGCCGTACCGGGCGGCGAGGGTGTCGGCGAGCTCGTCGCCGTACTGCATGAGGTCGAAGCGGATCGTCGGCTCGCCGCCGAACCACTGGATCGAAACCTCCTCTTGCCCAGCGTTCTGCTCGAACAGGAACTCAAGGCCGGCGGCGAGCTCCTGCTCCGTCATGTCCGGCTTGCCGCTGTTGGTGTCGACGAAGCAGTACGTGCAGGCCATGTTGCAGCGGTCGGTGAGCACCACCCGGAGGCCGCTGATCCGGCGCGGCGTCGGGTCGATGCCCAGGGTGTGGAGGCGGTGGTGGAGAGCTTCACGACGGTCGGCCGCAGGGCCGTCCTGGGTGAAGCCGAGCCCGGCGAGGGCTAAGTGTGTCGCGGTCGGGGGGACCCCGGCGAGGTCAGAGACCTCGCCGGAGTCGAGAAGCACACTCTCCAGCGTGACCGGGTCGAGGAGGACAGCCTCGCCGTCACGGTCGTACTGGAAGTATTTCCCCCACAGCAGCTGGGGAGTGGCCACTGGGTCAGGCCGCCGTTTCCTCTTCGGCGATGCCCAGCTCGGCCATGACGGCGCGGACCTTGTCCTCGGCGTCGGCCTGGAGCCGGGCGGAGGCCGCGGGGGAACCGCCGTCGGAGAGGACGATCACACCGGGGAGCGTCGGGTTCGGCGCGATGACCGTGAGACCGGCCGGCTCGGTGCTGATGACCATGACCGCGCCCTCCAGGCTGACCCAGTCGGTGCGGTCCTTCAGGGCCTCCAGGATGCGGCCCTGCTTGTCGCGGAAGGAAGCACGCTCACCCATCCACACGCCCGCCTTGGACTTGGAGTCCACGACGTCCGCGTAGATGAGGTGGTTCTGCTTCTCTTTCCTGGGCTTCGGCATAGCTGATCTCCTTGGTGGAAGGGTGACTGCCCGGGACGGGCAGTTTGGATCCGCTCTGGTGCCGCCGGTGTGGTGCCGTACGGCACCAGACCGGTTTCGTGCACGGCGCCCTGGGCGCCGTTCCCGCCCGGTACCGACCGCTTGATCAGCACCGGGCGGGAAGTCTGTTCAGCCCTTTGTGCGGCTGGTCTGTGCCGAGTGGGCGATCGGCTGGAGGAGCTGGAGGGTGTCCGGATCGGCGGTCCATTCCCGACCCGAACGGTCCAGAGGGCGCATGTGCGCCACCTTCCTGACCGGTCTGCCGGTGAGTCTCGATGCGTAGATCAGGACGGCGCCCACGGTTCCGCGCCGTCCGCTGGCGGGGTGTTCGACGTCCTGGCCGAGGAACCGGTGCCCGGTGTCCTCCGTGACCCAGACGTTCGCCCCCGTGGTCTCGCTCATTGGGCTCCTCCGAGGCCGAGGAAGGCGTCGAACTGGGCGGAGCTCCAGGTGGAGGGGTCGCCGTTCCGGCTACGGAACGCCTCGGCGGCCCGGGGCAGGCCGTGGCGCTCCGACGGGGTGCCGGCTGACGTCTCCACGTACGGGGCTACGACGGCCTCGTAGTGCGTGCTGGTCGCGCCAGGGGTTCGTCGGGGAAGCCGGGGGCTGCTCACGGTCCACTCCCTTTCACCGGGGTCGTCGAAGTGACGTAAGAGTCCCCCTGGTATGGGTGTCACGGCCACGACGCGGTGGGTGTCATCTGGTGCTCGCCCGGGTGACCGAGGTGTCATGGAGGTAGCCCTGCGATGTCATCTGCTCGGATTTCATTGCGCAGCAGGGGTGTTGACGGGTAGGCACGAAGTGGAGCGGGGCGCGACGTGGCCCGTCTCCTGACCTTGAGGGAGCGACCGATGGACGATCCGGCGACGCTGCTGCGCGTCTTAGTCCAGCAGCGGCATTGGCGTTACAGGGACTTCGTCACGGCGTTCGAGCGCGCGGCCTCACAGGCCGGCGTACAGGGCCTGTCGGTGTCCGAGTCACAGTTCCGGCGGTGGACCTCGGGCCGGATCAAGACGATGCCGGGGCCGGACACGTGTCGGGTACTGGAGCGGCTCTTCGACGTGGAGGCCGCGGCACTGTTCGGGTCACCGCCCGCGCTATCGAACTCGACATCGGTGGCTTCCACTGCGTACGACCTCGAAAGTGAAATCGCGATGACCGCACGTGACGCCGCCGATGAGGCGGGGGCTGCCGCCGCGCAGTCCGTATCCGACACGACCATCGACCAGCTTCGTGACGACGCACTGTCCCTCGCCCGCTCGTACGGGGCCGTGAGCGCCTTCGACGTGTTCCGGCGGGCGAAGGTCCTGCGCTCGGAGGCGGAGCACCAACGTGGACTCACCAAGGTGCCTGTGCAGCAGCAGGACCTGCTGATCGTGGCGGGCCAGGCGTGCGCGCTGCTGTCGACCGCCGCGTTCGACCTCGGAGCCCTGGACGACTCGGCACGTCTCGCCCGGTCGGCTGCCCTGTATGGAGAGATGGCTCGCTTCGATCCGCTACGGGCCTATGCCACCGGGTCCTTAGCGGTCTGCGCGTACTTCACGGGCCGTCCCTCGGAGGCCGTACGGCACGCGCGGACCGCGCTGGCCTACGCCGGTCTGGGCGACACGGCCAGGCGGCGGCTGCTGTCCATCGAAGCCCGCGCCCACGGGCACCTCGGGGACCGGGAACGGGCCACCCGCGCGCTCGTCGCGTCCACGCGGCAGGACAGCGGCGAGCGGGACGCCCTGCACGACGAGGTCGGAGGTGAGTTTGCCTTCAGCGAGGAGCGGCTGCTGATGTCCAACGGCACCACCGCTCTGCTTGTCGGTGACGGAGCGGGGGCGGAAGTGACGGCGCGACGGGCGCTGGATCTGGTCGCGTCCCGGCCGCCGGCCCGGCAGTCGGTACCGGTACGGGGCAAGGCCGCGGCCGACCTCGCAGCGGCGCAGCTGCTCCGGGGCGACCTGGACGCGGCGGCTGCGACGCTGGAGACGGTGTGGGCGATTCCGGCGGAACAGCGTGTGGCGGGGCTGCTGGATCGCACCGGCGGTTTGCGGCGGGCTCTGACAGCCCCCGCGTTCAGGGAGACGCGGATAGCTGTCACGCTCGGCGAACAGATCGAGGAATTCGGGCGTCTCTCGGCACCGAGGCAGCTGGGTACGGGGAGCGGGCTCCTCGCCATCGAGCCCTGAACCTGCCCCTGTTCCTACGGGTGGCCGAGGGCGGCGAGGATCAGGGCTTCCTTGGCTGGGTCCACTCCGTGCTCGTCCCACCGTGGGTGTTCGACCGGTCGACCGTCTGCCTGCATCCACGCCCATGTGTCGGCAATGGTGTCGGCGAGCGGACGGCAGCGGAGCCCGGCCGCTACGGCACGGGAGGCGTCAACGGACCACACTCCAGAGTGGGTGCGCCACAGCGGGAGCTCTGTCCACTGCTTCACACCATGCGCGGTAAGTGCCGCCGCATCGGCCCACGCCGGGCTGCCAGTGTTACCGGTGACGGCCAGGCACGTGGCGATGAAGTCGGCCCAGCTGATGCCTTCGGGGTGGGCGATGTTGAACGCCTGGCCGGGGCCATCGGTGTCGGCGGCCTGATCGACGGCGAAGGTGGCGACGTCCCGCACGTCCACGGGCTGGATCATCTGGGCGGCGGGGGCGGGGACAACGATCGGGCCGCCGCGCTTGGCACGGGTGAGCCACCACGGGAGGCGGCCGACGTATTCGCCAGGCCCCAAGATCACCCCAGGCCGGAGGAACACCACGTCGTCCCCGAAGGCGGCGCGCACTGCGGCCTCTCCGCCTGCCTTCTGGAACCCGTACTTCGTCGGGCTCCCATCGGCGCCGGTGTACCCGAACGACTCATCGGCGTCCGGCGGGCACTCCAACAGCGGGGAGTCCTCGGTGAGCGGGTGGTGCGGCCACCCCTCATAGACGGAGACCGTGGAGACGTGCACCCACCGGGCTGCGGCCGGCCGCAGGAGGTCGGTGGCGAGGAGCACGTCACGGGGCGGGAACTCGCTGCTGGACGTGTCGACCACGGCATCCCACGGTCCTCGTGAGGCCAACCGCTTCAGATCATCGGCACTCGTCCGGTCACCCCGGACGGCGTCGGAACCCTCGACCGTACCGGAGCGGCCCCGGTTGAACGTCGTTACCTCCCAGCCGCGTCGAAGCGCGTCGTCAACGATCGCCCGGCCAAGGAACCAGGTGCCGCCCATCACCAAAATCCGCATGGGGGCGACCCTGCCACGAACCGCAACGCGACACCATCCCGCCTCTGATCTTGTGCGGCCGAGCCTGGCGGTAATTCGGATCGGCGAGGTCCCGGCCGTTGCTACCGTCGATTCGAAATCCCCATCCCACTCGCTGGATAACCGCAACGGCCTTTGCCTGGTCGGCTGGCCGGTCGCCGAGAGGATTGCGCGGCAGGTGGCTCAGCGTCTTGCCGAAGAGGTCCTGCCGGAGGTGGACCGGCGGCAGCAGGCCGTGGATGAGGAGCGCGCCCGGCCCTCCTGGCAGTCGTACCACCGCCGGGACGACCGCAAGCTGGACGCGGAGGCGGGTGCCCTGCGCACGGTCCAGGAGTGGTGCGGGGAGGAGAAGGCCGAGCGCTACGACGAGCTCGTCGCCCTACGCGCCGAGGTGCTGCGACTCGGCGAATTGGTCGAGCAGGCGGTGAAGGCGCTCCGGGACCGTGGGCACGGCGTCATCGCCTCCACCATTGAGCGCGGCCTTGGGGTCCATATCTCCAGCCTTGGTCCCGACGTACGTCGTTGAAGCCGTCACGCCACCGCTCGGGCTCCGGCTTGGGCGGTGTGGGCTCGGCCGGTGGCTTCACCTTTTCCGGGCGGTGCGGGTGCCAGCCGTCGAGGAACGGCTGCAGCTCGTCCCCCGTCGGCTCCGCGTGGAAGTTCCGGACGCCAAGCCCCTTCCCGTTCAAGGTGGGGTCCAGACGGTCGGCCTCCGTCCAGCCCCACGCCGACCACTCCCGGAGCCGCTCGGCCTCGATGGGGTCCTCCGTCTGGGCGGCGGCCTCATCCAGAGCGGTGCAGAAGGTCCGGATCTCTCCTTCGGCTCGCCACTGTTCCAGCGCCGTGCCGAAGTGCTCGGCCCGAGCGGCGTCCACCGCCTTGATCGAAGCCACGCCGACCGCAGCCTCCCACTCCCGTTGGGCGCGCTCTTGCCTCTCGGCTTCCAGTCGGCGGTTCTCGGCTTGCTGCCGTTCCCGCTCGTCCTGGAGCCGACGCTGTTCGGCCTCCCGCTCCAGCCGGGCCCGTTCCTGCTCGTCGGCCCGGGGCCTGAGCGCCCGGAGTACCGAACCGATCTGGTCCTCAAGCGGCTTCTTCTCGGTGTCGGCCCACTCCTTCTTCCAGCCGTACTGGTAGCCCTGTTGCTGGGCGAGGACCATCTCCAGTTCCCCGGACGGCTCGAACCGTTGCGCCGGGACGACTCGCTGCCAGTCGTACGTGCGGCGGCCCGTCGGCTTGGGCACGTACCGGACCTGTTTCTGTCGTTCCTTGAAGGTGATCTCGTACGTCCGGCCATGGATCGTGAGCAGTGGCCTCGGCTGCCTGCGCTTCTTGGACACCGCGATCTCCCCGTGGAGGGGGAGGGCCTGCTCGGCGATGAGGCGGAGCAGGTCCAGAACGCGGGGCAGGACCCCCTCGGAGATCTCGAAGGCGCTGTGATCCGCAGTCACGGCCGCGACGACATCGTCCACGTCGGTGATCACACGACTGCGCGCCAGCCGAATCCGGTTCCACTCCGTGTCGTCCTCGCCGGTCACCCGGAGCAGCCCCAGGAAGAAGTCCCCCTTGGTCCGCCCGCTGTACTTCAGGTGGTACCCGGCCGGCGCACACTGGCGAGCCGCGTCGAATGCCCTTCGGTAGCGGGCCCGCGCGGCCTCGTCCGGGTTCGGGACTCGGAGGAAGCGGCCGGCCTGCTGCACCTCGGTGATCAGAGCCGGTCCGATGTCGGCGGGAGAGGGCCTCGGGGTTCTAGCGATGCGCTGTGCCGGGGGCTTCTGTTCGACGGCGGCCTTCTGTTCAGGGCGGTCGGATTCCTGCTTCTTCGGTCCGGACGTGGTTGCCGGGCGAGACTTCCGTGGAGCCGGCTCGGGCCGGTCAGGGTGATGGCCGTGCTGGAGGTAGAAGCGCCCGACCTCGGTGATCTCCGCCCTCCATCGTCCGCCCTCTTTGGGCATGGCGATGTGCCCCCGCTCTTTCAGGGCTCGGGCGGTGAGGGCGAGTTCGGGGGTTCCCGACGAGACGGGTTCGACGCCCTCACTGATCCGAGTCAGGAGGGCGAGCTGGCGATCGTTGAGCGGTGACCAACGGTGCATGGTCTCGGTGGTACCGGCCGCGTCAGCCCCGCACAAGCGGAATCGTGATTCGGCTGGAAATCATCGCATTAGCTGACACGGCGTCGGGGAGAGATGAGCGAGTCATCACCGACAGTGAAGAGGGGGTTGCATGCGGCGGAGGGCCGAGACGGACAAGGCACTCAGTCAACTCGACGTCATACGGCGCACACTTGAGGATCCTGCTACGGGCCTGAGTGCGCTCTACGTGACGGTGGACCAGACACGCCAGAAGGTCCTCGAAGCAGTGGCGCAAGGCACGATGGGTCTGCGTGAGGAGAACCGCGAGCTCCGGCGGCGGCAGGAACGGATGCTCACCGACCTGGCGGAGGCGCGGAGCGGTCTGGAGGCCCTGAGTCGACGGCTGGAAGAGGGCGTTCAGGCGGTGCCGCTGCTGCCGCCCCAGGTGGCGAGCCCCTTGGTTGCCGGCGCCCCGGCCACCACGGAGTCCGTTGTGCAGCCGCCCGCTGGGCCGGACCCAGCCGAGCCCGAGGTACTCGGAGAGCCGGCCGAGCTGACCGAACGATCCGACGGGAAGGAACCCCGCGTGCTGGAAGAAGTCCGCAATGCCCACGGCCATGGGAACACGGCAGGAAAGCCGGAAACCGGGCCGCACCTGACGCCCGTCGCGGAGCCGGTCCAGGACCCCGCTCAGGCCGACCAGGATGACCAGCGCGCCCACCTGCAGTGCCTCCTGTCGGCTGCTGCGATCGCCTCCGCGACGCTGATCTGTCACCGGGAGACGTGGGACTTCATCGCAGAGCACACCAGCGGGCACACCCACTTCCGGCTCCCCGAGCGGATCGACGACGCGGATGGCGGCCGGGTCGAGGCATCCCTCTCGGGAAGGTCCCTGCTCGCCGTGCTCACCACGATGTGGAAGGTGACCCGGGAACACGAGGGCGGCGCAACGTCGCCTGGTGATGGCGGCCAGGACCTGGCCACGTGGGCGCTCGCCGCAGCCGTCTACCGCAGGACGGCTCTCGCGGTCGACCGCGTGACGCATCTGGCCGAGAAGGAGAACGGCCCCGCGTTGATCGTCCTCGACGACAGGAGTGCGCGCACGACTACCCCGGAAGGCGGCGCCGCTGCCTGACCGGCTCCCCGTGGGAGCCGGATCCGCGGAGGTCGGCTCCCCGATGGCTCCCGAGACAGGGGAAAACGCCAAACAGGGGCCTGATCCACTGAGTGGATCAGGCCCCTGACCTGGTCTTACGAAGTCGGGGTGGCGGGATTTGAACCCACGACCTCTTCGTCCCGAACGAAGCGCGCTGCCAAGCTGCGCTACACCCCGATCGTCGCCCTAGCGGCGCTTGCTGCCCTGGCGACATCGATTACTTTAGCGGACCCTTGGCCGGAGACGAAATCCGGTTTTCGCGCAGGGGGCGGCGGGGGCGCGGAAGACCGCCGTACCCGCCTTCCCTCACCCCTGCGACTTGGGGGTCAGCGTCAGGAGGGTCGCCTCCGGCGGACACGCGAAGCGGACCGGGGTGAACCGGTTGGTGCCGCAGCCGGCCGAGACGTGGAGGTACGCGCGGTGACCGCCCGCCTCGTGCGTGGAGAGGCCCTTCACCCGCTTCGTGTCCAGGTCGCAGTTGGTGACGAGCGCGCCGTAGAAGGGGATGCACAGCTGCCCGCCGTGCGTGTGGCCCGCCAGGATCAGCGGGTAGCCGTCCGCCGTGAAGGACTCCAGCGTCCGCAGGTACGGGGCGTGCACCACGGCCAGCGAGAAGTCCGCGTCCGTCTCCGGGCCGCCGGCCACCCGCTCGTAGCGGTCGCGCTTGATGTGCGGGTCGTCCAGCCCGGTGAAGGCGAGCTCCAGGCCTTCGAGCTTCAGCCGAGCCCGGGCGTTGGTGAGGTTCAGCCAGCCCGCGGCGTCGAAGGCGTCCCGCAGTTCCTCCCACGGGTTGTGCACGGCGCCGACGACCGGCTTGTTGCCGTTCAGCCCGTGCCGGCCCTGGACCTTCTCGATCAGGTAGCGCCCGGGGTTGCGCAGCCGCGGCCCGTAGTAGTCGTTCGACCCGAAGACGTAGACGCCGGGGAAGTCCATCAGGGGGCCCAGGGCGTCGAGCACCTCCGGGACACCCTCGGTGTCGGAGAGGTTGTCGCCGGTGTTCACGACGAAGTCGGGGCGCAGACCGGCCAGCGACTGCAGCCAGGCGCGCTTCTTGCGCTGCCCGCCGACCATGTGGATGTCCGAGACCTGGAGCACGCGCAGCGGGCGCATCCCCTGGGGCAGGACGGGCACCGTGATACGGCGCAGGCGGAAGGACCGCGCCTCGAAACCGGCGGCGTAGGCCACACCCGCGGCCCCCACCGCGGCGATTCCGGCAGCTGCCTTCAGGGGGACTCCGTAACGCGCACGCATGGGCCCATCGTCGCAGACCCGGAAAACCAACGGGCGCCACCGCCCCCGCACCTGGCAGACTCAGGTCCATGACCACGCTCAAGGCCAGGCTCCAGGAAGACCTCACGACCGCCATCAGGGAGCGGAACGAGCTGCACTCGTCCACCCTGCGACTGACCCTCTCCGCCATCACCAACCAGGAGGTCGCGGGCAAGGAAGCACGCGTGCTCTCCGACGAGGAAGTCCTCAAGGTGATCGCCAAGGAGGCGAAGAAGCGCCGCGAGGCCGCCGATGCCTTCGCCCAGGGCGGCCGTCCCGAGCAGGCCGCGCGGGAGACCGCGGAGGGCGAGTTCCTCGACACGTACCTGCCCAAGCAGCTCACCGACGACGAGCTCGTCGCGATCGTGGCGCAGGCCGTCGCGGAAGCCAGGGCCGCGGGAGCCGAGGGACCGCGGGCCATGGGCGCCGTCATGAAGATCGTGAACCCGAAGGTCGCCGGACTGGCCGAGGGCGGGCGCGTCGCCGCGGTCGTCAAGCAGCAGCTTTCCTGAGCCCGCACGGGAAGTGCGGAGGGGCCCCAGCCGGATCCGGCTGGGGCCCCTCTCGCGTGCGGGTGCCTACTGGGTGTCGGGTCCGCCGATCAGGCCCGGCGGGATCGTGATCCCCGGGAACGGGTTGGTCGGATCGCTACCGCCCGTGGGCCCGCCGGTCGTCTGGCCGCCGGGCCGGCCGCCGGGCTTGTTGTCGCCCGGCTTGCCGGGCTTGTGCGGGTTCGTCGGGGAAGTGGGCGGCTTGTTGGGGCGGGGACCGCCGGACGGAAGCAGCGGGTCCGGGATGCTGACCGTGGTGAAGGAGAGAACCTCGCGCCCGGCCAGTGCGCCCGTGACCGCGTCCTTCCAGATCGGGCCGGGCAGGCCGCCGCCGAAGACCTTCTCGTACGGCTTGCCGCCGATCACGATGTCCTCCATCGTGATTTTCTTCGCGCCGCCCGAGCCGACCCACACCGCGCTCGAGATGTTCGGGGTGTAGCCGACGAACCAGGCGTTGTACCGGGAGTCCGTCGTACCGGTCTTGCCGGCGCTGTCGCGGTCGGTCAGGCCGGCCCGCTCACCCGTACCGGAGTCGACCACTCCGCGCAGCAGGGTGTTGATGGTGTCGGCCGTGTCCTGCTCCATGGCCCGGTCGCACTTGGACTTCGGCACCGCCAGCGCCTTGCCGTGGGAGTCGGTGATCGACTCGATGGCGACCGGGGTGCAGTAGATGCCCCGGTTGGCGAAGGTCGCGTACGCGTTGGCCATGGTCAGCGGGGAGAGCTCGGCGGAGCCGAGCGCGATCGACGGGGCCTCCGGCAGCTTCGAGCCGTCCGCCGGGGTCACGCCGAGCTTCTGCGTCATCTCCGTCACCGGGCAGAGGCCGATCTCGCCGATCATCTCGACGAAGTACGTGTTGATGGACTTCTCCATCGCCGTCCTCAGCGCGTACGGGCCGATCTCGTCCTCGGTTTCGTTCTTGGCCGTCTGGATCTTGCCGTTGACGGGCAGGTTCAGCCACTGCGACCCGTCGCACTTCTGGATCGGCGTCGGGTAGTCGATCTTGTTCGGTGCTCCGTACACCTTCGTCGGCGGCAGGCCCCGCTCCAGGGCGGCCGCCGCGATGAACGGCTTGAAGGTCGAACCCACCTGGAAGCCGAAGTTCGAGCCGCCCATCCGCTTGTCCACGGAGAAGTTGATCTGCGTCTCGTTCTTCCCGAAGCCGTACGGCTTGGACTGGCCCATCGCCAGCACCCGTCCGGTGCCCGGCTGGACCATGGTCACAGCCGTCGCGATCGAGTCCTCCTGGTAGACGTGGTCCTTGATCGACTCGTTGGCCGCGTCCTGCGACTGCGGGTCCAGGGTCGTCCGTACCGTCAGGCCGCCCTGGTTCCAGATCTTCGCCCGCTCCTCGCGCGTCTTGCCGAAGACCGCGTCGGTCAGGAAGGTGTTGCGCACGTAGTCGCAGAAGAAGCCCGCGCCCTTGACCGCGGTGATGCAGCCGTTCTTGGGCCGGGTCACCTTCAGCGTGACCGGCTTCGCCTTCGCCGCGTCGACCTCCGCCTGGGAGACGTCCTTGATGTCGGCCATCCGCTGGAGGACGACGTTGCGGCGCTTGAGCGCCTCCTGCGCGTCGTTCACCGGGTCGTACCGGCTCGGCGACTGGACGACGCCCGCGAGCAGCGCGGACTCGTCCAGGGTCAGGTCCTTGGCCGGCTTGCTGAAGTAGCGCTGGGCGGCGGATTCGATTCCGTAGGCCTGCTGGCCGAAGTACGTGATGTTGAGGTAGTTCTCGAGGATCTTCTTCTTCCCGAGCTCCTCCTCGACCTGGATCGCGTACTTCAGCTCGCGGATCTTGCGGCCGAGGCTCTTCTCCTGGGCCTCGCGCACCTTGGTCTCGTCGTCGCCGGCCTCTTCGACGAACACGTTCTTCACGTACTGCTGCGTGAGCGTGGAGGCGCCCTGAGCGGCGCCGCCCTCCTGCGCGTTGCGGTTGACCGCGCGCAGGATGCCCTTCATGTCGACCGCGCCGTGCTCGTAGAAACGCGAGTCCTCGATGGCGACGATCGCCTTCTGCATGTACGGGGAGATCGCCGTGAGCGGGACCACCTGCCGGTCGCGCGAATAGACAGTGGCGATCAAGCCACCCTCCGCGTCCAGAATCGTGGTCCGCTGGCTCAGTGGCGGAGTCTTGAGATTGGCCGGGATCTCGTCGAATCCCTCGACCGTGCCCTTGGCCGCGAGTCCCAGGGCGCCTGCCGCCGGAATCGCCATACCGGCGAGCACAACTCCGGAGAGAACGGACACCCCGAGGAACTTGGCGGCCTGCTGGCTCCCCGTGAGCCCGCCGCCCGAGCGCTTCTTTCCCATGGAGGGCAGCCTACGTTCTCATTCGCCGGACACGCGCGAATGCCTTGGCCTAAGCTGTCCTCAACTGTCACAGCAGTGCGGTGCGACATCAACCCCTCGGCTTGATTTTCACCCTTCCCGAATGGGGTGGACTCATGTCCGAATATCGCCGTCCGTGCTGAGGGCACTCATCCGGCGACTCGGTGATTTCACCCGAATCGCCGGAATGGTCGGGCATGTCGTCCGATCACTCCGTCGGGTGATCTGCCGCTTACCCATAGTCCGTTCGGACCATTCAAGATTGGGCCCGTCGGGGGTGTTGCACTGTGCCCGCCTTCCGTAACGTCCTCAACTGGCAGCGGTGAATATGCCGCTGCCGCCGTGGGGGAGCCTCGATTCGGGAGAGGACGGCGCCGGGATGGGCTGGGTTACCGACTGGAGTGCGCAGGCAGCCTGCCGCACTACCGATCCGGATGAACTGTTCGTTCAAGGAGCGGCACAGAACAGGGCCAAGGCGGTGTGCACCGGATGTCCGGTGCGGACCGAGTGCCTGGCCGACGCGCTCGACAATCGTGTCGAGTTCGGCGTGTGGGGCGGAATGACCGAGCGGGAACGGCGTGCGCTGTTGCGCCGGCGTCCCACCGTCACCTCGTGGCGACGGCTGCTCGAAACCGCCCGCACGGAGTACGAGCGCAGTACGGGCATCCTGACCATGGATGTCGACGAGGAGATCGACGTTCCGTACGAGACGTACGCGGCGGCCGGGTAGATCACCCGGACTCGCACGTACGGTACGAACGCCTACGCTCCGGCCGGAACCCCGGCCGCGAGTCGCTCTCCGATGGCCCGCAGCCCGGCGAGGTCGTGCACATCGCCGGGCAGGGCGGCCACTTCGGCCACCGCCACCTCGGGGTGCAGTGAGGTGAAGCGATCGCGTGTGCGCTGCTCACGCGCGATCACCTGCATCCGTTCGGCATGCAGGCGCAGCAGTCCTGCCGTGATCTCGTCCACGTCGGGGGAGCCGTCGTCGGCGGCGTCACGAAGTCCAGCTTTCCCGGACTCCTGATCGACAATGCCGCCTTCTTCAAGATTCTCCGCGGCGGCCAGCGCCCGTGCGGCGGACAGCTGGTCGGCGCCGCTGCCGTGCACCCGGTTCAGTACCAGACCGGCCAGCGGCATGTTCTCCGCGGCCAGCCGCTCCACGAAGTACGCCGCCTCGCGCAGGGCGTCCGGTTCGGGCGCGGCGACCACCAGGAAGGCCGTACCGGGAGCCTGGAGGAGCCGGAAGGTGGCGTCCGCGCGGGTGCGGAAGCCACCGAACATGGTGTCCATCGCGGCCACGAAGGTCTGTACGTCCTTCAGCAGCGAGGCCCCCATCAACTTGCTGAGCGTGCCCGTCATCATCGACATGCCGACATTGAGGAACTTCATCCCGGCCCGGCCGCCCACCTTCGCCGGTGCCATCAGCACGCGGATGAACTTCCCGTCCAGGAAGGACCCGAGCCGCTTCGGCGCGTCCAGGAAGTCCAGCGCGGACCGGCTCGGCGGAGTGTCCACGATGATCAGGTCCCAGTCGTCCCGGGCCCGCAACTGCCCCAGCTTCTCCATCGCCATGTATTCCTGCGTGCCCGCGAAACCGGCCGACAGGGACTGGTAGAAGGGGTTGGCGAGGATGGCCTGGGCCCGTTCGCCGTCCGCGTGCGCCTCGACGATCTCGTCGAAGGTCCGCTTCATGTCCAGCATCATGGCGTGCAGTTCGCCGTCGTCCGCCCCTACGGTCGCCACCCTGCGCGGGGTGTTGTCCAGCGAGTCGATCCCCATCGACTGCGCGAGCCGCCGCGCCGGGTCGATGGTGAGCACGACCGCCCTGCGCCCGCGCTCGGCCGCCCGTACGCCGAGGGCCGCGGCCGTGGTGGTCTTGCCGACCCCCCCCGCCCCGCAGCACACGATGATCCGGGTCTTCGGGTCGTCCAGCAGCCGGTCGACCGCCAGCCGCGGCGGAGTGTCCAGACCCACGGTGTCCACCCCCTCGCTCATTCGGCCACCGACTGCTTCCGCAGTTCCTTGGCCAGGTCGTACAACCCGGCCAGATCCATCCCCGCGCCGAGCAGCGGGAGTTCGTACGTCGGCACGCCCAGCTCGGCCAGTACGGCACGCTGCGCGCGCTCCAGCTCCACCCGGCCCGCGTGCTCGGCGGCCTGCGCGAGCAGCGGGTCCACCAGCCGCTCGGCTGCCGCGCCGCGGCGCGCGCCGCCCAGGCCCGCCCGGGACAGCGCCCTGGCCACCTCGGCACGGTGCTCGCCGGCCGCGGCGCGCAGGGTGTCCTCGTCCAGGTGGTGCGGGCGCACCATGTTGACGACGACGCGGCCCACCGGAAGCCCGGCTTCCCGGAGTTCGGCGATGCCGTCCGCGGTCTCCTGGACGGGCATCTCCTCCAGGAGGGTGACCAGGTGCACGGCCGTCTCGGGGGACTTGAGCACCTTCATGACGGCCTGCGCCTGGTTGTGGATCGGCCCGAACCGGGCCAGGCCCGCCACCTCGTCGTTGACGTTCAGGAACCGGGTGATCCGCCCGGTCGGCGGCGCGTCCATGATCACGTGGTCGTAGACGAACCGGCCGGCCTTGTCCTTGCGCCGCACCGCCTCGCAGGCCTTGCCGGTCAGCAGCACGTCGCGCAGCCCCGGGGCGATGGTCGTGGCGAAGTCGATGGCGCCGAGCTTCTTGAGCGCACGGCCGGCCGATCCGAGCTTGTAGAACATCTGGAGGTAGTCCAGCAGCGCCCGTTCGGCGTCGATGGCGAGCGCGAAGACCTCGCCTCCGGCCTCGCCGCCCCCGCCGGGCGCGACGGCGATCTTCCGCTCCTCGTACGGGAGCGCCTCGGAGCCGAAGAGCTGCGCGAGCCCCTGCCTGCCCTCGACCTCCACCAGAAGAGTCCGTTTGCCCTCGCGTGCGAGGGCAAGCGCGAGTGCCGCGGCGACCGTGGTCTTGCCGGTGCCGCCCTTGCCGCTGACCACCTGGAGCCTGCTCACAGCGTCCGAGCCTAACGACTCGGATCCCGGGGCGCGCATGAGCCCCGTAGGACAGGCACTACCCTCGCTCCCATGACCAAGAAGTTCGAATACGCGACGGTCCCGCTGCTGGTCCACGCCACCAAGCAGATCCTGGACACCTGGGGCGAGGACGGCTGGGAGCTCGTCCAGGTCGTGCCCGGGCCGAACAACCCCGAGCAGCTCGTGGCCTACCTCAAGCGGGAGAAGGCATGAGCGGCGTTGTCGACGCGAAGCTGGCCGAGCTCGGCCTGACCCTGCCCGAGGTCGTCCCGCCGCTCGCCACCTACCAGCCGGCCGTGCGGTCGGGCGTGTACGTGTACACCGCCGGCCAGCTCCCGATGGTCAAGGGCAGCATGCCGGTCACCGGCAAGGTCGGCGCCGAGGTCTCCCCGGAGCAGGCCAAGGAGCTGGCCGCCACCTGCGCGCTGAACGCCCTGGCCGCGGTCAAGTCGGTCGTCGGCGACCTCGACAAGATCGCGCGTGTCGTGAAGGTCGTCGGCTTCGTCGCCTCGGCCCCCGACTTCACGGGCCAGCCGGGTGTGCTGAACGGTGCGAGTGAGCTCCTGGGCGCCGTCCTCGGCGACAAGGGCGTCCACGCCCGCAGCGCGGTCGGCGTGGCGGTCCTCCCGCTGGACGCCCCGGTCGAGGTCGAGATCCAGGTCGAGCTGGTCGCCGGAGCCTGAGCCCTCGGGGCAAAGACTCGGCGGGGGCCGGATTGCCCGTAGCGCAATCCAGCCCCCGCCCACGGCCGAGTCGGGCCGGGTGCCCTCGAACATCGGCCCGGATGGCCGTAGCATCCGGCCATGCCGAATGGTCAGCAGCAGCCCCAGGCCCAGCCCTCCGCCGGAGGCCAGTGGTACCCGCCGGAGTGGCCCGCCCGTATCCGCGCGCTCGCGGAGGGCTCGCTCACCCCGGTGGACCCGCGCCGCGCCGCCACCGTGATGCTGCTCCGCGACACCCCCGCGGGGCCCGCCGTGCACATGCTGCGCAGGCGCGCCTCCATGGCCTTCGCCGGAGGCGCGTACGCCTACCCCGGCGGCGGGGTCGACCCCCGCGACGAGGAACACCAGGTGGGCTGGGCCGGCCCGAGCCGGGACGACTGGGCCCGCCGCCTCGGCACGGACACCCGAACCGCCCAGGCCATCGTCTGCGGCGCCGTCCGGGAGACCTTCGAGGAGGCGGGCGTCCTGCTCGCCGGGCAGACCCCGGACACCGTCGTCGGCGACACCACCGGCGACGACTGGGAGGCCGACCGCCAGGCCCTCGTGGCGCGGGAGCTGTCCTTCGCGGAGTTCCTGGACCGCCGCGGCCTGCGGCTGCGCTCCGACCTGCTGGGGGCGTGGGCGCGCTGGATCACCCCGGAGTTCGAGCCGCGCCGCTACGACACGTGGTTCTTCGTCGCCGCCCTCCCCGAGGGCCAGCGCACCCGCAACGCCTCCACCGAGGCCGACCGGACCGTCTGGATCCGGCCCGCCGACGCGGCCGCCGGGTACGACAAGGGCGAGCTGCTGATGATGCCGCCCACCATCTCCACCCTGCGTTCCCTGGAGCCGTACGGGAGCGCCGCCGACGCGCTCGCCGCGGCCGACGCGCAGGACCTGACCCCCGTACTGGCCCGGGCCACGCTGGAGGACGGCGAGCTGGTGCTCAGCTGGCCGGGCCACGACGAGTTCACGAAGCGAGTGCGTCCCGGAGGCTCCGCATGACCGACGCCGCCGCTCTGCCCGGCCAGCCCCGCGGGGTCGTCACCTCCGGCCCCGCCACCGCCCGCGCGGTCAACGTCCTGGCCCCCAACGCTTCCGCGATGACCCTGGACGGCACCAACACCTGGCTGCTGTCCGAGCCCGGTTCCGACCTGGCCGTCGTCGTCGACCCCGGCCCGCTGGACGAGGCGCACCTGCGCGCGGTCGTCGACACCGCCGAGCGGGCCGGCAAGCGGATCGCGCTGACCCTGCTGACCCACGGCCACCCCGACCACGCCGAGGGGGCCGGCCGGTTCGCCGAGCTCACCGGCACCAAGGTCCGCGCCCTGGACCCGGCCCTGCGCCTGGGCGACGAGGGCCTGGCCGCCGGGGACGTGATCCGCACCGGCGGTCTGGAGCTGCGCGTGGTCCCGACCCCGGGCCACACCAGCGACTCGCTCTGCTTCCACCTGCCCGCCGACCAGGCCGTCCTGACGGGCGACACGATCCTCGGCCGCGGCACCACCGTCGTCGCGCACCCCGACGGCCGCCTGGGCGACTACCTGGACTCGCTGCGCCGCCTGCGCTCGCTCACGGTCGACGACGGCGTGCACACCGTCCTGCCGGGCCACGGGCCGGTCCTGGAGGACGCCCAGGGCGTCGTCGAGTACTACCTGGCCCACCGCGCGCACCGCCTCGCCCAGGTCGAGACCGCCGTCGAGGACGGCTTCGTCACCCCGGAGCAGGTCGTCGCCCACGTCTACGCGGATGTGGACCGCTCCCTGTGGCCGGCCGCGGAGTGGTCCGTCCGGGCGCAGCTGGAGTACCTTCAAGATCACGGACTGATCCCTGGAGGGCCCGAATGAACACCGTGTTCTTGCTGGTCATGCTGGTTGCCACGGCTGGTTGGATCACCTCCACGGTGACACTCCGCGTGCAGAGCCTGCAGCTCAAGGTGGACCGCACGGAGCGCCGCCTGGCCCTGGTGCTGGACCACTTCGGCATCGAGGAGCCGGAGCCGGCCGGGATGGACGAGGTGCGGGCCCACCTCATGGCCGACCGCAAGATCTCGGCCATCAAGACCTACCGCCGGATCACCGGCGCGGGCCTGGCGGAGGCCAAGACGGCCGTCGAAGCCCTCGTGGTCGACGAGAAGCGCTGAGGCTGCCCTAGCCCCTAGCCCCTAGCCCCTAGCCCCTAGCCCCGAGGCGTTTTCGTACCGTGCCGGGCCGTGTACTCGTCCGCGAGCCACGGCCCGAGGTCCTCGATGTAGCCGCGCAGCACGGCCGCGTCCGCGACCGGGTCGAGCGCCACGGCGGCCGCGGCCCGCATCTGGGCGGCGCGCTGCGGGTAGTACGTGCCGAAGACTTCCGCTGACTCGGTGAGATCGCTGGTCCAGCCGCCCCACCGTGGCATGACCAGCGTGAATCCGGTGCGCACCAGGCGCCGTGCGAAGGCCCGGGCGAGGGCCCGGTACTCGTCCGGGCCGGATGCCGCCTGCGCCTTCGCCCGCCAGGTGGGCAATACCTCGGCCAGGTCGCCGTTGGTCTCCCGGGCGAGCAGGCTGTCCGGGCGGTAGCGGGGCAGGTGCTCGGCCAGGTCTGCGCCGAGCAGCGGGGTGCACAGGCAGGCGAGGAACCAGCCGAGGTCGAATCGTTCCTGCTCGCTCAGCAGGTTGTCCTTGCCGTACAGCAGGACGGGGGCGCCGTCGATCTCGGGGAAGTCCTCGTCGAGCCCCTGTGCCAGCACCTCGGCGGCGTCCCGGTCCTCGTCGGCGGGCTCGTGGTGCAGGGCGAGCAACAGGTCGAGGTCGGACCGCCCGGGCCGGGCCGTCCCGCGCGGCACGGACCCGTACAGGTACGCGCTGTGCAGCCGCCGCCCGTACGCCTCGGAGATCCGCTCGCGCGCGGCGGCGACGACCCCCTTGAACTCGGCCTGCACCTGCCCGAGCGATCCCTCCCGCTCGAAGTACCCGTACGCGTCGAGACCTCTGTGCTCCATACCTCCACTGTGCACGGTCCCCGGGCGAATCCGGCCCCGTCCGGGCAGGGGGCCGCACCCGGGAAACGCGAAGGGCCCCGCCCGAGGTACAGGCGAGGCCCTTCACGAAGCCGGGGGTCAGCGCGAACGCTTCGCGAGGCGCTCCACGTCCAGCAGGATCACCGCACGCGCCTCCAGGCGGAGCCACCCACGGCCTGCGAAGTCGGCCAGAGCCTTGTTCACGGTCTCGCGAGAGGCGCCGACGAGCTGCGCGAGCTCCTCCTGCGTGAGGTCGTGCACCACGTGGATGCCCTCCTCCGACTGCACGCCGAAGCGGCGCGACAGGTCGAGGAGCGCCCGCGCCACACGACCGGGAACGTCGGAGAAGACCAGGTCGGACATCTGGTCGTTGGTCTTGCGCAGGCGCCGCGCGACGGCGCGCAGCAGCGCGGTCGCGACCTCGGGCCGGGCGTTGAGCCAGGGCTGGAGGTCGCCGTGGCCCAGGCCGAGGAGCTTGACCTCGGTCAGGGCGGTGGCGGTGGCGGTGCGCGGGCCCGGGTCGAACAGCGACAGCTCGCCGATCAGCTCGCCGGGACCGAGGACGGCCAGCATGTTCTCGCGGCCGTCGGGGGAGGTGCGGTGGAGCTTCACCTTGCCCTCGGTCACGACATACAGCCGGTCGCCGGGATCGCCCTCGTGGAACAGGGCGTCGCCGCGTGCGAGGGTCACCTCGCCCATGGAGGCGCGGAGCTCCGCGGCCTGCTCGTCATCGAGCGCCGCGAAGAGCGGGGCGCGCCGCAGAACGTCGTCCACGAGTCTCTCTCCTATGTCGACCAGCTCAGGGGACCGGTCTCCCATTTTGCCGGACGGCTCAAACAGTGCGATCAATCACTACCTAGGATGCCGGACATACGGGCGTGCTGTGCGGTGGGAGACCAATCGGGGTGGTGTTACCTGAGGTCCGGGCGGGTGTCAGCGGCCGGCCTTAGGCTGGCCGGGTGTCCAACAAGCCGGTGAGAGCACAGGCCAAGGGGTCTGCGGGAGTGACCGCCACCCAAAATTCAGCCGTGGGCGAACAAGCCCCCTCGAAGGTGTCCGCGAAGGCCCAGCCCGCCCGTCAGGGCAAAGGTTCGGCCAAGAAACCGTCCGTGGCCAAGCCCGAATCCCGTCTGGCGATGGTCCGCCGGGCCCGCCGCATCAACCGCGAGCTGGCCGAGATCTATCCGTACGCCCATCCGGAGCTCGACTTCCGCAATCCCTTCGAGCTGCTCGTCGCGACGGTGCTGTCCGCGCAGACCACCGATCTGCGGGTGAACCAGACGACCCCGGCCCTCTTCGCCGCCTACCCCACCCCCGAGGACATGGCGGCGGCGGCTCCCGAGCACCTGGAGGAGCTGATCAAGCCGACCGGGTTCTTCCGCGCGAAGTCCCGGTCCCTGCTCGGCCTCTCGCAGGCCCTGCGGGACAACTTCGGCGGGGAGGTGCCGGGCCGGATAGAGGACCTGGTGACCCTGCCCGGCGTCGGCCGCAAGACCGCGAACGTGGTCCTCGGCAACGCCTTCGGGGTCCCGGGGATCACCGTCGACACCCACTTCGGCCGGCTCGTGCGCCGCTGGAAGTGGACCGAGCAGGAGGATCCGGAGAAGGTCGAGGCGGAGATCTGCGCGATCTTCCCGAAGAGCGAGTGGACGATGCTCTCGCACCGCGTCGTCTTCCACGGCCGCCGGATCTGCCACGCCCGCAGGCCCGCCTGCGGAGCCTGCCCGATCGCCCCGCTCTGCCCGGCGTACGGGGAGGGCGAGACCGACCCGGAGAAGGCGCGCAAGCTGCTCAAGTACGAGAAGGGCGGCCAGCCGGGGCAGCGCCTGAGCCCGCCCCCGGACTACCCGGGCCTCCCGGCCCCGCCGCTGGGCACCCCGGCGCCCTGACGGGCGACGACAGGAACGAATCGGTACCCGGACCGCGTTTGGCGGTGTGGGACACGGTGTTGACGGAGAGACGCGGACAGGGGTGCCTATGACGCGCGGTACACGGGACGAGACGACGGCGGGAGCCCGTGATGTGGGCGGGGCCCGCGATGCCGGCGAGGCAGGGGAGGGCCGCGACGCGATCGAGGTCACCACGGACGGCCTGCCCGGCTGGCTCGACCCCGTCGTCGAGGCCGTGCGCACGGTGCGCCCGACCCAGCTGAGCCGGTTCCTGCCGCCCGAGGACGGCGGGGGCCGGCAGTCCGCCGTGCTCGTCCTGTTCGGCGAAGGCCCCCGCGGGCCCGAGCTGCTGCTCATGGAGCGCGCCGGCACCCTGCGCTCGCACGCGGGCCAGCCGTCCTTCCCAGGGGGCGCCCTGGACCCCGAGGACGGCGATCCGCACACCACCGGCCCGCTGCGCGCGGCGCTGCGCGAGGCCGAGGAGGAGACCGGGCTCGACCCCTCCGGTGTCCAGCTCTTCGGGGTGCTGCCCCGCCTCTACATCCCGGTCAGCGAGTTCGTCGTGACCCCGGTCCTCGGCTGGTGGCGCGCCCCGAGCCCGGTCGGCGCCGTGGACCCGGCCGAGACGGCCCGCGTCTTCACGGTCCCGGTGGCCGATCTCACGGACCCCGGGCACCGGGTCATGACCGTCCATCCCAGCGGCCACCTGGGCCCGGGATTCACCGTCGAATCGGCTCTGGTCTGGGGTTTCACCGCCGGGGTGATCGACCGGATCCTGCATTTCGCGGGCTGGGAGCGACCGTGGGACCGCTCACGTCACGTCCCGCTCGACTGGCGCGCATGAGACGGTGGCCCACGTGAACGTGCTGGACATCCTGTTGTTGCTCGCCGCCGTATGGTTCGCGATCGTCGGCTACCGCCAGGGCTTCGTCGTCGGCATCCTGTCGGTGATCGGCTTCCTCGGCGGTGGTCTCGTCGCGATGTCCTTGATCCCGCTGGTCTGGGACCGGGTGACGGACAACGGCACCCAGGTGTCCACCACGGTCGTCGTCATCGTCGTCGTCGTGATCATCGTCTGTGCCTCGATCGGCCAGGCCCTGACCACCCACCTGGGGAGCCGGCTCCGGCGCCACATCACCTGGTCACCGGCGCGCGTGCTGGACGCGACCGGCGGTGCCCTGGTCAACGTCGTCGCGATGCTGCTGGTGGCCTGGCTGATCGGATCCGCGCTCGCCGGTACGTCACTTCCCACGCTGGGCAAGGAAGTCCGCAACTCCAAGGTGCTCCTGGGCGTGTCGCGGGTGCTGCCCGCCCAGGCGAACACCTGGTTCTCGGACTTCAGTGCGACCCTCGCGCAGAACGGCTTCCCGCAGGTCTTCAGCCCGTTCTCCAACGAGCCCATCGCCGAGGTGAAGGCGCCCGATCCGGCGCTCGCGCACAGTCCCGTCACCCAGCAGGCCAAGCGCTCGATCGTGAAGGTCGTCGGCACCGCACCCAGCTGTAGCAAGGTGCTGGAGGGCACGGGCTTCGTCTTCGCGCCCGGCAAGGTGATGACCAACGCGCATGTCGTCGGCGGAGTCGGCGAGCCGACCGTGCAGGTCGGCGGCGAGGGCAAGCTGTATGACGGCAAGGTCGTGCTCTACGACTGGGAGCGCGACATCGCCGTCCTGGACGTGCCCAAGCTGAAGGCCCCGGCGCTGGAGTTCACCGACAGGGACGCGGCGAGCAGCAGCGACGCGATCGTCGCCGGCTTCCCGGAGAACGGCGCGTACGACGTCCGCTCCGCCCGCGTCCGCGGCCGGATCAACGCCAACGGCCCGGACATCTACCACCGGGGCACCGTCCGGCGCGACGTCTACTCGCTGTACGCGACGGTCCGCCAGGGCAACTCCGGCGGTCCGCTGCTGACGCCCGACGGCAAGGTGTACGGGGTCGTCTTCGCGAAGTCTCTCGACGACCCGAACACCGGTTACGCGCTGACGGCGGACGAGATCCGCGACGACATCCGGATCGGCCGGATCGCCGAGCAGCGGGTCGACAGCCAGGGCTGCGCCCTCTGACGCGCTGAGGCCGAGGTGCGGGGCCCGGCGCCGAGTCGCGGGCCCCGCCGGTGTCTCTACGTCCGCGGATGACGCAGCCGCGCCGAGACCCACAGGGCCCGGCGGCGCAGGATGCGCGGAATCCCGAGTCGGAGGTCGTGGCCGTGGCGGCCGGCCCTCTCGTAGCTGCCCGGCGTCGCTGCCGAGCGGCGTTCGCGTGCGGTGTCACCGTAGTCGTGCGTCCAGCCCATACTCCGAGCTGTGCCCGTGCCCCAAGGTCGGTAACCCCGTCCGGGGCGGCCAATTGGCCTATGCGCCGGGCAATTGAATGCTTGTCATATCGATCAGCGGTCGGGTTCGGGGTCCTTGAGCCAGTTCACCAGCTCGGTGGAGAAGGCCAACGGGTCCTCCTCGTGCGGGAAGTGCCCGAGGCCGTCGAACAGCCGCCACCGGTACGGGGCTTCGACGTACTGGCCGGAGCCGGCCGCGCTCCGCGTGCGCATCACGGGGTCGAGCGAGCCGTGCAGGTGCAGCGTCGGCACCCGTACCGGCCGCTTCATCCGCCGGTTGAACTGGAGCCCGTCGGGCCGGGCCATGGACCGCATCATCCAGCGGTAGGGCTCGATCGAGCAGTGCGCGGTGGACGGGATGCACATCGCCCGCCGGTACACCGCGATGTCCTCGTCGGTGATGTCCTCCTGGAGCCGCGGCCCGGACCAGTCCCTGATCAGCTGCCCGACGAGCGCCCCGTCGTCGGCGACGAGCTGCCGCTCGGGCACGAACGGCCGCTGGAAGCCCCAGATGTGCGAACTCGCCCGGGTCTGACCGAAGTCCGACAGCATCGCCGAGCGCCAGCGCCGAGGATGCGGCATGGACGAGACGACGAGCCGGCGCACGAGCTTGGGCCGCATCACGGCCGCCGTCCAGGCGAGGTAGCCGCCCAGGTCGTGCCCCACGAGCGCGGCGTCCGGCTCGCCGAGGGACCGTACGACCCCGGTGATGTCGAGCGCCAGGTTGGCGGGGTCGTAGCCGCGCGGAGTGCGGTCGCTGCCGCCCACGCCGCGCAGGTCCATCGCGACCGCGCGGTACCCCGCATCGGCGAGCGCCACCATCTGGTGCCGCCAGGTCCACCAGAACTGCGGGAAGCCGTGCAGGAGCAGCACCAGCGGTCCGTCACCGAGCTCGGCGACGTGGAAGCGGGCGCCGTTGGCGGCGACGTCCCGGTGCGTCACCGCTTTCCCGCCGGGGAGATCGAGCCGTACCGCCGTGGCAGCAGTGGGGGGAGTGCTGGGGTCCGGCGAAGGCGCTGTCATGAGGACGAGCGTGCCACACCCACGGCCTTGTCACTCAACGGCCGCTCGTGGGGCTTGACGGTCACGACGAGCGCGGCGGTCTGCTTGACCGCTTCGATGGTCTTCGCCGGCGGCTTGACCTTCTTGAACTTCGCGTAGGCGACCAGCCCGACCAGGCCCGCGAGCAGCCAGAACGCGACGCCGACGATGAGGAAGGACCAGGCGAGCCCGAGCCCGAGGTTATGGATCCCGTAGGCCGCGGCGAAACTCAGTACGGGGAGGGAGAAGAGCAGGAGCACGCCCGCGACGATCGCCGCGCCGCTGCCGATGCCCGCGCGCTTGACGTCCTGCTTGATCTCGACCTTGGCGAGGGCGATCTCGTCGTGCACCAGGGCGGACATCTCGGCGGTGGCCGAGGCGACCAGCTGGCCGAGCGTGCGCTCGGCTCCTTGCGCCCCTTGGTCCACTGCGCTCATCGCTCTCTCCCTCTGTCGTCAGTTGCCGGCGGCTGTCCTGCGCCGTCGGTCCCAGTCAGATCATGCCGGACCGTCGCCCTCGATGCTGGACCCGGCCGCCGCTTCGGCCTTGCGGCGGTGCTCCGCGGCCTTCTCGTCGTAGATCTTCGCCATCCGCAGGTGGTATGCGGGGTTGTGCTCCTCGTAGATGTCCGGGATGCCGTCGCGGTCCTCGTCGCGCTCCTCGGCCTCGGTGAGCGCCCGGTACTTGCGGTCGCGGAGCTTGAGCAGGACGCAGGCGACGATCGCGGCGATGAGGGAACCGATCAGGACGGCGGCCTTGATCTCGTACATGAGGGTCCGGTCGTCTGCGAAGGCGAGTTCGCCGATCAGCAGCGAGACCGTGAATCCGATGCCGGCGACCGAGGCGACGGCGAGCACGTCCGGCCAGGCGAGGTCCTCGTTCAGCTCCGCCTTGGTGAAGCGAGCCGCCAGCCAGGTGCCGCCGAAGATGCCGACGGTCTTGCCGACGACCAGGCCGAGGACGACGCCGAGGGTCTCCGGCCGGGTGAAGACCTGGGCGATGGCCTCGTCGGAGAGCGAGACTCCGGCCGAGAAGAGCGCGAAGAGCGGTACGGCGAGCCCGGCCGAGACGGGCCGTACGAGGTGCTCGATGTGCTCGCCGGGGGACTGCTCCTCGCCCTCCTTGCGGTGACAGCGCAGCATCAGGCCCATGGCGACACCGGCGATGGTGGCGTGGACCCCGCTGTTGTACATGAGGCCCCAGATGACCAGGGCGAGCGGGACGTAGACGTACCAGCCGCGGACACCTCGGCGCAGCAGGAACCAGAACAGCGCGAGGCCCACGACGGCGCCACCGAGGGCCGGGAAGTTGATGTCGCTGGTGAAGAACACCGCGATGATGATGATCGCGAAGAGGTCGTCGACGACGGCCAGGGTCAGCAGGAAGGCGCGCAGGGCGGAGGGCAGCGAGGTGCCGATGACCGCGAGGACGGCGAGCGCGAAGGCGATGTCGGTTGCGGTCGGGACCGCCCAGCCGGCCAGTGAGCCGTCGCCGAGCACGTTGACGAGGGCGTAGACCAGCGCCGGGGCGGCCATGCCGCAGACGGCGGCGATGACCGGGAGGGCGGCGGCCTTGCGGTCGCGCAGATCGCCCGCGACCAGCTCGCGTTTGAGCTCGATGCCGGCGACGAAGAAGAAGATGGCGAGCAGGCCGTCGGCCGCCCAGTGCTGTACGGACAGGTCCAGGCCGATGGCGGCGGGGCCGATGTGGAAGTCGCTGACGGTCTGGTAGCTGGCCGCAAGGGGAGGGGTGTTCGCCCAGACCAGGGCGCAGATCGTGGCCACGAGCAGCAGCACACCGCCGACGGTCTCGGCGCGCAGGGCATCGGCCACGAAGCGGCGCTCGGGCAGCGAGAGCCGGCCGAGGAACTTGCGGCGCTGGGGTTCGGTCGAGTTGGGCGTGGCCACGGAAGGGGACCTCCGGTTGGTCGACGGCATGACGAATGCAGTTGCCGACCAGACTTCCCGGCTCACCCTGTGGACTTTCTTGACGCTTTCAATATTTTACAGGGTGTAGCCAAGGGTGTATCGGGCGATCATCACTTTATGCGCGAAAAGGGCGTCCGGCGCGTTGCGCACCGGACGCCCTTCCGAGCCCGATCGGCCCGTCGGCCCGCGTCAGTCCTCGCTGGAGGCGGCCGGCAGCTTGGACTGGATCAGGTCCATGACCGAGGAGTCGGCGAGCGTGGTGACGTCCCCGACCGCGCGGTTCTCCGCGACGTCGCGCAGCAGACGGCGCATGATCTTGCCCGAGCGGGTCTTCGGCAGCTCCTGGACCGGCAGGATCCGCTTCGGCTTGGCGATCGGGCCGAGCGTGGCGCTCACGTGGTTGCGCAGGTCCGCGACCAGGTTCTCGGTCTCGGAGGCGCTGCCGCGCAGGATGACGAAGGCCACGATGGCCTGGCCGGTGGTCTCGTCGTTCGCGCCGACCACGGCCGCCTCGGCGACCGAGGGGTGGGAGACGAGCGCCGACTCGACCTCGGTGGTCGAGATGTTGTGCCCGGACACCAGCATCACGTCGTCCACCCGGCCCAGCAGCCAGATGTCGCCGTCCTCGTCCTTCTTGGCGCCGTCGCCGGCGAAGTACTTGCCCTCGAAGCGCGACCAGTAGGTGTCGATGAACCGCTGGTCGTCGCCCCAGATGGTGCGCAGCATCGAGGGCCACGGCTCGGTGAGGACGAGGTAGCCGCCTCCGCCGTTGGGGACCTCGTTCGCCTCGTCGTCCACGACGGTGGCGCAGATGCCCGGCAGCGCACGCTGTGCCGAGCCCGGCTTGGCCTCCGTGACGCCCGGCAGCGGGGAGATCATCATCGCGCCGGTCTCGGTCTGCCACCAGGTGTCCACGATCGGGCAGCGGTCGCCGCCGATGTGCTTGCGGTACCAGATCCAGGCCTCGGGGTTGATCGGCTCGCCGACCGAGCCCAGCACGCGCAGGCTCGACAGGTCGAACTTCGCGGGGATGTCGTCGCCCCACTTCATGAAGGTACGGATGGCCGTGGGCGCCGTGTAGAGGATGGTGACGCCGTACTTCTGCACGACCTCCCAGAACCGGCCCTGGTGCGGGGTGTCCGGGGTGCCCTCGTACATCACCTGGGTGGCGCCGTTCGCGAGCGGCCCGTAGACGATGTACGAGTGCCCGGTCACCCAGCCGATGTCGGCGGTGCACCAGTAGACGTCGGTCTCCGGCTTCAGGTCGAAGACCGCGTGGTGGGTGTACGCGGCCTGCGTGAGGTAGCCGCCCGAGGTGTGCAGGATGCCCTTCGGCTTACCCGTGGTCCCCGAGGTGTAGAGGATGAACAGCGGGTGCTCGGCGTCGAAGGCCTGCGGCGTGTGCTCGGCGGACTGGCGGCCGACCACGTCGTGCCACCAGACGTCGCGGCCCTCGGTGAAGGCGGTGTCCTGGCCGGTGCGCCGTACGACGAGCACGCGCTCGACCTGCGGACACTTGCCGACGGCCTCGTCGATGGCGGGCTTCAGGGCGCTGGGCTTGCCGCGGCGGTAGCCGCCGTCGGCGGTGATGACCAGCTTGGCGTCGGCGTCCTGGATGCGGGAGGCGACGGCGTCGGCGGAGAAACCGCCGAAGACCACGGAGTGCGCGGCGCCGATGCGGGCGCACGCGAGCATCGCGACGACCGCCTCGGGGATCATCGGCAGGTAGACGGCGACGCGGTCGCCGGCCTGGACGCCCAGCTCGGTCAGGGCGTTCGCGGCCCTGGAGACCTCGTCCTTGAGCTCGGCGTAGGTGATCGCACGGCTGTCGCCGGGCTCGCCCTCGAAGTGGATGGCGACGCGGTCGCCGTTGCCGGCCTCCACGTGCCGGTCCACGCAGTTGTACGCGACGTTCAGCTTGCCGTCCGCGAACCACTTCGCGAAGGGCGGGTTCGTCCAGTCGAGCGTCTCGGTCGGCTCCGTGGCCCAGGTCAGCCGCCGGGCCTGCTCGGCCCAGAAGCCCAGCCGGTCCGCGTCGGCCTGTGTGTACGCAGCCTGTGTCACATTGGCAGCGGCGGCCAGATCGGCAGGCGGTGCGAACCGCCGCTCCTCCTTGAGCAGATTGGCCAGGCTTTCATTGCTCACGACATCTCCCTTTCCCAGGGTGTCCGTTGTGTCCCCGGGCATAGCTCATCAGTCAGCGGCCCAGGTGACAAGGGGTAGCCGGAAATTGGTTTAGACCTATAGCACGTTCGGACCCATGCGACGGCCCCTTCCCGCTGCAGGGCACGGGAAGGGGCCACACGATTGCACGGAGGGGTGAGGCTATCGGTTCATCAACGCTGAGGTTCAGGCGTGCTGTCCGACGGTGGCGAAGACCCGGCAGTCGAAGAAGTCCTCGCCTTCGGACAGCAGGTAGGCCTGTGCCTCGCCCACGTGGAAGTACATCCCGTGCAGCTCCAGCGTGCCCTCGGCGAGCCGCCTCGCCACCGATTCGTGGGCCCGCAGGTGCTCCAGCTGCTGCACCACGTTGGTCAGGCACAGCTGCTCCACGGCGTCGGCCGGGAGCCGGCCCGAGATCCGGGCCCAGGCGTGGTGACGGCTGGCCATCCGCTCAAGGCTGGGCAGCCCGTGCCGCAGCCAGCGGCGCAGCGGGGTGATCGGGGCCCCGGGGGTGGAGTTGAGGAGCGCCTGCATGGCCCCGCAGCCCGAGTGGCCGCACACCGTGATGCTGTCCACCTTGAGAACGTCCACCGCGTATTCGATGGCGGCCGCGACCGAGTCGTCGGTGGACTCGGCGCCCGGCAGCGGGACCAGGTTGCCGACGTTGCGGACCGTGAACAGGTCGCCCGGTCCGCTGGCCGTGATCATGCTGGTCACCAGGCGGGAGTCGGCGCAGGTGAGGAAGAGCTGGGAGGGCCGCTGCCCCTCGCGGGCCAGCCGGGCCAGCTCGTCCCGTACGTGGGGCGCGGTGTCGCGCTGGAAGGCGCTGATCCCGTTGGCCAGCTGACCGGCGCCGCGCCGGCGGGGGGCCAATGCCGGGGCGGCCGCGGCCGCCGCTGACGTGGGAGCCCCCGCCGCGACAGAGCCGTCCGTGACCGTGGCCTCCGCCGTGTCCGTACGGGTGTCCATGGCGCGGTGGTCGCAGTGGTTCTGCCACGGCGTCCAGGGGCGGCAGCACTGGTGGCCCCCGCGTTG
This sequence comes from Streptomyces sp. NPDC006463, assembly GCF_042870715.1. NCBI lineage: Bacteria > Bacillati > Actinomycetota > Actinomycetes > Kitasatosporales > Streptomycetaceae > Streptomyces > Streptomyces sp. NPDC006463. The sequence goes on along the minus strand of NZ_JBIAHP010000010.1, from coordinate 165,271 downwards.
TGGTGCGCGCCGGGCCGGGTCGAAGAAGTGCGCCCCGTCGGTGCGGCGGCCGGTGACCTCCACCGATCCGCCGTGGGCGCGATGGGAGTCCTGCCAGTCCTGCAGCGTCTCGTAGGCCGCGTGGTCCATGAACGAGCCGTCCAGCTCGATCACGGCGCGCCCGTCGTGCGGGATCTGGTTCAGTACCCGGGTCAGCCGCGGCACGGCGAGGAAGGTCAACTGGCCGCGCGCCCACACCCGGTGGACCCCGGTCTCCAGCTGCTCCACCGTGATCCGGGTCTTTGCCAGCCGGTGGAGGGCGAGCGCGACCGCCACTGCGATGCCGATGGCCACGCCCTCCAGGACCCCGCCGAGGACCACTCCCACGATGGTCGTGCCGTAGACCACGGCCTCGCGGTGCCGGGTGACGGTACGCAGGTGCGTGGCGCTCACCATCCGCACTCCGACCGCCATCACCAGTGCTGCCAGCGCGGCCAGCGGGATCAGGTCGAGGGCGGGGACGAGCAAGCCAGCTGCGAGCAGCACCCAGAGGCCGTGCAGCATGACCGAGCGCCGGCTGACGGCTCCGGACTTGACGTTGGCCACGCTGCGCATGGCCCCGCCCGCGACGGGCAGCCCGCCCAGCGCACCGGAGACGATGTTCGCCGCGCCCTGTCCCCGCAGTTCCCGGTTGAGGTCGGCGCGCGGCGGGCGGTTGCCCGTACCGCGCTCGGAGGCGATCAGCTTGTCGGTCGCGACAGCGGAGAGCAGGGACTCGACGCTGCCGACCAGGGTGACGGTCAGCACGGCGGCGATGATGCCGAGAACAGGGCCCTCGGGGAGCTCGGGCAGGGCGTGGCTGCGCCAGGAGGGCAGGTCCACCCGGGGCAGGCTGAGGCCGGTCAGGGCGGCGAAAGCGGTGGCCGTCGCCACGGCGGCGAGCGCCGCCGGCACCTTGCGCAGGGCTTGGCCGGTCCGCCCGGGCAGCTTCGGCCAGGTGAACAGGACGAGAAGCGTCAGCACGCTCACACCGAGCGCGACCGGGTGCAGATCGGCCAACTGATCCGGTAGGGCGAGGACGTTGGCGACGGCGGAGCTCTGCGGCGTGCCACCGAGCACGATGTGCAGCTGGGCCAGCGCGATGGTCACGCCGATGCCGGCGAGCATGCCGTGCACGATGGCCGGGCTGACCATGAGCGCCGACCGGGCGGTGCGCAGCAGGGCGAGGCCGAGCTGGCAGACGCCGGCGAGCACGGTGACGGCGCAGGTGGTACGCCACCCGTAGTGCTGGATCAATTCGGCGCTGACGACCGTGAGTCCGGCCGCGGGTCCGCTCACCTGGAGCGGGGCTCCGCCGAGCCGTCCGGCGACGATCCCGCCGACGGCCGCGGCGACCAGCCCGGCCTGGAGCGGGGCGCCGGTGGCCAGGGCGATGCCGAGGGAGAACGGCAGGGCGATCAGGAAGACCGCGATGGAGGCGGAGAGGTCCGCGGGAAGGTCCTTGCGGCTCTCCCGGCGGATCCTTTTGTTCGTCGGTGTGGGGGAGGTGGCTGTCATAAGGTCCCGTCTCCTCTGAGGGAGGGATGAAGCGGCGGGAGTCTCAACACTCGGTAAATGGATGGTAATGGAGAGTAAAGAGCGATGGTAGGTAATAGGGGCAAATGGCCTATGAATTAACCCTCCAGGGTGATTAATCATTTTGTACGGCTTGTCACATCTTCCTCATATCGGATCGCGTGGGACGTTGCGGCGCGGAAGTCCTGCGATGAACTGCGAGGGAGAGGTGGGCGGATGATCGCCGCCACGAAGAAGATCGCCGGCGGCCTGGCCGCCACGGCCCTGGTCCTGGGAGCCGCCGGGTGCGGCTCCTCGGAACCCGCCAAGTCCCCGGCGCCGGGAAGCCAGAACGCCCGCAAGGGCGCCGCCGCCCCCGAGGCACCCGGCAGCGTCAACCGGCCCATCGGCGACGGTTCGACCGCGTACACGGGCACGCAGCCGAACGTGCAGAAGGCGCAGAAGCTGAAGCCCGGCGAAAAGCCGCCGCAGTTCGTCGTGTTCTCGTGGGACGGGGCCGGCGAGGACAGCCAGAAGCTCTTCTCGCACTTCCGCGAGGTCGGCAAGAAGTACAACGCCCGGATGACGTACTTCCTCAGCGGCGTGTACATGCTCCCGGAGGAGAAGCGTTCCCTCTACACGGCCCCGCAGCACGAGTCCGGCCGCTCCGACATCGGCTTCGGCGACCTCCAGGGCATCAAGGACACCGCCACCCAGGTCCGCGGGGCCTGGCTGGAGGGCAACGAGATCGGTACCCACTTCAACGGCCACTTCTGCGGTCCCGACGGCGGCGTCGGCACGTGGTCCGTGGACGAGTGGAAGAGCGAGATCAACCAGGCCAAGTCGTTCGTCAAGAACTGGAAGACCAACGCGGGCCTGAAGGACATGCAGGCGCTCCCGTTCGACTACGACAAGGAGCTCATCGGGGCCCGTACCCCCTGCCTCGAAGGCCAGAAGAACTTCATGCTGGCAGCGAAGGACATGGGCTTCCGCTACGACTCCAGCGGCATCAGCAAGCAGCTCTGGCCCAAGAAGACGGACGGGCTCTGGGACATCCCGCTGCAACTGGTGCCCGTGCCGGGCCGCGCTTTCGAGACCCTGAGCATGGACTACAACTTCATGACGAACCAGTCCGGGACGACCTCCCAGGGCGACCCCTCGCAGCACGCGTACTGGGGCGACCAGATGCGCGACGGCCTGCGCCAGGCCTTCGACCGGGCCTACGAGGGCAACCGCGCACCGCTGATCATCGGCAACCACTTCGAGTCCTGGAACGGCGGCACCTACATGCGCGCCGTCGAGGAGTCCATCAAGGGCATGTGCACCCAGAAGGAGGTCCGCTGCGTTCCGTTCCGCGAGCTGGTGGACTGGCTGGACGCCCAGGACCCCAAGACCCTGGAGTGGATGCGCACCCTCGACGTCGGCGAGACGCCGAAGGCCGGCTGGACGAAGTTCCTGACCGCGGGGCCGCCGGCCGCACCTCCGACGGCCCCCGCCGGGGTCAAGCCGGCTGCGGAGCCGGCTGATGCCGGTGCGGACCAGGGCTGACGAGAGCGTCCGGATCGGCCGTCTCCCCGCCCCGTTCGGTACACCCGAGGCCCTCGTGCAGGACGAACTCGGGGTCGACCTGGTCCGCCAGGTCGGCCCCGGTCTTGGCGTTGCCCCAGCTCTCCGCGTTCTTGAGGTGGAACCGCACCATCTGCTCGGTGTACCGCTCCCAGTCGCGGTGCGCGTACGAGTCGTCGGCCGTGTCCTGGAGGACCTGGAGGGCGAGCCTGTTGGTCGCCTCCAGCAGCTCGAAGGAGGCCGGCCGGCCCTTCTCCATCGCCCGTACCCAGTCGGAGTGCCCGACGGTGACCAGTAGGTCCTCGCCCACCTCGTCCTGGAGGAACTCGATGTCCTCCGGGCCCTGCACCTTGTTGCCGATGACCTTGAGCGAGACCCCGAAGTCCCGCGCGTACTCCTTGTACTGGCGGTAGACGGAGACGCCCTTGCGGGTCGGCTCGGCGACCAGGAACGTCATGTCGAAGCGGGTGAACATGCCCGAGGCGAAGGAGTCCGATCCGGCGGTCATGTCGACGACGACGTACTCGTCGGGTCCGTCGACGAGGTGGTTCAGGCACAGCTCGACGGCCCCGACCTTGGAGTGGTAGCAGGCCACGCCCAGATCGGCCTCGGTGAACGGCCCGGTAGCCATGAGCCGTACGGGCTCCCCGTCGAGCAGGAGCGTGCGCGCGCAGGCCTCGTACACCGGGTTGTCCTCGGTGACCCGCAGCAGGCGCGAGCCCCGGCCGGGCGGGGTCGTCTTGATCATCGTGTCGGCGGACGTGATGCGCGGGTTGGAGCCCCGCAGGTACTCCTTGATCAGGGGCAGGTGCGCGCCGAGGGCGGGCATTGCGGAGGTCGCGCCGTCGTCGAGTCCGAGCGCGGCGCCCAGGTGCTGGTTGATGTCGGCGTCCACCGCGACGACGGGGACCTCATTGGCGGCGAGGTGGCGGATGAAGAGGGAGGACAGCGTCGTCTTGCCGCTGCCGCCCTTTCCCACGAAAGCGATCTTCATGTTCACCAAGCGTAGCGGGTTGACCGCATTGCGTTGTCAAGGTGAGTGAAGAAGACCACTCCAAGGAGGGGTCGGTGCTACGGGGGCGCAGTGCGTAGGCTCCCTACTTATGAGTAGCGCTTCTGACCCGTTGGCCGCCCTGTCCGGGCTGCCGGGTGTCGCCGATTCCGTGGATTCCGTACGCAAGGCCGTGGACCGGGTCTACGGGCACCGGGTGATGCGCCGCCGCAGCGGCGAGATCACCTCGGAGGCCGCGCTGCGCGGCGCCCGCGGGAGCGCGGCGCTGTCCGGTGCGGACTGGGCGTTGGAGGAGGTGCGCCGCCGGACCGACTTCGGGTCGGAGCCGGAGGCGCTGACGGTGGGCGCCGCGCTGCGGCTCACCGCCGAGGCCGGCCAGCTGCTGAGCATCTGGCGCCAGTCGCCGCTACGGGTGCTGGCGCGGCTCCACCTCGTGGCGTCGGGGTCGACGGCGGACGGGGACGTGGTGGGCCGTCCGCGGCTGGCGGGCGAGCCGGTGGACGAGCCGCTGGTCGAACTCCCGCTGCCGAGCGCCGAGGAGGTCGCCGGCCGACTGGACGGACTCTCCCGCCTGATCATCGCTGGCGGCTCCGCCCCGGCGCTGATCACGGCGGCGGTGGTGCACGGTGAACTGCTGGCCCTGCGCCCCTTCGCCACGTACAACGGTCTGGTCGCGCGGGCGGCCGAGCGCATCGTCCTGATCAACAGCGGGTTGGACCCGAAGGCGATCTGCCCGGCGGAGGTCGGCCACGCGGAGCAGGGCCCGGAGGCCTATCTGGCCGCCTTCGAGGGGTACGTCTCCGGTACCCCGGAGGGGATGGCCGCCTGGATCGCCCACTGCGGCCGCGCGATCGAGCTCGGGGTGCGCGAGTCGACGGCGGTGTGCGAGGCGCTGCAGCGCGGCGCGGCCTGAGATTTTCCGGCCGGAACCGGCCGGATCCGGTGCTGGATCCGGCGAACAGGGCCGGACATGGGTTGCGGCGACACCGTCTTGCTTTGGTGTCGCCGCTGGCACTTACGCCCAGTTACCAAGCGTCCTCGAAGGTTGCCCATCAGGTCGGGAACTTTGCCCGTCACCTGGTGCGGCTGGCCCGTAATCGACGGGTCGACGTCGCGTGGGTGCTCGGCGTTCATGCTTCGGTCCGTGGGCCTTACTGCGTTTTAAAGATGATCCTCTCGGATGTTCTTTGGTCTCGCGGGCCGTTGCTTTATTTGTACTCCGCTTGGGAGCCATGCGAAACCCCTGGCTCCACTTTTTACCTACCGGGATGACCTCGGGCGAATCGGACAGTCCGTATCGCCCCAGGTCAGGACATTCGCCCCGGCGGGCGTCAGGCGGACGCGGCGGCGGCCAGTGCGCGGTTGCGGCGCCGGCTCGCGTACCAGACCAGCCCGGCGGTGGCGGCGGCCGCGCCCACGGCCGCGGCGGCGACCAGCGCCGGCCGCGCGGGCATCGACAGTCCGGGCAGTCGCTGCTTCAGCCGCACCGGGCGGTTGAACACGAGCACCGGCCACTCCCGTGCCAAGGCCTCCTTGCGCAGGGCCCGGTCGGGATTGACGGCGTGCGGGTGTCCGACCGCCTCCAGCATCGGGATGTCGGTGGCCGAGTCGCTGTAGGCGTAGCAGCGGGCGAGGTCGTACCCCTCGGACTCCGCGAGCTCGCGGACGGCTTCCGCCTTCGTGGGTCCGTAGGCGTAGTACTCGATCTCGCCGGTGAAGCAGCCGTCCTCGCCCACGACCATGCGCGTGGCGACGACCCGGTCGGCGCCGAGCATCTCGCCGATCGGCTCGACCACTTCCGCGCCGGAGGTCGACACGATCACCACGTCGCGGCCGGCGGTGTGATGGGCCTCGATGAGGGACGCGGCCTCGTCGTAGATGATCGGGTCGATGAGGTCGTGCAGGGCTTCCGCGACGATCTCCCGCACCTGCTGCACGTTCCACCCCTTGCAGAGGGCGGAAAGGTACTCGCGCATCCGTTCCATCTGGTCGTGGTCGGCGCCGCCGGCCAGGAAGATGAACTGCGTGTACGCGGTGCGCAGCACGGCGCGCCGGTTGATCAGGCCGCCCCGATAGAAGGACTTGCTGAACGTCAGGGTGCTCGACTTCGCAATGACCGTCTTGTCCAGGTCGAAGAAGGCTGCGGTGCGAGGCGAGGAGTGCGGCAAGGGCTGATTTTCCACGCCCCGAGCATATGCGCCCACCATTCGGCGTAAGGTGTGGCGCGTGGGTTTGCCTGAGAAGGCTCTCGGGTACACCATGGAAGTCACGGATCGTTCGCGACCGTGCTAACCCGGTCTGGCTCCTCCCCCCCCGAGTCGGACCGTGGGGACGACCCCCGCTCTCCCCCCCGGCGGGGGTCGTCGCATGTCCGGACGCGGTTCGCGTCCACGCCTTCGGCCCCAAGTGGCCATTCCTGCGGCCCTCCTGTCGTACGAGGCCTCCATGGCGAAGGCCCCTCACCCCTTCTGACTCGTGACGTTGCGTAGTGGTTCCGCAGCGCTCCGGAACTCACCGGTGAGGGTGACCGGGTTATTCACAATCGGCTCGGTGTCCACAGTTTTCGCGCAAGATCCACTTCTTTTTCCCGATCGCTGCACGGTGATTCCAGCCGCGAAGTCCGCGGTGCTGGATTTGCAGTGAGAAGGGGGCGGAGATCGTGGCTCGATCGAAGTCGTGCGAAACACCGGAGTCCGTGGTGGGCGGGGCCGGGAGCGCCGCCGGGAGCGTGGCCGTGGGCGCGGTCGTCGGCGGGCGTCCGCTGATCATCACCGAGGATCCCCTGCTGCTCGACGATCTGCTGCGGCTGTGCGCCGCCGCGGGTGCCGAGCCGCACGTGCACCACGAGGTGCCGGAGCCGGGCGGGGCGGGCGGGCCCGGCGGGAGCGTCGGATGGGAGTCCGCGCCCCTGGTGCTCGTCGGGGACGATGCCGCCCGACGGGTGCGCGGGGCGCCGCGCAGGGACGGCGTGTTCCTCGTCGGCCGGGACCTGGACGACCCCGTCGTGTGGCAGCGGGCGGTGGAGATCGGCGCCGAGGAGGTGCTGAGGCTCCCGGACGCCGAGAGCCGTCTCGTCGACCGCATCGCCGATGTGGTGGAAGGAGCCGGCCGGCCCGCGCTCGCCGTCGGGGTGATCGGCGGCAGCGGCGGGGCCGGGGCCTCCACCCTCGCCTGCGCACTCGCCGTCCGCGCCGCGCGCACCGGGGAGCGGACGATCCTCATCGACGGAGACCCGCTCGGCGGGGGCATGGACGTCCTGCTCGGAGGCGAGCGCGCGGAAGGGCTGCGCTGGCCCGACTTCGCGGGCTCGCGTGGACGGGTGGGCGCCGGAGCCCTGGAGGAGTCCCTGCCCGAACTGCACGCCCTGCGGGTGCTCAGCTGGGACCGCGGGGACCGGGTGGTGGTGCCGCCCGCCGCGATGCGGTCGGTGGTGTCGGCCGCGCGCCGCCGGGGCGGTGTCGTCGTGGTCGATCTCCCGCGGAGGGTGGACGAAGCCGTGGCGGAGGTACTGGCCCAGCTCGACCTGGTGCTGATGGTGGTGCCGGGCGAGCTGCGGGCAGTGGCGGCCGCGGGCCGGGTTGCGGCCGGGGTGCGGATGGTGGCCCGGGACGTACGCGTCGTCGTACGGGGCCGTTGCCCGGGCGGTCTCGACCCGGAGGCGGTGGCCGCACTGCTGGGGGTGCCACTGGCCGGTGAGGTGCCGGTCGAGGTGGGGCTTCCCGGGCGGGTGGCCGAGGGGGAGGCGCCGGGGGCGCAGGGGCGGGGCGCGCTGTCGCGCTTCTGCGACGGCTTCTGGCAGCGGGCGCTCGGTTCCGCCCAGGGGGTGCCGGCATGAGCACGTTGCTTCTGGACGCGGTGCGCCGTCAGCTCGCCGAGAGCGGGGCGGAGCCGACCCCGGCGCGGGTCGCGGCGGCCCTGCGGTCTCAGGGCCGGCTGCTGGGTGACGCGGAAGTGCTCGGCGTTGCCGCCGAGTTACGGTCCGAGCTGGTCGGCGCGGGCCCCCTGGAACCCCTGCTCGCCGACCCGGACGTCACCGATGTGCTGGTGGCGGCCCCGGACCGGGTGTGGGTGGACCGGGGCGGCGGGCTGGAGCTGACGGGGGTGACGTTCACCGACCAGGGAGCGGTGCGCAGGCTCGCCCAGCGGCTGGCCGCCGTCGCGGGGCGCCGGCTGGACGACGCCCGGCCCTGGGTGGACGCCCGGATGCCCGACGGGACCCGGCTGCACGCGGTGCTGCCGCCGGTGGCGGTCGGGTCGGCCTGCCTCTCCTTGCGGGTGGTGCGGCCGCGGGCGTTCACGCTGGAGGAACTGGTGGCGGCGGGGACACTGCCGCCCGGCGGGCACCGGCTGCTGCGGGAGATGATCGAGGCCAGGCTGTCCTTCCTCGTCTCCGGCGGCACCGGAACCGGTAAGACCACTTTGCTCAGCGCCCTGTTGGGGCTGGTCGGCCCCGGCGAGCGGATCGTGCTGGCCGAGGATTCGGCCGAGCTGCGCCCCGACCATCCGCATGTGGTGCGGCTCGAAACCCGGCCCGCCAACCAGGAGGGCGCGGGCCTGGTCACGCTGGCGGACCTCGTCCGCCAGGCGCTGCGGATGCGGCCCGACCGCCTGGTGGTCGGCGAGGTCCGGGGAGCGGAGGTCGCAGACCTGCTCGCTGCTCTGAACACTGGTCACGAAGGGGGCTGTGGCACGGTCCATGCCAATGCCGCCGCCCATGTCCCGGCCCGGCTGGAGGCCCTGGGGACGGCAGCCGGGCTCGACCGGGCCGCCCTGCACAGTCAGTTGGCCGCCGCGCTGACGCTGGTGGTGCACCTGGTGCGGGACCGGGAAGGGCGGCGCCGGGTGGCCGAGGTGCACGTGCTGGAGCGGGACGCCGCAGGTCTGGTGGTCACCGTGCCGGCGCTGCGCTGGGCCGCGCAGGGCTTCGTACGGGAGCGGGGCTGGGAGCGGCTGCGCCCGCTGTTGCGAGGTGCCCGGTGAGCGCCGTGGCGGCGCTGCCGGTGCCGGTGTTCGCGGGGGTGCTGTGCGCCGGGGCGGCCACCTGGGGTCTGACCGGAGGCGACCGGGAGTTCCACAGGGCCCGGGCGGTGGTGTCGGCCCGGGGCTGTCCGCAGGCGCCGCGCGTGCCGGCGCGCCCGGATCGGCTGCTCGCGGCCGTACGGGTGCGGGCGGCGCGGTGGCGGGAGTGGGGCTGTCTCGGCGCCGGGCTGGTGGTCGCCCTGCTCGGCACATCGGTGATCCCGCTGCTGGCCGGGGCGGCAGCGGTGCCGCTGGTGCGGCGGTGGCTGCGGACAAGGGCGCGGGAGCTGGCCAGGGTGGCGCGGGCGGCCGAGGTGGTGGCTCTGTGCGGTGCGGCGGTGGGGGAGCTACGGGCGGGAGCACAGCCCGGTCAGGCCCTGACCGCGGCGATACGGCGGACGGCGCCCGTCCCCGGCGGTCCGGGCGCCATGGAGGCGGGCGTGCTGGCCGCCGCGGCGTTCGGCGGGGACGTGCCCGGGGCGCTGCGCCAGGCGGCGCGGGAGCCCGGCGCGGAAGGGCTGGCCGGGATGGCGGCCTGCTGGCGGGTGTCGGTGGACGGCGGTGCGGGCCTGGCCGCCGGGCTGGACCGGCTGGAGGGGGCCCTGCGGGCGGAGCGGGACCGGCAGGAGTCGCTGAGGGCCCAGTTGGCGGGGGCGCGGTCCACGACGGTGGTGCTCGCGCTTCTGCCCCTCGTGGGCCTCTTGATCGGCACAGGGCTGGGAGCGAATCCGCTGCGGGTGCTGCTGCACACCCCGATGGGGTGGGGCTGTCTGGTCGCGGGCGGGGTGCTGGAGGCGCTGGGGCTCCTCTGGTGCCGACGGATCGTACGGATGGGGGAGCGGTGATGGGCGGCTTCGTGATCCACAGGCTGGGGATCGTGCTGTGTCTGGCGGTGGCCGCGCTCTCGGCAATGTCGGCGGTGGCGGGGCGGCTCCGGGCGCGGCGGGCCCGGCGCAGGCTCGGGGCTCTGCTGGGCGTGCGACCGGGCCCGAAGGGGCCGGTGCCGGGTGCGCGGCTGCGCCGTGTGGCGGCCGCCTGGGGTGGGCCGGCCGGGGCGCTGCTGGCGGCCTGGGTGCTCGTCGGCGGGGTGGCCGGTGGGGCAGTTGGCGTCGTGGCTGCGCTCGGGACGCGGCGGTGGCAGGGCAGGGCGCGGCCCGCGGCAGGCCTGGGCCTGCGGGAGGCGGAGCGTCAGCTGCCGTTCGCGGCCGACCTGTTGGCCGCCTGTCTGGCGGCCGGGGCCGGTCCGGTGGAGGCCGCCGAGGTGGTGGGTGAGTCGCTGGGCGGCCCGGTGGGTGAGCGGCTGGCGCGGGCCGGGGCTGAGCTGCGGCTCGGCAGCGAACCTGGAGCGGCGTGGGGGAGGTTGGCGGAGATACCGGGCGCCCGAGCTCTCGCGGAGTGCCTGGAGCGGGCCGCACGGACGGGTGCTCCTGCGGCGGAACCCGTCTCCCGGCTCGCGTCCGCTCTCCGGGAGGACCGGACCAGGCAGGCGGGCGCCAGGGCGCAGCGGGCGGCAGTGCTCGTCACCGCGCCGGTGGGGCTGTGTTTTCTCCCCGCTTTTCTCGCGATCGGGGTAGCGCCGGTGGTGATCGGAATGGCTTCCGGCCTCCTCACGAACACCTGACGCCACATTAACCACGTACATCAGCAAGGAATATCAACGGGAGGTTGCCATGAGGATCATCTGGTTTCGTGTGCGGACGGCGCTGCGAGGTCGCGGGAGCGACGCGGGGATGTCCACCTCGGAATACGCCATGGGCACGATCGCGGCCTGTGCGTTCGCGGCTGTTCTGTACAAGGTGGTGACGAGCGAAGTGGTCTCCACGGCCCTTCAGTCGACCATCGGGAAGGCGCTCGATGTGCCGTTCTGAGAGAAATCCCGGGGGAAACCGGGGAATGGGCGACCGGGGATATGTGACGGCCGAGGCCGCCTTGGTGATCCCGGCGCTGGTGCTCTTCGCGGCGCTGTTGGTGTGGGCGCTGATGGCGGCGGCCGCCCAGATCCGGTGCGTGGACGCGGCCCGGGTCGGCGCCCGGGCGGCGGCCCGGTCGGAGCCCACAGAGGTGGCGGTGGCGGCGGCCCGGGCGGCCGCGCCGTCGGGGGCGCGGGTGGAGCTGGAGCGGGAGGGGGATCTGTGGCGGGTGCGGGTGGCGGCCCCGGCTCCCGGGCCGGGCGGACTGCCGGTGCGGCTCGGGGCGCGGGCGGTGGCCTTGGCGGAGGACAGCGTGGGGCCGCCGCCGTGAGCCGGGACCGGGGTTCGGCGACGGTGTGGGGGGCGCTGGTGGCGACGGTGCTGGGGGCCGTGTTCGGCGGTGTGCTGCTGCTCGGGCAGGCGGTCGTGGCCCGGCACCGGGCGGCGGCGGCCGCGGACCTGGCGGCGCTCGCGGCGGCGGCGACCTGGGCCCACGGACCGGAGACCGCCTGCGCCGCGGCCCGCCGGGTCGCCCGGGCGCAGGGCGCGTCCCTGGGTGCCTGCACCGTCCGGGGCGAGGTGGCCGAAGTGACGGCCCGCCCCGCCACGGGACCCTTCGCCCCGACGATCACCGCCCGCGCGGGCCCTGCGGCCGAGGACGTCGGGGCCGGCGGTCGCGGGGGCGGGGCGGACTCCAGCCCGTCCCGGAAGCCGCCCGGAGCCGGCCCCGCTACTGCGGTGGGGCCTGCGGGGCCTGCGGGGCTTCGGACAGGAGGCGGGTGAGGAGGCGGATGGCGCCGCGCTTGTGGAGGGGGTCGTTGCCGTTGCCGCACTTGGGGGACTGGATGCAGGAGGGGCAGCCGGCCTCGCACTCGCAGGCCGCGATCGCGTCGCGGGTCGCCGTCAGCCAGGCGCGGGCCGTGTGGAAGGCCCGCTCCGAGAATCCGGCGCCGCCGGGATGGCCGTCGTAGACGAAGACCGTCGGGAGGAGGGTGTCGGGATGCAGCGGCACGGAGACGCCGCCGATGTCCCAGCGGTCGCAGGTGGCGAACAGCGGGAGCAGACCGATGGAGGCGTGCTCGGCGGCGTGCAGGGCGCCGCCGAGGATCTCCGGGTTGATCCGGGCCTCGTCGAGCTGGTCCTCGGTGACCGTCCACCACACGGCCCGGGTACGCAGGGTGCGGGGCGGCAGGTCCAGCTTGGCCTCGCCCAGCACCTCGCCGGTGATCAGTTTGCGCCGCAGATAGGAGACGACCTGGTTGGTGACCTCGACGGAGCCGTAGCAGAGCCGGGCCGAGCCCCACGGGATCTCGGACTCGGTCTCCAGGACCGAGATGGAGGTGGTGTCGCGGGCGGTGGTGGAGAAGGGCGGATCCGCCTCCTCGACGAGGGCGGCGGCATCCTCCAGGTCCAGCTGCTTCACGAGATACGTGCGGCCCTGGTGCAGGTGGACGGCTCCCTCGTGGACGGCGGTGTGGGCGGCCGACTCGTCGACCGTGCCCAGCAGCCGGCCGGTCGAGGCCTCGACGATCTGCACCGGGCGGCCGCCGCCGCCCCGGATGTCGGTCAGGTCCGAGGCCCGCTCCCGGCGGGTCCAGTGCCAGGCCGTGGCCCGCCGGCGGAGCAGCTTCGCCGCCTCCAGCTGGGGGATGAGCTCGTGGGTGGCCGGGCCGAAGAGCTCCAGGTCGGCCTCGGTCAGCGGCAGCTCCGCCGCTGCCGCGCACAGGTGGGGGGCCAGGACGTACGGGTTGTCCGGGTCCAGGACGGTGGCTTCCACCGGCTGGCGGAACAGTGCCTCGGGATGGTGGACGAGGTAGGTGTCGAGCGGGTCGTCGCGGGCGATCAGCACGGCCAGGGCGCCCTGGCCCGAGCGCCCGGCCCGGCCCGCCTGCTGCCACAGGGAGGCCCGGGTGCCCGGGTAGCCGGTGATCAGGACCGCGTCCAGGCCGGAGACGTCCACGCCCAGCTCCAGGGCGGTCGTGGCGGCCAGACCCAGCAGCTCGCCGGAGTGCAGGGCCCGCTCCAGGGCCCGGCGCTCCTCGGGCAGGTATCCGCCACGGTAGGCGGCAACCCGCCGTACCAGCGAGCGGTCCACCTCCGCGAGGCGCTCCTGGGCGATCACGGAGATCAGCTCGGCGCCGCGCCGGGAGCGGACGAAGGCCACCGTGCGGACCCCCTGCACGACCAGGTCCGCCAGCAGGTCGGCGGTCTCGGCCGTGGCCGTACGGCGGACGGGCGCGCCCTTCTCGCCCCGCAGCTCGGTGAGGAGCGGCGGTTCCCAGAGGGCGAAGACCACCTCGCCGCGCGGGGAGGCGTCGTCGGTGATCTCGATGACGCGGACCCCGGTCAGGCGGGACGCGGCTTCCGCCGGGTCGCTGGCGGTGGCGGAGGCCAGCAGGAACACCGGGTCGGAGCCGTAGCGGGCGCACAGCCGCCGCAGCCGGCGCAGTACCTGGGCCACGTGGGAGCCGAAGACCCCGCGGTAGGTGTGGCACTCGTCGATCACGACGTAGCGCAGGGCCCGCAGGAAGGAGGACCAGCGCGGGTGGGCCGGGAGGATGCCGCGGTGCAGCATGTCGGGGTTGGTGAGGACGTAATTGGCGTACTGGCGCACCCATTCGCGTTCTTCTACCGGCGTGTCGCCGTCGTAGACGGCGGGCCGGACCGCGTTGCCCAGCGGGGCGGCCAGTTCCCGTACGGCGCGGCGCTGGTCGGCCGCCAGGGCCTTGGTGGGGGCCAGGTACAGGGCGGTCGCCCCGCGTCCGTTCGGCGCCTCGGCGCCGTCCGCGAGGGCGGAGAGCACGGGGGCCAGATAGGCCAGCGACTTGCCCGAGGCGGTACCGGTGGCGACGACCACGGATTCGCCGTCCAGGGCGTGCTCGGCCGCCGCGGCCTGGTGTTCCCACGGATGGTCGATCCCGGCGGCCTGAATTGCGGCTACGACATTCGTTCGGATGCGGTCGGGCCAGACCGCATGACGACCCTCCCGAGGGGGCAAGTGCTCCGTATGGGTGATGCGCGCAGCCCGGGAAGGCCCCCGTGACAGCCTGTCCAGGGCCGTGCCGGGGGTGGTTCGGAGGTCCGCGGGTGGCGTGGGCCGACCGGGACGGTGAGTATTGGCCATTGGAACCGAGTGTGTCACTGGCGTGCGGGACAATGGTCCCAAGGCGTCGTGCGCGCCTGCCGGTAAGTGATTGAATGCCATCGCGGCAGCCAATCCCTCACCTACCTTCGGGTGGGGAGGCCCCTGGGGGGCGCCGCTCGATAGCAAGGTGCTGGAGGATCCGTGGACCTGTCCCTGTCGACTCGCACTGTCGGCGACCGTACGGTCGTAGAGGTCGGTGGCGAGATTGATGTGTATACCGCGCCCAAGCTGCGCGAGCAGTTGGTCGAGTTGGTGAACGACGGCAGCTACCACCTGGTTGTCGACATGGAGCGAGTGGACTTCCTCGACTCCACCGGCCTTGGTGTGCTCGTGGGAGGCCTCAAGCGCGTCCGCGCGCACGAGGGTTCGCTGCGTCTGGTGTGCAACCAGGAGCGCATCCTGAAGATCTTCCGCATCACCGGTCTGACCAAGGTGTTCCCGATCCACACCACGGTGGAAGACGCCGTCGCCGCCACCGACTGACGGCTCCGTACGGCGAGGAGCCGAGACGAGAGCGGGGGTACCGGGCCACGGTTGGCCCGGGCCCCTGTCAAGGCACGCCCGTAGTCCGAGGGGGACGCGCATGGCCACCGTTGAACTCCGCTTCAGCGCCCAGCCCGAACACGTCCGTACGGCCCGCCTGGTCGCGGCCGCCGTGGCGCGCCGGGCGGGCGTGGAGGAAGCCGTCCTCGACGAGGTCCGCCTCGCCGTGGGTGAGGCCTGCTCGCGTGCCGTCGGACTGCATCGCAGCATCGGACTGACCGCGCCCGTCCGGGTCGTCCTGACCGAAGAGGAGAAGGTCTTCTCCATCGAGGTCGGCGACGGGGTTCCCGGACCGGGCGGCGGCCCGGGCGATGCCGTGTCGGGCATCGATGCCGTCCTGGACCCCGACATCGAGGGCGAGGACGAGATGGGCCTCGCCGTGATCAGCGGGCTCGTCGACGACGTCGAGGTGACCAGTGGGGAATCGGGCGGGACCATCCGGATGAGCTGGCCGGTCTCGGGAGCCCCCGAGTCGCCGTAGATCCACTGCGCCGCGCATTCCTTCGTATCTTCCGATCTTTATCCAGGCCCTGCTGAGCAGGGCCTTTTTCATTTCCCTAGATCAATGACCGTGCGTCAATGCTTTTGCCCCATTACCACTTTCGAGGGTAATGGAGTGACGCGATCTATTGCTGAGGAGCAGGAGCACGCCAATTCCGTTTCCTGCGCACTGTTTTGATCAGGGCGCGCTCCCTACAATCCGTCCACATCTTGAGCTCATCACGTCAAGGAGGACGAATGACGGGGCTCTTCACCCCTATCGCGCCGGATCGCACCTCTGATCTGGCAGCCGCAGTACTCACCGATGACAACCGGCTCATCGTGATCGTCATCGCGGCCGTGGCACTGGCCGCACTCGTCGTCGCGCAGATCCTGGTCCGCCAGGTCCTCGCCGCCGACGAGGGAACCGACAGCATGAAGAAGATCGCCGCAGCCGTTCAGGAAGGCGCCAACGCCTATCTGGGCCGCCAGCTGCGCACGCTCGGCGTCTTCGCCGTCGTGGTCTTCTTCCTGCTCTTCCTGCTGCCCGCCGACACCTGGTCCCAGAGGGCGGGGCGGTCCGCCTTCTTCCTCGTCGGTGCCCTCTTCTCGGCGGCCACCGGCTACATCGGCATGCGCCTCGCGGTCCGCGCCAACGTCCGCGTCGCCGCCGCCGCGAGAGAGGCCACCCCCGCGGAGGGCGAGCCCGCCAAGGACCTGACCGAGGTCTCCCACAAGGCGATGAAGATCGCCTTCCGTACGGGCGGCGTGGTCGGCATGTTCACCGTCGGCCTCGGCCTGCTCGGCGCCTCCTGCGTCGTCCTGGTCTACGCGGCCGACGCGCCGAAGGTCCTGGAGGGCTTCGGCCTCGGCGCCGCGCTGATCGCGATGTTCATGCGCGTCGGCGGCGGCATCTTCACCAAGGCCGCCGACGTCGGCGCCGACCTGGTCGGCAAGGTCGAACAGGGCATTCCGGAGGACGACCCGCGCAATGCCGCGACCATCGCCGACAACGTGGGCGACAACGTCGGAGACTGCGCCGGAATGGCCGCCGACCTCTTCGAGTCGTACGCCGTCACCCTCGTGGCCGCACTCATCCTCGGCAAGGCCGCCTTCGGCGACCTGGGCCTGGCCTTCCCGCTGATCGTCCCCGCGATCGGCGTCATCACCGCCATGATCGGCATCTTCGCGGTCTCCCCGCGCCGCAGCGACCGCAGCGGCATGACGGCGATCAACCGCGGCTTCTTCATCTCCGCAGTGATCTCCCTGGCCCTGGTCGCGATCGCCGTCTACGCGTACCTGCCGGCCACGTACAAGGAGCTCGTCGGGGTCGAGGACGCCGCGATCTCGGGGCACTCCGGAGACCCGCGCGTCCTGGCGGTCGTAGCCGTCGCGATCGGCATCGTGCTCGCGGCGCTGATCCAGCAGCTGACCGGCTACTTCACCGAGACCAACCGCCGGCCCGTCCGGGACATCGGCAAGTCCTCCCTGACCGGCGCGGCCACCGTCGTCCTCGCCGGCATCTCCGTCGGCCTGGAGTCCGCCGTCTACACGGCGCTGCTCATCGGCCTCGGCGTCTACGGGGCGTTCCTGCTCGGCGGTACGTCGATCATGCTCGCGCTCTTCGCGGTGGCCCTGGCCGGCACCGGCCTGCTCACCACGGTCGGCGTCATCGTCGCCATGGACACCTTCGGGCCCGTCTCCGACAACGCCCAGGGCATCGCCGAGATGTCGGGCGACGTCGAGGGCGCCGGGGCGCAGGTCCTGACCGACCTGGACGCGGTGGGCAACACCACCAAGGCCATCACCAAGGGCATCGCCATCGCCACGGCCGTGCTCGCCGCCGCCGCGCTGTTCGGCTCGTACAACGATGCGATCGCCGGCGCGGTCAAGGAAGTCGCGGCCAAGGCGGGGGAGATGAACCTCAGCCTGGACATCGCCCAGCCCAACAACCTGGTCGGGCTGATCCTCGGCGCGGCCGTGGTGTTCCTGTTCTCCGGCCTCGCCATCAACGCGGTCTCCCGCTCCGCGGGCGCCGTGGTCTACGAGGTGCGCCGCCAGTTCCGCGAGCACCCCGGGATCATGGACTACTCCGAGAAGCCCGAGTACGGGCGCGTCGTGGACATCTGCACCAAGGACGCGCTGCGCGAGCTCGCCACGCCCGGCCTGCTCGCCGTCCTCACCCCGATCGCCGTCGGCTTCAGCCTCGGCGTCGGCGCGCTCGGCTCCTTCCTCGCGGGTGCCATCGGCACGGGCACGCTGATGGCGGTCTTCCTCGCCAACTCCGGCGGTGCGTGGGACAACGCGAAGAAGCTCGTCGAGGACGGCCACTACGGCGGCAAGGGCAGCGAGGCCCACTCCGCGGTCGTCATCGGGGACACGGTCGGTGACCCGTTCAAGGACACCGCCGGTCCCGCGATCAACCCGCTGCTGAAGGTGATGAACCTGGTGGCGCTGTTGATCGCCCCGGCCGTCGTGCAGTTCAGCTACGGCCCGGACGCCAGCCCCGTGGTACGGGCGATCGTCGCGGTCCTCGCGATCGGCGTCATCATCGGCGCGGTGTACGTCTCCAAGCGCCGCGGCATCGCGGTCGGCGACGAGACCGAGGGCGGAGCCGCCGAGCGGGTGGCCCAGCCGGCCGACCCCGCCACGGTCTCCTGACCCGAGGCCTCATCGGTACGGGCAGAGCCGGGCAGGGCCGGCCGTGCGCCCGAAAGGCGGACAGGCGGCGCGGACTGACGCGCCGTCTGTCCGCCTTTGTGTGTCCCCGGATGGCAGCCGTGTATCTTCCGGGCCGAGAGCCTTCGAAGGGACCAATCCGGTGAACAAGAAGCTTGCGGCCGCGTTGTCGGGCGGTGCGGTACTGATGCTCGTCCTGTCCGGCTGCGGCGGGGACGACAGCGATGGGAAGGCCAACGCCTGGGCCAAGAAGGTCTGCGACCAGTGGCAGCCCGAGCTCACGAAGATCGAGGCGGCCAACGCCGACATCAAGCGCGTGGCGACGGAGAGCAGCAAGCCCGAGGAGGTCCAGAAGACCGACTCGGCGGCGTTCGGGACCATGTCCGAGTCGTACAAGACGATGGGGACCGCCCTGCAGCAGGCGGGAAGTCCGCCGGTCAAGGACGGCGCCGCGACCCAGGAAGCCGCGGCCAAGGGCTTCGAGGCGACCTCCAAGGGGTATGCCGACCTGAAGGTCAAGATGGACGCCCTGGACCCCAAGGACCAGACGAAGTTCGCCGACGGCCTCAAGGAAGTGGCCGGCGGCCTCCAGGAGGCGACGAAGGGCGGCAAGGACGCGCTCGCCCAGCTCAACGCGGGCGGTCTGGACAAGGCCATCAACAGCCAGAAGGGCTGCCAGGTGGCGGCGCCGTCGCCGTCGCCCAAGTAGCGCGCCGGTCGGGGCGATGAGCTGACAGCCGACGGTCAGGGCGGCCGGGTCCCGTGAGGGGCCTTGGCCGCCCTGTCGCACGTTCCACCCCGTGGCCCGCCCCGGTGGCCCACGCCGACGCCCGTGCTCCGCACGGATTGACGGCCCCAACCGCCACAATGGTGGGGTGAGTACCACCAGCCTTCCCTCGCCCGATCACGCCTCCGAGCTCCGCACCGCCATGCTCGCCGCCGGTTTCACCGCCGACGGCCTGCTCGACCTGCTCGGCGCCCCCGCCTACGCCGCACTGGCCCGCAGCGAGACTGTTCCCGCCCTGCGCGCCACCCGCGGAGGTGGTGACGGCCCGCTCGCGAGCCTGGTGCGGCTGTTCCTGCTCCAGCAGCCCGTTCCGTACGCGCAGGCCGCGGCCGCGCTGCCCGCCGAGGCGGCCCTGGCCGACGGCTGGCTACGCCGGGAGGGTGCCGCCGACGGCGAGGACACCGTGCGCGCCACCGTCGACGTGCGGCCGTACGGAGGCCCGGACGGCGAGGACTGGTTCATCGTCTCCGACCTCGGCTGCGCCGTCGGCGGAGCGGGCGGGATCGGCAGCCGCGACGAGGGTGTGGTCCTAGGTGTGGGCGGCGCCTCCACCACCCTGGCCGGGATCACCGTCCGGATCCCGGCGGGTTCCGCGCTGGACCTCGGCACCGGCTCGGGCCTCCAGGCGCTGCACGCGGCCCAGCACGCCACCCGGGTCACGGCCACCGACGTCAACCCCCGGGCCCTGGAATTCACCCGTCTGACGCTGGCGCTGTCCGGCGCCCCGGAGGCCGAGCTGCTCACCGGGTCCCTCTTCGAACCGGTCGGGGACGCCACGTACGACCTGATCGTGTCGAACCCGCCGTTCGTGATCTCGCCCGGCGCCCGCCTCACGTACCGGGACGGCGGTATGGGCGGCGACGACCTGTGCCGGACGCTGGTCGAGGACGCGGGCGCGCACCTCAATCCCGGCGGGTACGCGCAGTTCCTCGGCAACTGGCAGCACGTGGAGGGCGAGGACTGGCACGACCGGGTCCGTTCCTGGGTGCCGCGCGGCTGCGACGCGTGGATCGTGCAGCGTGACGTGCAGGACGTGACGCAGTACGCGGAGCTGTGGCTGCGCGACGCGGGCGACCACCGCACCGACCCGGCCGAGTACGCGCGGCGGTACGAGGCCTGGCTGGACGAGTTCGAGGCCCGCAAGACGAAGTCCGTCGGCTTCGGGTGGATCACCTTGCGCCGGTCGGACGCGGCCGAGCCCTCGATCGTGGTCGAGGAGTGGCCGCACTCCGTGGAGCAGCCGCTCGGCGAGACCGTCCTGGCCCACTTCGCCCGCCAGGACTACCTGCGCGAGCACGACGACGCCTCCCTGCTGGAGGGCTACTTCGTGCTGGCGGGCGAGGTGGTGCAGGAGCAGGTCGGCGCGCCCGGCGCGGAGGATCCGGAGCACGTGGTGCTCCGGCAGAACCGCGGGATGCGGCGTGCCACCAAGGTCGACACGGTGGGGGCGGGCTTCGCCGGAGTGTGTGACGGCTCACTGACCGCGGGTCGGATCCTGGATGCCATCGCGCAACTGGTGCAGGAGGATCCGGTTGTCCTGCGGGACCGGACCCCGGAGGCCATCCGGATGCTGGTCGAGCAGGGCTTCCTGGAGCCGGTGACGCACCCCGCCCGGTAGTCGGCACCGGGATGTAACCCGGGGTTCGCCCGCCGTTCCCGAGTGGCTGGAAGGCTCCTGACCAGCGGGATCCGGGGGGATCCCGGGAGCGGCCCAGGGGTAAGGGGAGCGGCATGGAGAACGGCCCGGCGATCTTCGCGGGGACCGTGTTCCTGCTGTTCGGGGCAGCTCTGCTGGCCTGGACGGGGGCGCGCACACTGCACCGCGCGCCGGTGGCTGAGGGTGTGCGCCCCGTCGTGGCCGTACCGCTGGCCCTGCTCGCCGGCGGGACGTCGCTGGCGCTCGGGGTGTGGTGCCTCGCACGGTTCTGAGGCGGGGCCGCGACCGGCCCGAATCCGTGGGAGAAGCCCACGTGGGACAGGGTGCGGGAGCGCGGCCAGACGGCCCCCCGGCCACCCGGCACGGTGATCGGGAAGGGTCCGGCGCGGCATCCGGGCGGCAGAAACGGCACTTGTCGGGTTACCGTTCGAGTGGCCGTTGCGGGCTTGTGCCGTTTGACACGGGGGCGGGTTGTACCGTCACACTCCGCAGCGTCGCCGTACTGCGACCGAGTGCCGACCGGAGAGAAGAGCCAAGTTGTCCCCGACTAGCGAGACCGCAAAGGGCGGCCGCCGACTCGTCATTGTCGAGTCCCCTGCCAAGGCGAAGACGATCAAGGGCTACCTCGGCCCGGGATACGTCGTCGAGGCGAGCGTCGGGCACATTCGCGACCTCCCGAACGGCGCCGCGGAGGTCCCCGACAAGTACACGGGCGAGGTCCGTCGCCTCGGTGTGGACGTCGAGCACGACTTCCAGCCGATCTACGTCGTCAACGCCGACAAGAAGTCGCAGGTCAGGAAGCTCAAGGAGCTGCTGGCCGACTCCGACGAACTCTTCCTCGCCACCGATGAGGACCGCGAGGGCGAAGCCATCGCGTGGCACCTGCAGGAAGTCCTCAAGCCCAAGGTCCCCGTCCACCGGATGGTCTTCCACGAGATCACCAAGGACGCGATCCGTGACGCCGTCGCCAACCCGCGCGAGCTCAACCAGCGCATGGTCGACGCACAGGAGACCCGCCGCATCCTCGACCGTCTCTACGGCTACGAGGTCTCGCCGGTCCTGTGGAAGAAGGTCATGCCCCGGCTGTCGGCCGGACGCGTCCAGTCCGTGGCCACCCGCCTCGTCGTCGAGCGGGAGCGCGAGCGCATCGCCTTCCGCTCCGCCGAGTACTGGGACCTGACCGGGACCTTCTCCACCGGCCGAGCCGGGGACGCCTCGGACCCGTCCACGCTGGTCGCCCGCCTGAACACGGTGGACGGCAAGCGCGTCGCACAGGGCCGCGACTTCGGCTCGAACGGGCAGCTCAAGAGCGAGGTGCTGCACCTCGACGAGGGGAACGCCCGGGCGCTGGCCGCCGCGCTGGAGGGTGCCTCGTTCGCCGTCCGCTCGGTCGAGTCCAAGCCGTACCGCCGTTCCCCGTACGCCCCGTTCCGCACCACGACGCTCCAGCAGGAGGCCTCGCGCAAGCTGGGCTTCGGTGCGAAGGCGACCATGCAGGTGGCGCAGAAGCTGTACGAGAACGGCTTCATCACCTACATGCGTACGGACTCCACCACGCTCTCCGACACCGCGGTGTCGGCGGCGCGGGCGCAGGTCACGCAGCTCTACGGGGCCGACTACCTGCCGGAGAAGCCGCGCGTCTACGCCGGCAAGGTCAAGAACGCGCAGGAGGCGCACGAGGCGATCCGCCCCTCGGGTGATCGTTTCCGCACTCCGGCCGAGACCGGCCTGTCCGGCGACCAGTTCCGCCTCTACGAGCTGATCTGGAAGCGGACCGTCGCCTCCCAGATGAAGGACGCGGTCGGCAACTCGGTCACCGTCAAGATCGGCGGCCGGGCGTCGGACGGCCGGGACGCCGAGTTCACCGCGTCCGGCAAGACGATCACCTTCCACGGCTTCATGAAGGCGTACGTCGAGGGCGCGGACGACCCGAACGCCGAGCTCGACGACCGCGAGAAGCGCCTTCCGCAGGTCGCGGAGGGCGACGCGCTGGCCGCCGACGAGATCACGGCGGACGGCCACTCGACCAAGCCGCCGGCCCGCTACACCGAGGCCTCGCTGGTCAAGGAGCTCGAAGAGCGCGAGATCGGCCGCCCGTCGACGTACGCGTCGATCATCGGCACGATCCTGGACCGCGGCTACGTCTTCAAGAAGGGCACGGCGCTCGTGCCGTCCTTCCTGTCCTTCGCCGTGGTCAACCTGCTGGAGACGCACTTCGGCCGGCTCGTCGACTACGACTTCACCGCGAAGATGGAGGACGACCTCGACCGCATCGCGCGGGGCGAGGCCCAGTCCGTGCCGTGGCTGAAGCGGTTCTACTTCGGCGCCGAGGACGCCTCGGAGGTCGTACCGGCCGACGGCGACGCGCTCGGCGGCCTGAAGGAGCTGGTCACGGACCTGGGCGCGATCGACGCCCGGGAGATCTCCTCCTTCCCGGTGGGCGAGGGCATCGTGCTGCGGGTCGGTCGCTACGGGCCGTACGTCGAGCGGGGCGAGAAGGACGCGGAGGGCCACCAGCGTGCCGACGTACCGGACGACATGGCTCCGGACGAGCTCACGGTCGCGTACGCGGAGGAGCTGTTCGCCAAGCCGAGCGGCGAGTTCGAGCTGGGCAAGGACCCGGTGACCGGGAACGAGATCGTCGCGAAGGACGGCCGCTACGGGCCGTACGTGACGGAGATCCTGCCCGAAGGCACGCCGAAGACGGGCAAGAACGCGGTCAAGGCACGGACGGCTTCGCTCTTCAAGTCGATGAGCCTGGACACGGTCACGCTGGACGACGCGCTGAAGCTGATGTCGCTGCCGCGCGTGGTCGGCGTGGACGCGGAGGGCGTGGAGATCACGGCCCAGAACGGCCGCTACGGCCCGTACCTGAAAAAGGGCACGGACTCGCGGTCGCTGGAGACCGAGGACCAGCTGTTCTCGATCACGCTGGACGAGGCGCTGGCCATCTACGCGCAGCCGAAGCAGCGTGGCCGGGCCGCGGCCAAGCCGCCGCTGAAGGAGCTGGGCACCGACCCGGTCAGCGAGAAGCCGGTGGTGGTCAAGGACGGCCGCTTCGGGCCGTACGTGACGGACGGCGAGACGAACGCGACGCTGCGGCGGGACGACGACGTCGAGACGATCACGCCGGAGCGGGGCTACGAGCTGCTCGCCGAGAAGCGGGCGAAGGGCCCGGCCAAGAAGGTGGCGAAGAAGGCCCCCGCCAAGAAGGCCCCGGCGAAGAAGGCGACGGCGAAGAAGGCGACGGCGACGAAGACCGCCGCCGCGAAGAAGACGACGGCGGCCAAGAAGACCACTGCCGCGGCTGCCGCCAAGAAGACGACGGCGAAGAAGACGGTGACGAAGAAGATCGCTGCCGCCCCGGCGGACGAGTAGCCGCCACGGCTGCGGTCTTCCGCTCCGCCTGCCCCGGGCCCCTGTGCGACCGCACGGGGGCCCGCGGCGTTCCCGGCGGGACGGGCGGGGCCCCGCGAGGTGGGTGCGGGGTCACACGGCACCTTGTCCACAGGCCTCCGCAATGGCGAAGCGCAGCGGATAGGCTGGGCGGATGACGCGAGCCGAGCAGCCAGCGGTCGTGACCGCCCCGGCGAACCCCACCTACGACGAAGCCCTAGCCGCGGATTCCCGCGAGCGTGCGGTGCGCGCACTGCTGCGCACCCCCAGGCTGCGCCGGCTGTGGAGCGCCCAGCTGGTGAGCGGCATCGGTGACGCCCTCGCCCTGCTGGTGCTGGTGCTGCTGGCCCTTCAGGCGGCCGTCTCCGAAGGAGCCTTCGGCGACGGCTACCGCGGCGCGGCCCTGGCCGTCGCAGTCGTCTTCGGAGTCCGGATCCTCGCCACCCTGTTCTTCGGTGCGGTCCTGCTGGGCCCGCTGGCCGGGCTCGTCGCCCCCGGCGGCAAGCTGGACCGCCGCTGGACGATGATCGGCGCCGACGGGGTCCGCCTCGGGCTCTTCGTCGTCGCCCCCCTGTGGCTCGACTGGATCCCGGCCCACGCGCTCACCGCGTTGCTGGCCACCGTCTTCGTCGCCGGCGCCGCCGAGCGGCTGTGGACCCTGGCCAAGGACAGCGCCGCTCCCGCCCTGCTGCCGACGCCGCCGCCGGAGGGGGCGACCGTACGGCCGCTCCCGGACCACCTGGACGCGCTGCGGCGGCTGAACCTGCGTACGTCCTTCGCGGCGCTCCCGATCGCAGCGGCCGCGCTGCTCGGCGCGACCCTGGTCGGCAAGGCCCTCGCCCTCGGCGTGGACTGGTTCGCCGAGAACCAGGCCGCCCTCGGCTCGTACGTGGCCTCCGGCCTCTTCGCGGCCTCGGTCTCGCTGCTGCTGCCGCTGGTGCTGCCCGGGGCCAAGACCCCGCGCCCCCGCTCGCCGCTGGAGGGCCTGCGCGCACCCAAGGCGGGTGACCGGCCCGACAAGGGCCGTACCGGCGCCGTCCCGCTCCTGGTCCTGGCCTGCGCCGCAGTCGCCGGAGCCGTGTCCAGCGCCGTCGCCGTGTCTGTACTGCACGCCTTCGACCTGGGTGGCGGCCCGGCCGCTTTCGCGCTGCTCGTCCTCGCGCTGGTCGGCGGCACCGCCGCCGGCATCCGCGCCACCCAGGCCGGCAAGGTTCTGCCCGGCCTGTCGCGGCGCCGTCTGCTGGCCCTCGCCATAGCGGTGGCCGGGCTTGCGCTGCTGCTGGCCGGGCTGGTCCCGGACACGGCGACCGTGCTCCTCCTGTCGCTGTCGGCCGGCACCGCCGCGGGCGTCGCGGCCAGCACCGGCCACACCCTGCTGGACCAGGAGACCGAGGAGTTCCGCCGGGCGCGGGTCACCGAGCACCTCCAGGCGGTCGTGCGGGTGGCCGTGGCCCTCGGGGCGGTCCTCGCCCCGGTGCTGGCCGCGGTGATCGGCCCGCACCGGCTGACCGGCGCCGAGGTCGTCCTCGCGCACGGCGGCGCCGCCTTCACCCTGATGCTGGTCGGCGCGCTGCTGCTGCCGGTCGCCGCCGTGGTCCTCGCCAAGCTCGACGACCGCAGCGGCGTGCCCCTGCGGCGCGACCTGCGCGAGGCGCTGCGCGGCGGGGAGCCGGTGCAGGCCGCCTCCGGCACCGGATTCTTCATCGCCCTGGAGGGCGGCGACGGAGCCGGCAAGTCCACCCAGGTGGAGGCGCTGGCCGACTGGATACGGGGCAAGGGCCACGAGGTGGTCGTGACGCGGGAGCCGGGGGCCACCCCGGTCGGCAAGCGGCTCCGCTCGATCCTGCTCGACATCTCCTCCGCGGGGCTGTCGAACCGCGCCGAGGCGCTGCTGTACGCCGCCGACCGCGCCGAGCACGTCGACACCCTGGTGCGCCCGGCCCTGGAGCGCGGCGCCGTCGTCATCTCGGACCGCTACATCGACTCCTCGGTGGCCTACCAGGGCGCCGGCCGCGACCTCTCCCCGACGGAGATCGCCCGGATCTCGCGCTGGGCCACCGACGGGCTCGTGCCGAACCTGACCGTGCTGCTCGACGTATCGCCGGAGGCGGCGCGGGAGCGGTTCACGGAGGCGCCGGACCGGCTGGAGTCGGAGCCGGCGGAGTTCCACCAGCGGGTGCGGTCCGGGTTCCTGACGCTGGCCGCGTCCGACCCGGGGCGCTACCTGGTGGTCGACGCGGGCCAGGACCCGGACTCGGTGACCACCGTCGTACGGCACCGCCTGGACCGGATGCTCCCGCTCTCCGAGGCCGAGGTGGCCGCCCAGGCCGAGGCCCGGCGCCTCGCCGAGGAGGAGGCCCGGCGCAAGGCCGAGGAAGAAGCGGCACGCAAGGCGGAGGAAGCCCGCCTGAAGGCCGAAGAAGAGGCCCGGCTGGCCCGCGAGGCCGAGGCGGCACGGATCAAGGCCGAGGCGGAAGCCGCCCGCAAGGCGGAGGAAGCCCGGCTGAAGGCCGAGGAAGAGGCAAGGGCCCGGGCCGAGGCCGAGCGGCTGCGCGCCGAGGCGGAGGAGAAGGCGCGCGCGGCGGAGGCGGAGCGGCTGCGCAAGCAGGCCGAGGAGGAGGCCCGGCTGCGGGCCGAGGCCGAGGAGCGGCGGCTGGAGAAGCAGCGGCGGGCCGAGGAGGCCCTGCTGAAGGCCGAGGAGGCGCGCCGGCTGGCGGCGGCCGAGGCGGCCGAGGCCGCGGCGAGGGCTGCGGCTGCCGCAGCGGCGGCGGAAGCCGCGTCGGCGTCGGTGGCTCCTCCGGTTCCTTCGGCGCCGGTTTCGGACGGTCCGCATCCGGACGATGCCGTGACCCTCGAGACCCCGGCGCTCAGCCGGGTCGTCCGGCCGGACGACGTCACCCAGACCGTTCCGGTGCCCAAGGCCGATCTGTCGAAGCCGCCGGTCCGCCCGGCCGACGAGACGGCTGTACTGCCGCCGGTCCGCCCGGCCGACGAGACGGCTGTACTGCCGCCCGTCCGCCCGGCCGACGAGACGGCCGTACTGCCGCCCGTCCGCCCGGACGCCGGTGCGCCCGGCGCGGCCGGCCAGGCCCGGTCCGCCTCGCGGCCCACGGCCCGGCGCCCCGAGGAGAACCCGGCCGACCGGGTTCCGCCGGGCATCTTCCGGGACGGCGGCGGCGACCGGACGCGGGAACTCCCGGCCCTCGGTGACGACGGTCGCCCGCGCCGCCCGCGCCCGGACTGGGCCGAGGAGACCCCGCTGGACGACTTGCCGACGCTGGCGGACGAACTGCTGGGCCGCCGCCGGGACGACGAGTACGGGGACGGCGACGACGAGCGGGGTCCGCGCCGCCGCGGCTGATCGCGGCGGGACCCCGGCCGGGCCGGATTGTCAGTGGCGCGCGCCACAATGGGTGCACGGAGAGTGAAAGGCGGTGGGCGGGATGCCCGTATGGGACGACCTGGTGGGACAGGAGCGGGTCCAGGCGCAGCTGGCCGCCGCCGCCCGCGATGCCGACGCCCTGGTCACCGCCGTCTCGGACGGGACGCCGCCGCCCGCCGCGAACAAGATGACCCACGCTTGGCTGTTCACCGGGCCGCCCGGCTCCGGGCGGTCCACCGCCGCCCGTGCCTTCGCGGCCGCCCTGCAGTGCACCAGCCCCGACCGGGCCCTCGGCGGCCAGCCGGGCTGCGGGTTCTGCGACGGCTGCCACACCACTGTGGTCGGCACGCACGCCGATGTGGAGATCGTCCGTACCGATCTGCTGTCCATCGGCGTGAAGGAGACCCGTGACCTGGTCCGCCGGGCGCAGCTCTCCCCGGCCGTCGGCCGCTGGCAGATCATCGTCCTGGAGGACGCCGACCGCCTCACCGAGGGCGCGGGCAACGTGCTCCTCAAGGCCGTGGAGGAGCCCGCTCCGCGGACGGTGTGGCTGTTGTGCGCGCCCTCGCTGGAGGACGTGCTGCCCACGATCCGCTCCCGCTGCCGGCACCTGACGCTGCGCACCCCGCCCGTCGACGCCGTCGCCGAGGTGCTGGTCCGGCGCGACGGCATCGAACCGGCCGCCGCGGCGGCCGCCGCCCGCGCGACCCAGGGGCACATCGGCCGGGCCCGCAGGCTCGCCACCGACGAGGCCGCCCGTTCCCGTCGGGCCGCCGTGCTCAGGCTCCCGCTCCGGGTCGACGACGTGGGCGGCTGCCTGAAGGCGGCGCAGGAGCTGGTCGACGCCGCCGCCGAGGACGCGAAGCAGGTCGCGGAGGAGGTCGACACGAAGGAGACCGAGGAGCTGAGGGCCGCGCTCGGCGCCGGAGCGGGCGCGGGCAGCCGGATGCCGCGCGGCACGGCGGGCGTGATGAAGGAGCTGGAGGACCGGCAGAAGCGGCGCCGCACCCGCACCCAGCGCGACAGCCTCGACCTCGCCCTGACCGACCTCACCGGCTTCTACCGGGATGTGCTGGCCCTGCAGCTCGGCTCGTCCGTGGCCATCGCCAATGAGGAGATACGGCAGGACCTCGACCGGATCGCCCGCGCCTCGGGTCCCGAGCGGACGCTGCGCCGGATCGAGGCGATCATCGCCTGCCGGGACGCCCTGGACCGCAATGTGGCCCCCCTCCTCGCGGTCGAGGCGATGACGATGTCGCTGCGCGCGGGCTGACCGCTGATCCGACCACCTGCTGTGACCGCCGGTCCGACCCTGCTCTGACCAGCGGAGCGGGCACCGGAGCGCCGCGCCCGGTCCACGTCCGGTTGACGAGCTCACCCGTACGGGCGGACCGGCCGCCGACGGCGGGACCCACCCCGCCGGTGCCTGGCCCGCGCGGGCCCCGGAAGGCGCGCCGCCCTCCTGGGCCGGACGGCGGCGGATCACCTCCTGGCCCGGGCCGGCAGCACGTAGGCTCCAAGGATGGACACCAGTCGCCTGCTGCGTACCACCGGGATCGTGATCGCGGCCGCCGGGCTGCTGCTTTCCGGATGCACCTCGGGCGGGTCGGGGGGACCCCGGGCCGTCGCGTCCTCCGAGGAGGGCTCCGGTTCGCCGTCCGCCCGGCCGTCCCCCGATGCGGCGGCGCTGCGCCCGTACTACGAGCAGAAGCTGACCTGGCGCGACTGCGGTGTGCCCGGGTTCCAGTGCGCCACCATGAAGGCGCCGCTCGACTACGCGAACGCCGGCTCCGGCCAGGACGTCGACATCGCGGTGGCCCGCCGGCCGGCCACGGGCCCGGGCAAGCGGCTCGGCTCCCTGGTGGTCAACCCGGGCGGACCGGGGGGCTCCGGCATCGGGTACCTGCAGGCGTACGCGGGCATCGGCTATCCCGCGGCCGTCCGCGCCCGGTACGACATGGTCTCCTTCGACCCGCGCGGGGTGGCCCGCAGCAGTCCGGTGGAGTGTCTGACCGGCCCGCAGATGGACAAGTTCACGCAGGTGGACCAGACGCCGGACGACGCGGTCGAGCGGGCCGGGCTGGTGGCCGCGTTCAAGGAGTTCGCCGCCGGCTGCCAGGCGCGTTCGCAGAAGGTCCTTCCGCACGTCTCCACCGTCGACGCCGCCCGGGACATGGACCTGCTCCGCGCGGTGCTCGGCGACGAGAAGCTGGCGTACGTCGGGGCCTCGTACGGCACCTTCCTCGGGGCGACGTACGCGGACCTCTTCCCGGACCGGGTCGGACGGGTGGTCCTGGACGGGGCGATGGACCCCAGCCGCCCGGCGGTGGACCTGAACCGGGACCAGACGGAGGGCTTCGATACGGCGTTCACCGCCTTCGCCAAGGACTGCGCGAAGCAGCCCGGCTGCCCGCTCGGCACGGGCGATCCCGACGCGGTGGCGGACCGCCTGAAGGACTTCTTCCGCAAGCTCGACGCCCAGCCCGTACCGACCGGGGAGGAGGCCCGTCCGCTGGGCGAGTCCCTGGCGACCACCGGAGTGATCGCGGCCCTGTACGACGAGAGCGCCTGGCCGCAGCTGCGCGAGGCGCTCACGGCGGCGATGAACGGCGACGGCGCGGGCCTGCTGAGCCTGGCCGACAGCTATTACGAGCGTGATCCGGACGGCAAGTACGCCAACCTGATGGCCGCGAACGCCGCCGTCAACTGCCTGGACCAGCCCCCGGCCTTCAGCGGCCCGGAGTCGGTCGAGGCCGCCCTGCCGTCCTTCGAGAAGGCCTCCCCGGTCTTCGGCGCCGGCCTGGCATGGGCCTCGCTGAACTGCGCGTACTGGCCGGTGAAAGCCACGGGCGCGGCGAGGGCGCTGACCGCGAAGGGCGCCGCGCCGATCCTGGTGGTCGGCACCACGCGCGACCCGGCGACCCCGTACAAGTGGGCCCAGGCCCTGGCGGGCCAGCTCGACTCGGGCACCCTCCTCACGTACGACGGCGACGGCCACACGGCGTACGGGCGCGGCAGCGGCTGCATCGACACCTCGATCAACCAGTACCTGCTGGAGGGCAAGGTCCCGGCGGACGGCAAGAAGTGCTGACCGTTCGGCGCCCGATTCCCGGCCCCCGGAGAACCTGGTTCAGGGCACCCGTCCACACCCTGTAGACTTGGCGCCGCTGCTGATGAGCACACCTCTTCGGGGGAATACTTGTCTGACCAGCGGTGCCGCCTTAGCTCAGTTGGCCAGAGCAACGCACTCGTAATGCGTAGGTCTCGGGTTCGAATCCCGAAGGCGGCTCTGTAGAAGCCCCAGGACTCACTCGCCGTGACCTGGGGCTTTTGCTATTCTCCGGATCTTGCGCCGCCGTCGTGCACGGGCCGCCCGGGTGATCTCGGTCTCAGTTCTGGTTTCAGACACCGGATCCAGGCATGAACGCCTAGCCCATCCGGCGCATCGCCTCCCACGAGAGCTGCTCGGGACTGATGGCGGCGGCAAGTACGTGGCGGTCGCCGGCGTCAGGTAGCTGTAGGGCCGACTCGAGCGGTTCGTAGTCGTTGAAGGCAGTCCCGCACGGTCCGCCTCATCAACTCGCGGGTCCGGGCCAGTCTTGAGGGGGCGAGCTCCGGCCTGTTGACCTGGAGATTCGCGAAGACCTCGTCCAGGATCTTTTCGGTCCACCTAGCCTGCACGAGCCCAGCTTGGGCCATCCGGATCAGCAGGTCGCGCAGCGTGCTCGGGTGCAAGACGCAGGCGTCGTAGACGACGGTGAACGCCCCGGGGTCAGATCAGCCCCATCTCCTTGTTCAGGGCCGTGAGTTCGTCCGCGGCCCCCCGTCGCTTCCGGTCGTCTTGGCGCTGGTATCGGAGCAGCGACTGTGCCCTGATCCGGCGGTGTGTACCGACCTTCCGCTAGTCGATCTCTTCTGCCTCCAGCAGCCCGGTCAGGCACGGCCGCCACACGGCATTCGCAATGACCGCAGCCAAGGTCGTTCTGCTGCCGTGGCTGTGGTGCCGGGGGCCGAGCGGGTGCCCGGGGCCGGCCGCGTGGCCCGCCATGGCCTGACGTAGTGCGTACCCGCTCGGGCTTCAGCCCAGATCAGGGTGCTTCTGACCTGGGGAAACGGGATTTTGTGGCACAGGCTGGCACCAGGCGAGATGATCTTGTTGGGCTTCGTAGTGCGTAGGTCTCGGGTTCGAATCCCGCAAGCGGCTCAGAGGAACCCCAGGTCGCGTTGCTGCGACCTGGGGGTTTTCTGTTGTTCGGGGCTTCCCTACACCCGGATCCAGTACAGAAGGCCCGCGCTGAGCACCAGCAGCGCGGCTGTCAGCGGCCACAGGGTCAGCAGTGTTGGGCCGCTCGCGACCAGGGCTGCGAGACCGTAGAGCGCCACGGCCGAGCCCAGCAGGCCCTGGAGCGCGGCCGGCGTCCTCGCCACCCGTACGAGGAGGAGGAGCAGGACGGCGCAGGCCGGGTACAGCCAGGGGTAGTCCCGGCCGGGGCCCTGGAACAGCACGAGGTCGCGCACTTCGCCGAATCCGGCCCAGGCCGTCTCCCGCGCGGCCTGCTCGTGCGGGAACCGCCAGTGCACCGACAGTTCGGCCGCCTTCTGGAACGGGAGTGGCCAGTCGATCACGCGGAGGAACTGCCAGAGGAGGAGGGTCAGTGCGCCGGTCTGGCCCACTCCTGCGAGGCCGCCCAGCCCGGCACGGGACCGGGGCGAAGGCGGCGTGGGGCGGGCCGCTACCGGTTCCGGTTCCGGCCTGGGGCTGGGCCTGGGGCTGGGGCTGGGCCTGGGCCGCGGGGGTGGCGGCGGGGGAGTCGCCGGGGGCGCCGGAGGCACGGGCGGGCTTGCCGGTTTGCCGTATTTGAGCCGGGCTTCGCGGGCCCGGCGCATAGCCTCGGTCGTGTCGTCGGCCATGTCCCCTTACCTGTTCCCCTACTTGTTTCCGGGTTCCGTGTGCCCCGGGCGCTCGGGCACGTTGCCGGGTTCAGCGGTGGCGGCCGCCGGAGGCCCCGGCGTTCCGGCCGCGCAGCCGCTGCTCGTACGCCTCCTTCTGGCGCCTGGTGATCTCCGCGTCGTTACCCGCTCCAGCGTGCTCCCGCGGGTCGCTGCGCAGCGAGGGGTCCCCGCAGACCCGGCAGTCAGGTCGCCGCCGGGTACGTGGCCAGATGCTCTGGAAGGCGTACTGGCCGGGAACCTCGCCCAGTACCCGGGGGAAGAACCAGTGGTCGGGTTCCATGGCGAACAGCGCGAGTGAGAGGTCCTTGTGGAGCGGGGTGGCCAGGAAGCTGCCGATCCGTTCGCGGCCGCCCGGCGGGTGCAGCAGGGCCAGCGCGATCTTCGCGGCGGCCGCCGTCAGGTGGTGGATGTCGGTCAACAGGCCCGGTACGGCGTACAACCGGCCCGTGTCGTAGTTGGTGCGCGGCTGGTGGCCCAGATCGCCCAGGGACTCGCGGACCCCGCCCGTGGCGCAGGACCAGCACGGGGATCCGGGGGTGGTGAACACGACCTCGCCGCCCGACGCGCCCTCGTACAGCCCGACGAAGAGGGCCGGGCGGCCGACGAAGTACGCGAGGTGGTTGAGGCGCTCCTGGGCGTGGTTGTCATCGGTCGCGGCGATCACCAACTGGGCGTCGGCGATCCGCTGCTGCCAGGTGTGGTTGTCCAGCGCGGCGACCTCGCGCTTGAGGACGGTGACCTTCAGCCGCCGGTTCACCCGCTTCAGGCGGCGGGCGGTGGCCTTGGCCTTGTTCCGGCCGATGTCCCGTGTGCCGAACATCGAGCGGCCCAGGTTGGCCGGCTCCACTCGGTCGGGGTCGACCAGGGTGAGCCTGCCGACGCCCGAGCGGACCAGGACCTCGGCGAGGTAGCTGCCCACCGAGCCGACGCCGACGAGCAGGACGTGGCTGTCGGCGAGGGCGGGCGACAGCAGCCCGCCCGTACGGGCGAACAGCCCCGAGCGGGCCGCCCGGGTCCGGCCGATTCCCACCCGCATGGTGAGCCGGCGGATCCGTCCGGAGGGCCGTTCGGCGGGACGGGCCGCGGCGTCGGGGGAGACCGGCGAGGGCGCGGGATCGGGCGTTGGCACGGGTACGGGTACGGGTACGGGCACGGCTACGGGCGCCGACGCGTGCGGGTCGGGCAGTGAGTGCGGAGAGTGCGGAGAGGGAACGGAAGGCTGAGGGGACGGGGGCTCGGGCCGAGCGCCCGGGAGGGCGTCCCGGTGCACCGGACCGGAGGCGAAGGGTTCTCCGCCTCCCACCTGCGGCGGTTCGGTGGCGGCAGCGCCCGCAGCCGCACCCGCACCCGCACTCCCGCCCGCGTTCCGCAGGGCCTCCCGAAGCCGTTCCCGCTCCGGCACCCGGTGGTCCCAGGGCAACTCGATGACCAGCAGCTCCGGATGGTGTCCGTCGGCTCCGGCCTCTTCCAGCAGCAGCGGCGCCGTGACCGGGAAGTCGGGGGTGGCGAAGAGGTACCGGCGTGCCCCGGACCGGTTCCGCGGCAGCGGGACCCGTACGCCGGCCGCCCCGCCGACCACGCAGGTCAGCGGGTAGGCGTCGGACCAGGAGATGCCGGCCTCCCGGAGGGCGGCTGCCAGGGGCACGACCACCGGGCGCAGTGGTTGGAGCTGCACCCCGTGCGCGGTCCACATGGCCCCGAAGAAGGACATCCGGGCGTTCTCTACGGCGAGTTCGTGCCGGTCGAGCGGTGTGGTGAGGTCGTGGGTGACGATCGGGGCGATGTACCGCCCGAGGTCGGGAACGGCCTCCAGGGTGCGGCCGTACTCGCTGTGGTCCTGCCGGGAGGGGTACGGCATGCCGAGCGGGTGGGAGTGGACGATGCCCTTGAACCGGATCGGGCCGGCCGCCTCCTGGCGGCTGATCTCATCCAGCAGCCAGGCGGTGTTGCTGTACTCGACCCGTGTCACCTGCGCGTGGGCGTCGTGCACGAAGCCGGTCAGCACGTCGCGGCCGCGCAGCCCGAGCAGGGCGCCGCCCTGCTCGGGCCTGGTCCGCCCGATGTCCTTTCCCACTTGGTCGATCACGTAGTCGAAGACATGTACGGGCAGCACGGCATCGGTCCCTTCCGCTTCGGGCGGGCTGTTACTGCTTGCGGTTGAAGGGGAAGGGGTGGCCCATCGCGACGAAGTCCACGCCCAGGGCCCAGGCCGCCGAACGGGCGTAGGCCTCCTGGAGGGTGGGCTGGCCCGAACCGGGTCGTTCGGACAGACAGATCAGCCCGCTGGTGTAGAGGTGCACGCCGTGCGCGTCGTGGCTGGGGAGGGATTCCAGTTCGGGCTCGATGAGCCGTACCTGGTACTCGGTGCCGTTGAAGTGGGCGCACATCACGTACGTCCGATGGAACATCGTGGTGATCTCGTACACCCAGCCCTCGGCTCCGGGAGCGTCCTCGTAGTAGGTGTTGGCGGGAAACTTGGTCCGTACGACCTCGTACTCCCGGGCCAGTCGGTCTGGGGTGCCGAGGGCGGCGAAGGTGCTCTGCGGGACTCTCGACAGCGGGGCGTCGTCCTCGCCGCCGTAGCCGAGACGGACCTTGCCCTCGCGGTCGACGTAGACGTCCTGCTGTTGGCCCGTCGGCTTCTTGGACTGGCTGGCGAAGAAGCTGTCCCGGATCGCGTTGAGGTCGTACATGTCAGCCATGTTCGTCATCCCTCCCCAGGGAATGGTGGCGGTGCGGAGGTGAGGCAGTGCGGAGGTGAGGCAGTGCGGCGGTATGAGGCGGTACGGGGGCGGACTGAGCTGCCTCTCACTTCGGGTCGCGGTTGATCAGCTCCCACACCCGTACGGTTCTCGGATCGTCGGGTCCGTGCGCCGTCAGGTGGTCCTGGTAGAGGGCTTCGAACTCGGTGGCCGCGAGGGCCTGTTCGCCGGCCGCGGCCAGCCAGTGGGCCCGGTCGAAGCGGATCTCCGACATGCGGGGGTCGGCGGCGGAGAGGTCTCCGGAGACCGCGGTGAGGAGTTCCAGCAGGTGCTGCGCGGCCAGCGGGGCGTGCCCGGCCTCGCCCAGGTAGCGGGCCAGGTTGAGGGAGCATACGAGGGCCAGCTCGTCGTCGGCTCCGAGGACCTGGCGGGCCCGCGCGGCCACCGGGGCGAGCCGGTCGGCCGCCTTGGAGGGCATACCGGCCCGGGCGAGGGCCTGGGCGAGGTGCAGGACGATCAGCCAGCCGCTGCGGTGGTCGGAGGGGAGCACGCCGGCCGCGTAGTCGAGGACCTCGCCGAGCCGTCTGACCCGCTCGACAGGGTCGGGCTCCGCCTCCAGTACGGCGTTGCACCGGGCCTCGACCTCGGCCGCCGGATCGGCCGGCGGCCCGGGTGGCGGGGGCGGTGGCGGCGGGGTGCACGGGGTGACGATCACGGTCGGCACCGGGCTGACCGCCGCGCTGAGGGCGCGGAACAGCGCGGCCATCTCCCGGGCGTCGGCCGGGCGTTGGCCGGGGTTCTTGGCGAGCAGCCGGGTCACCATCACGTCCACGGCGGGCTGCACTTCCGGGCGCAGTGCGCGCACGGAGGGCACCACGGCGTGGCAGTGCTGCTTGGCCAGGGCTCCGTAGTCGCCGTGGGAGACGTAGGGCTGGCGGCCCGTGAGCATCTCGAACAGGACGCAGCCGACGGAGTAGAGGTCGGTGGCGGGGGTGACGGGCTCCAGGAGGAACCGCTCCGGGGCCATGTACTCGGGTGTGCCGAGGAGTTGGGTGGTGGCGGTGATGCCGGCGGCGTAGCCGAGCTCGCCGACGGCGGTGTAGGAGCGGGCGATGCCGAAATCGAGCAGGATCAGCCGGCCGGCGGGCTCCCGGACCATGACGTTGCCGGGTTTTACGTCGCGGTGGACGAGGTCCCGGGCGTGTACGGGGACCAGCGCGTCGCACAGTTGGGCGGCCCAGGCCAGCGCGTGGGCCACGGGCAGCCGGTGCCCTTTGGGGACGGCGGCGCGCAGGGTGCGGCCCTCGATGAACTGGGTGATCAGGTAGAGGTGCCAGGTTCCGGCCATCTCGGTCTCGTCCACGTCGTGGATGCGGACGACGTGCGGATCGTCGATGGCCGCGAGGATCCGGGCCTCGCGCAGGAAGCGGCGGGCCGCATGGGTGCCGCGGTCCGCGACGCGAAGGAACTTGGCGACGACGGTGCGGTCCAGCCGCAGGTCGTGGGCTTTCCAGACTTCTGCCATGCCTCCCGGGAAGTGCTCAAGTAACTCGTACCGGTCCAGTACAAGGCGCCCCAAAGGCGCGGGGTTCGTCCCCCGCATACCCGACATGGCTCAATGGTGGCACTTGCGCATTCATCCGTTGAGCGTATTCGTGAAACACGTCCGGCGGCTTCGTCGCGTCGACCGCGTCCGACGCGCTGCGGGACGGCCAACCCCCGTCGTCAGCCGCTGGACGACCTAAAGCGCGCGGGGAACGTCCTGGCGTCCAGCGCACCGAACGAGCGGAGACAGAACGCTGAGCTAACGGGATCGGGCCCGCCGTGGCCGCCTGCTGCGGCCCGTACTGCCCCGTAGCAGCTGACGCGGGGGCCTTCGGTGGTGAGCCGTCGGCGCTGCGGCAGGGAAGATCGAGGCTCTCGGGTCCAGCAGGCGGTGCCCCTTGGCGAGGGTGAGCGCGGTCGTCGACCGCCGGGACGGAATGACGGTTCACCACCACCGTCACGTTTCGCGCACCTGTTATGTGGGGAACTCGCCCACCCAGTCGCGGGTGAGGAGGTGGTGGGGAAGGTATCCCGATTCGACGTTGATCGGCATTTCACGGTCGCGTGCGTGGCAGGCGAGGGCCAGAGGGGCCAGGGCGAGGTGGCCGTCGGGCTTTTCCGCGCGCTGTTCGTCGACGGTCCAGTAGGCCTGGTGGAGTTCGAGGGATTGGACGAAGAACTCGTTGAAGCCGCTGGGGTTGTTGGTGATCAGCAGGTAGAAGAGGTTGATGGGCGGGGCGAGCACAGTACGGAGCAGGCCGTGCGGGGTGAGCGTGGCGACATCGGGCTGGGACATCTCGACGGCGAGGGTGAGCTTCTCCACCAGGTCGGGGCCCTGGAGCCAGTAGGTCTGGAGGGCGTCCACCCAGTGCCAGACGAAGGTGTCGTAGCCGCTGGATGAGATGCGGCTGAGCGGGACTTCCGCAAGTTGGGTCAGGCGCTGCTGGTCACGGCAGACCATGGCGAGCCAGAACGTGGTCAGCCACGCGCCCAGGTCGGCGAAGGCTGCCGGGCCTTCGGCCGGAAGCGTGCGCATCTCCCGGTTGATCCGGCACTCCACGGTGCCCTCGTCCGCGCCCACGGTGGCGAACACGGCCGAGCCCAGCTGCAGCGTGTTGACCACGGCCTCCCACGTCTCCAGCCGCTCCGCACACGGATCCACGGTGCAGCGCGCTCCGAGGTGCAGCAGCGCGTCGTTGAAGGCCGTGGGGAGTGAATGCGGGTACTCCTCCAGCTCGCTGATGTCCCGGGCCAGGCTCACCCAGAGACGCTCGGCCCATTCTTCTTCCGTGGCGCCGGGGGTGAAATGCCGACTCACGATGACGGTCACGGAAGGCTCCTCTTGGCTCTGTGGTCGCGAACGGTGGCGATTATGGGTGTTTCAATCCCGTCCGGAACTCGCCCACCCAGGAGCGCTTGAGCAGGTGTTGGGGAAGGTACTTCCACCCGACCTCGATCGGAATGTCCGCGTCGTAGGGCATGCACGCGACCGCGAGCGGGGCCAGGGCCACCAGGCGGTCGCCACCGAGGGAGCGGGCGTCGGTGGCAGTCCAGCCACCTCGTCCGAGTGGCCGCCCGTGGACGAGGCCCGGTCGGGGCCGCCGCCCGTGGAGCTGAGCCGTTTCTCGACGGTCCTTCTAGGCTAGGGACATGAGTGACCTGTATGCGGTGGACCTGGCCCTGAACCTCCGCGACTCGGTGCCGCCTGCCGTCCTCGCCGATCTGCGGTGGCACCTCGGTGAAGAGGAGCGAGCGGCGGACGGGGAACTCGACGTGTACCCCTGCTCGCATCGCGCGGCCCGGCAGTGCGCACCGGCGGTGTCCGGGTGGCGGAGCTCGCCAGGACCGCCAACGGGTGGGCGCTGACGGTACGGTACGAGATCCATGCCGAGCTCATGCCGGACTTCGATTCGCTGGCGGAACGTCTCGCCTGCCACTCCGATACCGAGGGTCCCATCGGCCAGATCCGTTTCTACGAGGAAGATGTCCCCGAGATGCTGATCAACAGATCGGGGACGCTCGTTCGGTTGCCGCTCGCCCCGAAGGAGACGCCGCAGTAGCAGCGTCGGTCCATGGCCGATGGATGGCCTCCTGCGGCAGGGCGCGGCCTGGCCGGGGGCCACCGGGCTCTGGAGGCGGGTCTCCGCCGCCGAATCCGGTACCGCCGCGTTTGTCGTTGGGCAAGCCCGGCGCAGGGTGCCTGTGGCTTTCGCGGTTCTACGCGTCGAATTCGCCGCGCCAGGCGAAATCGAGGAGGGCCTCGGGGAGGTAGCCGGACTCGACCTCGAAGGGGAGGCCGTTGGCCTTGGCCAGGCAGGCGATCGCCAGTGGGGCGAGGGCCACGACGCCCAGGATGTTGTGGGTGCGGTCCTCGTCTGCGGTCCAGTACTCCTTGTGCCAGCGGACGGCGTCGGCCAGGGCGTCGTTGAAGCCGGCGGCGTCGTTGCGCAGGTAGCGGTAGAGCATCATGATCGGCGGGTAGCGGAGCTTGCTCATCTCCTCCGCGTCGACGACGCGGGCCTGCTCGGGAGCACTGAGGTCCACGGCGCGCACGAGGTGGGTGCGCAGGTCGTCGCGGCGGAGCCAGAAGCTCTGGAGGGTCTCCACCCAGGCGTAGGTGTACTCGTCCAGCGTGC
This sequence comes from Streptomyces sp. NPDC006463, assembly GCF_042870715.1. Taxonomy (NCBI): domain Bacteria; kingdom Bacillati; phylum Actinomycetota; class Actinomycetes; order Kitasatosporales; family Streptomycetaceae; genus Streptomyces; species Streptomyces sp. NPDC006463. Next base: position 126,326 of record NZ_JBIAHP010000010.1, on the reverse strand, counting down.
CGCCGAAGTCGCGCAGCAGGGACACCGGGATCCGTGCCAGCATGTCGAGGCGGGCCGCTTCGCGGCAGATCATCGCGAGGTAGAAGGCGTCGAGCCAGGTGTCCGCGTTGAGGTAGGTCTGGGGCCCGGTGGTGTCGAGGTGGCGTTCCTCCTGGCGGATCTTGCAGGTGACCGTCGTCTGGTCGGTGGTGGTGGCCGCGAAGACGGCCGAGTGCACCTGCATGGCCAGCAGCCAGGACTCCCAGGTCTCCAGCATGACGGCACCCGGGTCCGCGACGCAGCGGACGAGGGCGACGTTCAGCGACTCCATGATCGCGTCAGACCTGGAGTTGTGTGAGGTCTCGATCTTCTCCAGCGAATCGGCCAGGGACTCCTCCATGGTGGGGACCACTGCCATCCACCGGTCCTGCGGGTAGTCCTGGCGCGGCACATCCAGCACTCCGTGCCGTCTGCCCGGGGCGGAGCTCGTCACGTGGGGAATTCTCCGAGCCAGTTGCCGTTGAGCAGCACCGCGGGCAGGTAGTCGGACTCGACCTCGATCGAGATGCCGGCTTCCCGGGCGAAGCAGGTCATGGCGAGCGGAGCGAGCGCGACGAGGCCCGAGATCAGCTGCGACCGGTCCTCCTGTGTCCAGTACTCCCGGTGCCACTGCAGGGCGGCGTCGAGGGCGCGGTTGAAGCCCTCTGCGTCGTTGCGGATGACGCGGTGGAACATCTCCATCGGCGGGTAGAACAACCGGCCCACCGTCTCCGGGTCCGATGCCGTCTCCGGGTCGGTCCCGTCGATCGCGGCCACCAGCTTCTGGCCGAGGTCGGGGCCGCCGAGCCAGTAGGTCTGGAGGGTGTCGATCCAGGCGTACTCGAATTCCTGGGTGACGCCGCCGTTCTCCCGGAGCAGTGACAGCGGTACCCGGCACAGGGCGGTGATCCGGTCACGCTCCCGGCACACCACGGCCAGGTAGAACGCGGTGATCCAGGAGGCCGGGGTCACGTAGGGCTGCGGACCGGTGGCCTCTAGGGTGATGTCCTTGTGCGCGATGCGGCACTGGACGTGGGTCTCGGTCGTGGTCGCAGCGGCGAACACGGCCGAGCCGACCTGCATCGCGGTCACCCAGGCGTCCCAGGTGGGATAGATCGCACCCCTCGGGTCCATGAGGCAGTGTGCCTGGGCGACGAGGAGAGTGCTGTTCAGGGCCGAGCCGAGAGCGGTGGGACGTCCTTCCAGGCGGCCGATCCATGCCTCCGCGCGCTCCTTGAGAAGGGCGAGTGCCGCTTCCGTGTTCCCCGTAGGAAATGAGTGACGGGAGATGTTCGAGCGCAACGCGCCTCTCCTCAAAAGAACTGATACGTGTGCTGTCAGGCGTCGAATGCCTCTGGCGGGGCGAAGGCGAGGAGGACTCGGGGGAAGCAGTCCGGTTCGTTCGGGTGGTCCTGGCGGGACACGCTCAGGACCACCGGGCTGCTCACGTGGGGAATTCCCCGGCCCATGTGCCCTTGAGGAGGTGCTCGGGCAGGTACTCGGACTCGACCTCGATGGGGAAGTCGGCGTCCTGGGCCAGACAGGCCATCGCCAGAGGGGCCAAGGCCACCCATCCGTAGGGGGAATCGGCACGCCCCTGGTCGGACGTCCAGTACGCCTTGTGGGCGCGGAGCGCTTCTTCGAGCGAGCGGTTGAACTCCTCGTGTGAGCCGGTGGCACGCCACCGGAGGAGGTCCATGGGGGGCCACGAGAGCTGTGAGACATGGTCGTGGCCGGCGATGGACGGGAGGTCGGGGTCGGTTCCCCGGGCCGCTTCCATGAGCTTGTCGGCGAAGTCCGGCCGGCCCAGCCAGAAGGCCTGGAGCGTTTCGATCCAGGCGTAGTTGTACGCGTCGTAAACCGCCCCCGATTCGCGCAGCTTTGCCGGCGGAACGTTGCACAGGGCTGTGATGCGCTCTGCATTGCGGCAGATAACCGCCAGGTAGAAGGCAGTGGTCCAGTGGCCCGCGTCCACGAACGGTTCGGGATCCATGAAGGCCGGAACCGTGCGGGTCTCGTGGTGGATGAGACATTGCACGCTGGCCTCGGTCGTCGTGGCAGCGGTGAATACGGCCGAACCGCACTGCATGGCCGCGACCCAGGCCTCCCATGACTCCAGCCAGGTGGCGGTGGGATCGACCGCACTCCGTTCGTACGCGGTGATGAGGGCCGTCGACATCGCGTTCTCAAGGGCGAAAGGCGCCTTGTCGATTCGGTCGATCAACATCATCGTGTGTTCCGAGAGGGACGGCTCGCGGCCCGGAAGGTCCTGCCGGGAAATGCTGTGACGGGGAATGGCTGTAGCCACTAGCTCTGGCCCTCTTCCTTGAAGATCTTGAAGTACTGGAGCTCGCCACCAGCATAGGCGCCCGAATGATGCTTCGCCTGAACCATGACATACTGGACCTTTTTGTCCAATAGGGCGATTCGGAGCTTGATTGCAAGCTCCCGGTCCCGGCCGCCGCGTTCGAACATCTCGTCGACGATCGTGTGAGCGTATTCGAGCGTTCCCTGCCTGACCAGTCTGTTCGCGTTGGCGCCTACTCCCTGACGCCAAGCGAGTCGTCCGTCGGGCGCTTTTGCCTCGACGATCAGATAGTCGCCGTTCTTCAGCTGGTACAGCTGGTCGAAGGCACGGGAACCGTTGGCAGTGCTGGGGAGATCCGCGACTTCCACCGCGTCGCGGAAGACTTCCGGGATGACGTGGAACCGTGCTGAAGCCTCGCCCAGCTTCTCCCCGATCTTTGTATTGATCGGGGTGTCACCCATGGCATCCTTGGCCGCCTTCAGAGCGGCTGCGGTCTCTTCGGTCGGGTTGGCTTTGTGGGCTCGGTCTGCAACCCCGAACTCCGTATATTCCTTGTGCTTCTTGGCGAGGTCGTCGAGTGTGTTCTTCCGCTCAAGGCTGAGATTGTCGAGCGTAGGAGTTTTGGGCGTCAGGCGGAATTCCTCGGCGGGCCCATAAGGCAGTTCACTGGTGGATATGAATTTTCCATTGCCGACGTCCTTCAGAATGGGAAGGTACTGGCCGTCGACGATTTCATTCGCATGCCTGCGGTGATTGGCCGCGTCGTAGTACTTGGTGCGCCAGGCGGGGTCCTCATTGGCCAATCGGACGTGCTCGTCCTGGATGGCCTTGGCTTCTTCGGGGGTGCGCCGGACCAGTTGGTCTTCCTGGTTCGCGTTCCGTCCCGCGTTGCCCCCGCGCGCCGCGTCGTCCCCGCCGCCTGTGCCCGGGGTGTCAGGGTGGGCGCCGCGCGTGGACGGGGGCTGGTGGTTGCCGCCGCCCGTTCCCGTGCCGTCCGGGTGGCCGCCGCCTGCCCCGTCTGGGTGGGTGCCGCTGCCGGACGGGCCGTCCGGGGAGTGCGTGGTCGGGGTGTCCGGGTGGGGGCCGTTGCCGTGGGGGCCGTTGTTGAGGTCGTTCCGCGGCATGTTGTCCGGGGCGTGGCCGCCCGGGGTGTGGTCGCCGGCTCGGCCCGTGGGGGTGTTGTCGAGGCCGTGCGGGCCGCCGTGGGCGCCGTTGTCGATCGTGTGGAGGGGGTCCGAGATGTCGCTGCCGAGGCGGATGGCCTCGTCGCCGCCGCGGGCGCCCGCGCCCGCCATCGCCGGGACCTTCGCCGGGGCGGGGGTGTCGACCTTCGGGACGTCCACCTTGGGGACGTCCGCCTTCGGCGTGTCCACGATGTCCTTCGGGGCCTCGCCGGGGAGCTTCTTGCCGGCCTCGTCGTAGATGGTGCCCTCGAGGTCCATGAACTTCCCCGGGCCGTTACCGGGGAGCTTGACCGTGTCCGGGGGCAGGGTGGTCGTGCCCTCGGGGAGCTTGATGTTGCCGTCCGGGAGTTTGGTCGCACCTTCCGGGATCGGTGTGCCGTCCGGGAGTTTGATCGCGCCGTCCGGGAGGTGGACGGTGCCCTCGGGGAGGGAGATGGCCCCGTCGATGTTGATGCTGGGGACTTCGACCTTGCCCATGCCCTTGAGGGCGGCCATGACGTCGCCGATCTTGGAGATGCCAGCGCCGGCGCCCTTGAAGACGTACGTCATCGGGTCGACGTAGTGGCCCACCTTGCCCGCCGCCGAGAGGGCCTTGGCGACCGCGCCGGCCTTGCCCGCGCCGGCCGCCGCGCTGCCCGAGCCGCCCGTCGCGATGGTGGTGATCACGTTGAAGGTGACCGCGCCCGCCGCGCGGCCCGGGTTGGAGCTCCACTGGTCCCAGGCGAGGAGGGCCTTGCCGGTCTCCTTGAGGGCGGTGCGCGAGTCACGTACCCAGGAGGGGAGTTTGTCGTCCGGGAGGCCCATGATGAGGGGGCCGGCGCCCGGTATGGAGATGATCGCGAGGCCGGTGGCGAGTTTTGCCAGGCCCGTCCAGGACTGCTTGAAGGTGTCCCAGCCCTGGAGGCCGACGAGGCCGCCGAGGCCCTTGAGGGTGCCCCAGACGCCGTCGACGAAGAAGCCCTTGGTGAACTCCCAGGCGTGTTCCCAGATCTGCCAGGCGGGGATGTCCTCCTCGACCGCCTCGCCCCAGGGCAGGGTCTTGGCCTGCTTCATGGCCTCGGCGTCGTAGCCGTACATGCCCTTGCCGTGGGAGCCGTCGTCCTTGGTAAGGGCGGTGCCGCCCACCAGGGCGACGATCTTGGCATGGGCGGCACGTTCGACGTCCTGGAACTGGGCCCAGACCTCGGCGATCTTGTTGCGGCGCTCGAGGTTCTCGTCGATCAGGTCGCCGTCCCGGTCCCAGTGCTCGTCGTCCGAGACCTTGGAGCGGAAGGCTTCGGCTTCCTTTTTGAGTGAGTCGAGGCGTTTTGCGATCGGCTCCGCCTCGCGGGCGTAGGTGCCCAGGGCGCCGGCGATCGTGCACATGTCGGAGCTGATCTTCAGGCCCAGGTCGGAGACCGGCTTGGTCGTCGCGAAGAGCTGGTCGGCCTCCGGTGCCTGGTAGAACGCCGACAGACCGCCGAAGCTGCTGTGGACGTCGCTCGTCGCCGTCGCGATCGCCGCCCCGCCCGACGATATGGCCTTCACCTTGAGGTCGAGCTGCGCGAAGTCGCCTGTGAAGATGGGTACTTCAGCCGGATCGACCGGTGCGTTGCTCACTTCTGCTCCCCCGAGTGCTCGCGCAGGTACTGGAGGTTCACGGAACGGGCGGCGTCCTGGGCCGCCTTCGCCTGGTCCAGGTCGCCTTCCAGGTACTCGTTGGTCGCCGTCGCGGCGCCGCGCATGCAGGCCTCGATGCGCTCCGTCATTGACTTGAGTTCCGGCTTCCGGCGTTCCAGGTACTCACCGAGGGCGGCCGCCACCGGGCCCATGGCGTTCCGCGCCTGGCCGGGGGCCAGCGGGCCGACGACCTTCGACTGCGAGCCCATGATCGCCGTGCCGGCGAACTGCGCTGCCTGTGACATGTCCGTCAGCAGGGTGTTCAAGGCCTTCTCCAGTTCACCGGCGTGGTCGCCGACGGTTTTCAACTGGCCTTGCACGCCTTGCGGCTTGATGTCCCATGACGTCATCGACGACCCACCCCCGTGTAACCCGCTGCCCTACTGTCCTGCCGTACTGCCGTTACTGCCCTGCCGACCCGCTGAAACGATTCGGCTGAGGCTCAGCCGATGTTGTCGACCGCGGCCTTCGCCCGCTGCAGCGTCTGCTGCGCCGTACCGTCGTTCTTCTCCAGCGTCGTGTTCAACAGCTGGATGATGTTCTTGACCTCCTGCGACGCGTTCTTCCACCGCGTCTCCTTGGCGTGGTAGTCATCCGCCACACCATCCGCAGCGAAGTCCGACATCGCCTTCGCCACCTGCGCCTCACGCGCCGCGATCACCTGCTCCAGCTGACCGATCACGACCTTGATGTTGCCCTGCGCCTCCGTCGAAGCACCCACGTCGTACGAACGACGGTCCTTGTCACCAGCCATCACAACCACACTCCCCGCGAAGAAAACTCAGAACAAGATCAACGGCCCGAGAAACGGGCCGCATCGAAGTTCGCCGCCGACTGCTGCTGCCGCGCGTTCTCACCCTGCTCCTGGTCACCCGACCCGAAAGCCCGCTCCATACCCGACTGACCGCCCAGGATCGCCGCCAGCGAAGCGTTCAGCTCCTTCGCGATACCGTCCGAACGCGCCTTGAACGAGTCGAACGCCACCTTGCCCTGACCGTTGAACTTGCCCTCCAACGGCTGCGCAGCATCCACCAGCAGCTTGATCAACGTCCCCAGGTCCGTACTCGAATTCCGCGACCCCGACATCAGGCTCGTCAGAACCTGCGTCCCCATGTCGAACTTCATCCCACTCCCCCGCACACTCGAACGACCGTAAGTTTGACTAGTTCTATCAAATTACATCGCTGATGCAACGAGCAACGAGGCGGCCGTGACGCACTTATGACAAACAGCCAGGCGCCCTCACGAGCCCTTCAGATGCCTCATCAGCTGCTCGAAGTCGCTCCACCCCGACAGGTCCGACGGATCCCCGGGCAGCGGGTAGTAGTAGGCGGGACGGGCCTTCGGCCCCAGTCGCAGCGGCTGTTCGGCCAGCGGCGTACGCCGGGCCCGGTCGTCCGGCATCCGCCGGACCTCCTCGGAGCCCAGGACGAAGGCCAGCGGCACCCCCGGTCCCTCGAAGCGCGGCGGCACCAACAGGTCGCGGCGGGCTTTGCGGAGCTGTACGAGCATCGACTGGAGGTGGTGGCGGGTGACGAGCGTCTCGGCGGTGCGGTGCAGGGCGTCCAGCGGCAGCTCCTCGCCGGCCCCGTAGCCGAAGGCGAGGGTGACGCCCTCCGCGACGCCCGCCTTCGTGCGGCTCACACGGACCGTGGCGAGGCCGGGGCGATCCCGGCCGCCCACCACCACGAACCACGTCGGCTCGGGCGAGCGGGCGTGGGCGACGTCGGTCAGGCGGCCCGGCGACCAGGGCAGGTTCGCGGGCTCCGCCGTGCCCCAGCCCGACGGGAGCTCGCCGGTCAGCTCGCGCCACACCGTCTCCAGGGCCCCGCCGAGCACCAGCCGGTCGTCGGCGGGGTGGACCGTACGGAATGTGACGGCCAGCTGCCGTTCGCCCGTCTCCACGAGCTCCTGGTACGAGGCCGCGACCGGGGTCGCCGGGTCGTCCTCGGTGGCGTGCGGGGACACCAGCGTTCCGAACATGCCGTCCTGCCAGCGCAGCACCGCGCCCGAGAGGCCGTCGTAGTAGCCCTCCCGCTCATCCTGCACGACCCAACGCGAGGGCCAGCCCGGCATGTTCGACAGCACCGCCGGCGAGAGCCTCGTACCGGGCGGGGTCACGATCTGGATGCCCCGCTCCGCCGCCGCCGCGGCCCGGAAGGCGTCGGCGAGCCAGGCCGTCATGGCGACGACCGGGCGGTCCATGATGATCACCGCCACGCTGTGGGTCAGTACGTCGACGGCGGGCTGCGCCGCGGCGGGGGTGGGCGCGACGCTCACCCCGTCGGTCCGCACCACGTCCAGCGAGCGCGCCAGCTCCGGCGGCCAGGCCGACCCGCCCGCAAGGGTGGCGAGGCGGGCCGCGAAGGTCCCCGCGAGCCGCTCCGCGTCGGGGACGCCCGTGGTGGCACGGGCCTCGGTCCACCAGTATGGGACCCGCGGCGCAGTGGCCCCGAGCAGCCGCTCGGCCTCTCCCTCGACCTGGACCAGCAGCGGCGCCTCGACCGAGACCAGCGGCCGGCCCTGCTCGTCGCAGAGCTGGACGACGGCCCCCTCGCCCGTGGCGTTCACCAGCTTGTCCGGCCCCCCGGAGAGCAGACCCGCGAGCACCGCCGACGGGTCGGGCATCCGCTGGGTGAGGGCTATGACGTCCTTGGTCATGTGGTCCTGCGGCCCTTCACTCGGGGGTGTGGACGGTCTGGATCAGGCGGTTGGACTGGCCCCTGCGGATGAGCACGCCGCGGCCGGCGGGCTGCTGGGAGGCGTACACCCCGGGGAACAGCTGGCCCTCGCTGCGGTCGCCGGCCATGACGACCGCCGAGGCCCCCGATTCGCGCAGGCCCTGCACCAGCGGCTCGTACATGCCGCGCGAGGCGCCCGCGACGCGGCGCGTCAGGACGAAGTGCAGGCCGATGTCCGCCGCCGACGGGATGTACGGCACGAACGGGGCGAGCGGCGACTGTCCCGCCGTGGTGAGCACGTCGTAGTCGTCGACGAGGACCACGATCCGCGGCCCGCCGCCCCAACTGCCCGGCTCCAGGTCCTCCAGGGGTGCGCTGTCGTCGGGCAACCGCCGGTCCAGCTCGGTGGCGATGCCCGCGGCCAGCCCGGCGCACATCTTGGTGTTGTACGCGTAGCCGCCGTTGAACTCCTCCGGGACCACACCGCGCAGGCTGCGCCGCGGGTCCATGATGGCGAAGACCAGCTCGTCCTCGCCGTACCGCTCGATGAGGCCGCCGGCGATCGTCTTCAGCAGGTTCGTCTTGCCGCACTCGCTGTCGCCCATGACCAGCAGGTGCTGGTCGTGGTGGAACAGGTCGATGAGTACGGGCGCCAGTGCGCTCTGGTCGAGGCCGATCGGCACCCGCTTCGGCTCGGCGACCGGGCCGGGCAGCAGGTGCGGCTCCAGCAGGTGCGGCAGCACCCGTACCGGCTGGGCGGCGTCCCCGCTCCAGGTGGCGCGGATCGTACGGGCCGTGCGCTCCAGGACCGCGCCGAGCTCGGAGGTGTCGCTGAGCCCGTCGGTACGGGGTAGCGCCACCTGGGCGAAGAGCTTGCCGTCGGTGAGGACGCGGCCGGGCTCGTCGGGCGACAGGGTTTCGGCGAGCTTGCGCTCGATGCTGGACTCGCTGGGGTCGTTGAGGCGCAGTTCGAGGCGGGTGCCGAAGTTCGACTGGGTGGCTATGCGGACGTCGTTCCAGCGGAGCATGCCCGCGACGACGTGGATGCCGTAGCCGCCGCCGCGCTTGAGGATGTCGACGACCGCGTCGTCGAGTTCCTCGAAGTCGTCTCGCAGCGCGCCGAAGCCGTCGATGACGAGGACGATCTCCGCGGAGGCCAGTTGCGGCAGCCGGCCGGCCGCGTGCAGGGTGCGCAGCTGCTCGACGGAGTCGATGCCGTGCTCGCGGAAGAGGTCCTCCCGGGTCGCCAGCATGTTCCGTACCTCTTCGACGGTACGGGCCGCGCGCTCGCGGTCGGCGCGGCCCGCGATCCCGCCCACGTGGGGCAGGCCGGACAGGGCCTGGAGACCGCCGCCGACCAGGTCGAGGCCGTAGACGCCGACCTCCTGCGGGGTGTGGGTCAGCGCGAGCGAGAGGACGAGGGTGCGCAGCAGGGTGGTCTTGCCGGACTGCGGGCCGCCGATGAAAGCGGCGTGGCCGCCCGCGACGGTGAGGTCGAGGTACCACTCGCCCTGCCACTGCTTCGTCGGATCGTCGAGCAGCCCGAGCGGCACCATGAGCCGCCCCCGCCGCTTGGCGAGCTGCATTCCGCGCGCGCCCACGTCGAGGGGGCCGGCGACCGAGTCCAGGCTGATCGCGTCGGGCAGCGGCGGCAGCCAGATGCGGCGCACCTGACCGGCGGCGTTCTCCAGCTGCTCGACGATGACGCCCATCTCGGTCGGCCCGGTCTCGCGGCGCCGGGCCGTGGGCTCCTGGGGGCCCGCGCTGTCGGGCTTGGACAGGGTGTTGAAGGCCTCGTACTCAAGGGCGAGGGGACCTGTGTCCTCCTGTTCCGCGCGCTGTACGGGACCCCGGTAGGCGCCGGAGACGTAGCTCGCCTTGAACCGCTCGTAGTGGCTGGTGTCGACCTTGAGGAAGCCGAAACCGGGCAGCGGCGGAAGGTGGAAGGCGTCCGTGGTGTCCAGGACCGTGCGGGACTCGTCGGCGGAGAAGGTGCGCAGGCCCAGGCGGTACGAGAGGTAGGTGTCCAGGCCCTTGAGCTTGCCGCCCTCGATGCGCTGGCTGGACAGCAGCAGGTGCACGCCGATGGAGCGGCCGATCCGGCCGATGGACAGGAACAGGTCGATGAAGTCGGGCTTGGCGGTGAGGAGTTCACCGAACTCGTCGATGACGACGAAGAGGTGCGGGAGCGGGTCCAGGTCGGGCCGGCGGTCGGCGCGCAGGGCGGCGTAGTCACCGATGTCGGCGACGTTGCCCGCGTCCTTGAGGACCTGCTGGCGGCGCTTGACCTCGCCGGCGAGGGAGGCGTGGACGCGCTCGACGAGGCCGGCCTGGTTCTCCAGGTTGGTGATGACTCCGGCGACGTGCGGCAGGTCGGCGAACGGCGCGAAGGTCGCACCGCCCTTGTAGTCGACGAGGACCAGGGCGAGGTCCTCCGGCGGGTGCGTGGCCACCAGGGCGAGGACGAGGGTGCGCAGCAGCTCGGACTTTCCGGAACCGGTGGCGCCGACGCACAGGCCGTGGGGGCCCATGCCCAGCTCGGAGGATTCCTTCAGGTCCAGCAGCACGGGCTCGCGGGAGTCGCTGATGCCGATGGGCACGCGCAGGAAGGCACGTTCGCCGCGCGGGGCCCACAGGCTCGCCAGGTCGAGGCGGGCCACGTCGTCGATGCCGAGCAGGTCGGCGAAGTCCACGGGTCCGGACAGCGGTGCGTCGATGAGGGACTCGGCGGACAGGCGCAGCGGGGCGAGCATCCGGGCCAGGCCCTCGGCGAAGGGGATGCCCACCTCGTCCACGATGCCGTGGGCGCTGATGGGCTCGTCCTCGCGCAGGTCCTCGATGAGCACCTGGTCGCCGTCGACGGTGATCCGTACGCCGACGTGTCCCGGCTCCTGGATCCGCTGTTCGAGCAGGTGCAGGACGGTGACGCCCATGTCGCGCAGGCCCACCGCATCGTCGGGCCGGGGCAGTTCGACGGCGTCCTCGCCGTGTCCGTCGGTCACGACGAGCAGCCGGGAGGTCATGGACAGGGCGTCCCGGCCGGACAGTCCGCGGCGCACCTCGGCGGCGTAGGAGGCGCGGCGGCGCAGTTCCGGGCCGATCTGCCGGGCGAGCTGGGCCGCGGAGGGGGCGATCCGGCGGGCGGCGACGGGGCCGTCGAGCTGCTCGGTGTCGAGCAGGTGCGGCATCCACTTGGCCCACTCCCAGTCGGCGAGCCGGTCGCCGGGGACGGCCAGCGCGATGGCCACGTCGTCGGGGGCGTGCAGGGCGGCGGCCTGGACCAGCAGGGCTCGGGCGACGCGCAGGCAGTCCTCGCGGGGGCCGACGACGCTGATGTTGCCGACGCGGTCGAGCGGGACGGTGAGCGGGAGTTCGGTACCGCTGCGGAACCGGGCGGTGAGCGCGGAGGCCTCGTTGAGCATGAAGAGGTCGGGCGGCGTGAGGGCGGAGGAGCCCTGCTGGCCGATCTGCAGGTCGCGTACGGGCATCTCGCCGGTGCCGACGCGCACGCGCAGGAAGTCGCCGTCGGTGCGACGGCGCTCCCACAGCCGGGCCGGGTCGCGGACGATGTCGTACAGGGCGTGCGGTGGCGGGTTCAGTACGTCGGCGTGCTCGCCGCGCGCACGTTCCTCGCCGGCGAGTTCCTCGCGCAGGTCCTCCAGGTAGGCGAGATAGGCCTCGCGCTGGGTGCGGCGGGTGCGCTGGGCCTTGCCGCGCTGCGAGAAGAGGAGCGCGAGGGAGCCGACGACGGTGACGACGAGGATCAGCGCGCCGAGGGCGGCGAACTGGCTGTTGCGGACGACCGTCATCATCACGACGGACGACATGACTCCCGCCACGGGCATCAGCGACATCGCGATGTTGCCCGCCTTGCCCTCGGGGAGGTTGGGCGGGGCCTCGATGGTGCGTGCGGCGGGGGCGGCCGGAGGTCTGACGGTCCTGGCCGGGCGGTGGATCAGTCGGGTGCTCATCGTCGTCGTTCGCCAATCACGATCGGTCGCGTCACGGTCGGGCTCGGCATCTCGGTCAGTGGCGCTTCTGGGAGAGCTGGAAGACTTCCGCGGCGAGCCGGATGGCGGTCTTCCTGGTCGAGTGGGCGAGCAGTTCCGTACGGATGGGGCCGCCGGCCGCCAGGTGGCGGTCGTACGACAGGACGTGGACGGCCGCCCCGGTGGCCTGGAGGGTGCGGACCGCCTCGGTGAGGTCGATTCCCGAGTGCGGCGCCTGCTCGGTGAGCACGACGACCGTGCCGGCGATCACGTGCGGGGGCAGGCCCTGCATCCACTGGAGGACCGCGTACGTGCTGGCGACGCCGTCCAGGGTGGCGGGGGTGGTCAGGACGCGGGCCTGGGAGGCGGAGAGCGCGACACGGGCGACCTCGGCGGGCAGGGTCTCGCAGTCGACGACGGTCACACCGAAGTAGCGGCGGAGCGCGACCATGGCCCGCTCGTAGGACCGCAGGTCGAGCATCGCGCCGATCTGGCCCTGGCTGCCGGGCAGCAGCCAGGCGTTGTCGCGGAGCTGGACGAGGTAGCCGGTGATGTCGAGCAGCGACATCTGGGGTTCGACGATGTCCGCGACGTCGCCGGTCGTCCAGCGCAGCGTCTCGGCGCCGAGGCGGACCGGCAGCGAGCCGAGGGCCGGGTCGGCCTCGACGAATAGGACGGGGTCCTGCCGGTAGTGGGCGTACGTGGTGCCGAGCAGGGCCGCGACCGTGGACTTGCCGGCGCCGCCGCGGATGGAGGTGACGGCGATCTGGCGGCCGGTGGTCACGGGCTGCTGGAGCATCTCGGCCGCGCGGGTGGCCTCGGCGACCTCGCGGGCGGCGGATGAGGAAACGGTTCGCCGTACGGCGCGCACGGCGCGGGCGGCGAAGGGCTCACCGCGCCGGGGCCCCCGCACCGCCCCGGCGAGGTTCTTGTCGACGGCGGGCCGGGAGTCGGGCGTACGGACCCCCCGGGCGCCGGGAGCCGCCGGCTGCTGCCCCTGGGGGTACCCGTGGCCGGGGGCGGGCTGCGGTACGTGGCCCTGCGGTACGTGGCCCTGCGGTACCTGGCCCTGCGGTACGTGGCCCTGCGCCGGGCCGGGCTGCGGGGCGGCCGGGCCCGGGATACCGGGGGCCTGCGGGGGCACGCCGGTAGCCGGGGCCGGGCCCTGTGCCGACGGCTGCACGGGCTGCTGGGCGCCGGGGCCCTGCTGGGCGCCCTGCGCCGGGGCGCCGGCCCTCAGGTCGCGCAGGACATCGCCCTGCCAGTTGTCTTCGTTCGGCATGTCTGCCCCTGCCCCTCTTCTTCCGACCTGCAGCCCCGCCCGGAGCGCCTGCGCTTTGACTCAGAACTTGTTGAGCAGTTGCCCGTACACGCCGAACACCCCGACGGCGAGAGGGAAGAGCCCCACCATGCCGACCGATTCGATGAGGTCGGCGGTGCGCCGCAGCCGGACCTGCAGGTGCTCCGGCGGCTGCACCGCGAGGACGAGCAGCGGCAGCAGCGCCGCCACACCCAGGACGGCGAGCGGTCCGGTGCCCCCGGCGTGCTCGGTCCACAGCATCACGAGGCGTACGACGAGCAGGGCCGCGGCTGCGACCAGCGCGACGACCTCGGCGACCAGCGGGAAGGCCCGCGCCCTCGACAGCAGCACCACGGCGACGAGCGCCGGGAGCGCCACCGTCCAGACGGTGGGCTTCTCGGCGAGGGTCAGCAGCCAGCCGGCGGCCGCCGCCGAGATCGCGGTGACGATCGTCGCGAGGGAGAGCCCGCGGTGCGTGGCGGCGAGCGCGTTGCCCACCTCGTGGCGGCTGACGGAGGCACCGCCCGAGCGCCGGTCGTCGAGCGCGGTGAGCCCGGAGGCCATCAGGGCGAGCCGTGGCAGCAGACCGAGCAGCACCACGGAGAACAGGACCACGACCGCGCCGAGCCGGGCCGGATCGCCCTGGACGGCGGCGACCGCCTCCCACACGGCGGTGATCACGGCCGTGGCCACGGCGCCGATGAGCCCGCCACGGCCGAGCGGCGAGAAGTAGCCGAGCAGCACCAGCGTCAGGATGACCGAGCCCGCGACTGCGGCGAGCCGCACGATCCCCGACCAGTGGTGGGCGTCCGCGGCGGTCCACGCGGTGAGGACGCCCAGGCTGCCGGAGGCGAGCAGGAGGGCGGTCGCCAGGCCTCGGTTGGCCTGCCCGATCCGGGCGACGAGCGCACCGGCCGCCATCAGGACGAGCGTGACGACCGCGAGGGCGCCGGCCAGGGCGTCCAGCGCGAACTCGCGGCGGGCGAGCAGCCCGGCGGTCACCATGAAGGCCACGGTCGCCACCCCCGCACTGCCCCGCCGGGCGGCGGGACGCCAGCGCCAGGCCTGCAGATCGAGGTCGTCTGCCACCAGGTCGGTGACGTCGTGGACCACGGGTGCGGGCGGCGCGGAGTGGCTCCGGACGAGCCGCAGGACGGCGCCGTCGGATATCCCTGCCGACGCGAGGGTGCTGTCGTGCGGCAGCGCGGAACCGTCCGACGTGATCAGCTGACGGGTCATCGGGCGTGACGCGGCCCGGTCGTCGAGCAGATGCAGGATGTCGGGGAGCAGCTGCCCGATCGGAGTGTCGGAAGGGAGGACTATGTCGGCCCGACGCCGCTCGCCGATCAGGGTCACCCGGCTCAATTGCGCCCGGGAAGTCGTTGCTGTGCTCACCACTTACGGGAACCTATCATCGCGGGATTGCGACCTTTCGGGGCCAAGGGGACGTAGCTCTGCTGCCGGACTGTGAAATCTGCCGGATCTCCACGCGTTCTGCTTCCGCCCCTACGACTGCGACGGCTTGGGCGACTTGGGCGCGTGCGAGGAATGCGGCGCCGTCGGCGAAGCCGGGGACGTCGGCGACTGCTTCGGCGGCTTCGGCGATTTGGAGGGTGCCGTCGACGGTGACGGCTTCCCGGACTGCTGCACCGGACCCAGTTGCTGTTGCTGTTGTTGTTGCTGCTTCTGCTGCTCGGCCTTCTGCTTTGCGAGCGTGTGCTGGATGAAGGACCATCCGACGCAACCCGCGCACAGGACAGCCGCGATGGCGATGCCCGCGAACAGCTTCCCCAGCCGCTCGTCCGCCGTGCGCCGCGCCCGCTGCGCGCCGAACAGCAGCGCGTCCCTCATCCGGCGGCGGCGTACCGCCACCGACTCCAGAAGCTGGCTGTCGTAGTCCCGTGCCATCCGTCGTCCGTCGCCTCAGTCTCGGCTCTTCGTGCGCCAACAACCGCTCCGGGGCGCGGCCGTGCGCGCGCGGTATGCGAAGCCCCCTGCGTTTTGCCTCTGCAACATAGAGCATGGACCGCCGTCGAGCACACCCAGGCCGGTCTCGTCCCACGTCGCGGATCCGGCCGGGCGGCGAGCGGCGAACGGGGCGTCAGCCCTCGGTCAGTGCAGCGTCAGGGTGCCCTGTTTGTATCGCCAGGCATACCGAATGTCGCTGGGCGGTACGTTTCGCCCCTCACCGGAGGCGGGTGGACCGGGATGCCGGAACCCTTGAGTGTCGGCCTGCGGCTGCGCGAGCTGCCCAAGGCGGAATTGCGCGACGTGCTGGAAGCCCTCGTCGTCACCCGGTTCAAGCGGGTGTTGCTGATGGGCGACGACGAGGAGTTGGCGCTCGACGCCAGTTACTTCGACCTGGGGCTGACCTCGTTGCGCCTCGCCGAGCTGCGCAGGGGGCTGGAGGACGCCCTCGGCATCGAGATCGACGCGACCGTGCTCTTCAACAAACCGACGGTCGAGGAGCTCGTGGGCCATCTCGGCGCGAAGCTGTCCGGCAGCGGCGACCACATCAGGGAGGCGTGAGATGGCACGTGATTCCGAGGCCCCCGAGGCGATCGCCATCGTCGGGATGGGCCTGAGGTTCCCCGGCGGCTGCGACTCGGCCGACGACTTCGACGACCTGCTGCGGGCCGGCCGGTCCGGCATCCGGCCGCTGCCCGAAGACCGCTGGGACGCCGCCGCGTTCACGCCGTCGACGCCCGACGAGAAGGGGAAGATCCAGACCGACGGCGGCGGCTTCCTCGACCGCATCGACCTCTTCGACGCGCCGTTCTTCAACATCTCGCCCAAGGAGGCCCAGTACATCGACCCGCAGCAGCGGCTCGTGCTGGAGACCGCCTGGCACGCGCTGGAGCACGCCAACATCGATCCGAGCCCGCTCCGCCGGGGCAACGGCGGCGTCTACATCGGGGCCAGCTCCATCGACTACGCCCTGGAGACCGAGTCGCTGCCGTACGAAGCCGTGGACGGTCACCTGGCCTCCGGCATCACCATGTTCCCGCTGTCGGGCCGGCTGTCGTACTTCCTCGGCTGGCGCGGGCCGAGCATCAGCGTCGACACGGCCTGTTCGTCGTCGCTGAGCGCCCTGCACATGGCGGTTGCGGGACTGCGGGGCGGCGAGTGCGACATCGCCCTGGCCGGCGGGGTGAACGCGCTGCACCACCCGCGCATCATGGTCATGTTCTCGCACGGTCAGATGCTGGCCCGCGACGGGCAGTGCAAGACCTTCGACGAGGGCGCGGACGGCTACGTACGGGCCGAGGGCTGCGCGCCGACGCCGGGGTGCCGGAACTGCTGACCCGCCCCGGGCCCCTCAACGAGGCGCTCGCCCTGGAGTTCGGCTTCCGCAGCGTCGCCGAGGAGATCGCAACCCGGCTGCTCGGGCACTACGTGGCCATCGCGCCCGGGATCCCCGAGATGGAGTTCTACGCCACCCAGATGATCGACGAGGCCCGGCACTCGCGGGTGTTCCGCAACCACCTGGTGGAACTCGGCAGGCCCGCGGCGACCCTGCTGCGGGACATCGACGAGATGGCCGCCGACTACCGGCGCAGGGTGCTGGAGCCGGTGGAGGACTTCACCCTGGGGATCGTCCGGGACGAAGGGGACTTCCTCGGCGGTGTCGCCGTGTTCGCCATCGTCATCGAAGGGGTCCTGGCCCCCGCGGCCGAACTGAGCGAACGCAAGTGGACCCCCCTGTCGCCCGCCACCGGGGAGATATCCCGCGGCACGGCCATCGACGAGATCCGTCATCTGACCGTCGCCAGCACCATCCTCCGCGACCGGCTGCGGGAGCGTCCCGAAGAGCGGGCCGGGGTGCTGGACGTCATCAGGCGGGGTGTGCGGCTGTGGGACGAGATCCCCGACCGCGAGTTCGTCATCCACCGCGAGGAGCTCTTCCAGCAGGGCATGGCCGAACACGCCGACCTGATCGGGGACTACGAGATCTGGCCGGGCGTACGGATGCTCGACACCACCGCCGAGCAGCGCTACGACATGGCGGAGCGCTGGACCGACGAGATGGCCGAAGCCCGCATGGCGTACATGGAACTGCCCCTCGACGTGCTGGGCGGCGGGGCGGGGCGGCCGGCATGACAGCGGGCGCACCGGCCGCGGTGATCTGCGGCGTCGGCGGCTTCGTCCCGCCCCGGGTGGTGACCAACGAGGACCTCACGCGCCGCCTGGACACCACCGACGAGTGGATCCGCAGCCGTACGGGCATCGGGGCCCGGCACGTGGTCGAACCCGGCACCGCCACCTCCGACCTCGCGGTCGAGGCGGGTCGGCGGGCCCTGGTCTCGGCGGACGGCGAGGCCCCGGACGCGGTCGTGCTCGCCACCACCACCCCGGACCGGCCGTGCCCGGCCACCGCACCCGAGGTGGCGGCCCGGCTGGGACTGGACGGCGCCGCGGCGTTCGACGTCGCCGCGGTGTGCTCGGGATTCCTGTACGGACTCGCCACGGCCGGCGGACTCATCGCCTCCCGTACCGCCCGGCGGGTCCTGCTGATCGCCGCCGACGCCTTCACCACGATCGTCGACCCGGCCGACCGGGGGACCGCGGTCATCTTCGCGGACGGCGCCGGAGCCCTCGTCCTGCGCCCCGGCGAGCCGGCCGAACCGGGCGCCGTCGGGCCGGTGGTGCTGGGCAGCGACGGCCGGCTGGGCGACCTGATCGAGGTCCCGGCGGGCGGCTCGCGCCAGCGGTCCTCGGGGCGGCCGCCGGAGCCCGGCGAGGAGTTCTTCAGGATGCGCGGCCGCGAGACGTACCGGCACGCCGTGGAGCGGATGAGCGCCGCCTCGCGGACGGCTCTGGCGACGGCGGGCTGGGAGGTCGGCGACGTCGACCGGTTCGCCGCCCATCAGGCCAACGGCCGGATCCTCACCGCGGTGGCCGAGGAGCTCGGCGTGCCCGCGGAGCGCTCCCTGTCCAACATCGAGCGGGTCGGCAACACCGGCGCCGCCTCGATACCCCTGCTGCTGGCCCAGTCCGCGGCCGACGGCTCCCTCGTGGCGGGGCACCGGCTCCTCATGACGGCCTTCGGCGGCGGACTGGCCTGGGGCGCGGCCGCCTTGGTCTGGCCCGACGTCAAGGCCGGCTGACGGGCACCGCCCCGCAGCATTCGTACCTCCCGCACCTGACCCGCGTACCTGTACGCGTACCCGTACCCAAGGAGACCGAGATGACGAAGATGTTCGAGACGCTCAAGGAGATCCTGGTCAGCAAGCTCAAGGTCGAGTCCGAGCAGGTGACCCCCGAGGCCACCCGCGAGGAGGTCGAGCTGGACTCGCTGGCCGTGGTCGAACTCTCCTTGATCCTGGAGAAGGAGCTCGGGGTGGCCGTCAGCGACGACGAGCTGCTGGACGTGGACACCATCGGCGACATGGCGCTCCTGGTGGAGCAGCGGATGTCGACGGTCTGATGACCGCCACCGACACCGCGGTCACCGGACTGGGTCTGGTCACTCCCGGCGGCGTCGGTACGGAGGCGACCTGGGAGGCCGTTCTGGCGGGGCGGGCCACCGCGGCGCTCGACCCCGTACTCGACGGCCAACCGGTCCGGCTCTCCTGCCGCGTCCCCGGCTTCGACCCCGACGCGCTGCTCGGGGCCCGGCGGGCGCTGCGCCTGGACCGGTTCGTCCAGTTCGCCCTGGTGGCCGCCAAGGAGGCGGTGGCCGACGCCGGACTGGACCCGGCGACGTGGGACGGCGCCCGGGTCGGGGTCGTGCTCGGCTGCGCGGACGGCGGCCCGGGCACCGTCGAGGCGCAGCACCGCGCGCTGCTCGACGAGGGCCCGCGACACGTGTCCCCGCTGCTGCTGCCGATGCAGTTGCCGAACATGCTGGCGGGGCAGACCGCCATCGAGCTCGGCGCCCGGGGCCCCAACCTGGTGGTGGCCACCGCCTGCGCCTCCGGTGCCACCGCGATCGGCACGGCCCGCGACCTGCTCGCCCTGGACCGCTGCGACGTCGTGCTGGCGGGCGGCAGCGAGGCCATGATCACGCCGCTGGTCATGGCCGGCTTCGCCAGCATGGGCGCGCTGTCGCGGCGCGAGGACGACCCCGCGACCGCCTCGCGCCCGTTCGACACCGGGCGGGACGGCTTCGTCGCCGCCGAGGGGGCCGGGGTCCTGGTCCTGGAGCGAGCCGCCGACGCCCGTGCCCGGGGCGCCCGGATCCGGGCCCGGATCGCGGGGTACGGAGCCACCGCGGACGCCCACCACATGACCAGCCCGGACCCCTCGGGGCGCGGCGCCGAAGCCGCCGTGCGGGCCGCGCTCGCCGATGCGGGCGCCTCGCCCGGTGACGTCCGGCACGTCAACGCCCATGGCACCTCGACCCCGTTGAACGATCTCGCGGAGGGGCGGATGCTCGCCCGCGTGCTCACCGGCGCCCCGCTCGTCACCTCCACGAAAGGGGTGACGGGGCATCTGCTGGGCGCCGCCGGAGCCGTCGAGGCGGCGCTGGCCGTGCTGACCGTGGAGAGGTCGCTGATTCCGCCGACCGCCTCGCTCCAGGAGCTCGACCCGCGGCTCGACATCGAGGTCGCCACCTCCGCGACCGGCGGGCGCACCGCTCTGGCGCTGAGCAACTCCTTCGGCTTCGGCGGCCAGAACGCGGTCCTGGCCGTCGCCGCCACCTGACGTCGGACGGCCCGTCAGCAGACGGGGAAGGGCTGACGCAGCGACGGGTCCTGGTTCAGGATGTCGCGGAAGCGCTGCCGGAGCTGGACCGACGGCTCCATGCCGAGTTCGTCGACCAGCCGGCTGCGCGCCTTGTTGTACGCCTCGACTGCCTCGGCCTGCCGTCCGCACCGGTAGAGGGCCAGCATCAGCATCTCGGTGATCCGCTCCCGCCAGGGGTGGACGGTGCTCATCCGCTTGAGTTCCCCTATGACGTGGAACGGATCCTCGCACCCGATTCCGAGCCAGAGCTTGTCCTCCAGTGCCGTCATGTATTCCTCGTCGAGCTGGAGCGCCACGCTCTGGCACATGGGCCCGGCCGGTACGTCCTGGAGGGGCGAGCCCCGCCAGAGTCCGAGTGCCTCTTCCAGGAGTCCGTAGGCCCGCCGGGGATCGTCGGCGACGACCCGCCGGGATTCGGCGATCCGCCCGCGGAAGACGTTCATGTCGAGTTCGGCGGGGTCGATCTCCAGGGTGTACCCGGATGCGCGTGTGGCCAGGTGGGCGGGTGTGGCGGATGGTCCCGCCATCTTCTGGAGGGTTCCCCGGAGCCGGTAGATGTGGGCCTGCAGAGAGTTGTTGGCGGTCGGCGGCGGGCATTCGCCCCACAGTTCCGTGTAGAGCTGTTCGGCGGGTACGGGCCGGCCACCGCTGATGAGAAGGGCCGCGAGAAGTGTGCGCTGTCTTGCCCCGGGAATTCCGTGGAATTGACCGTCCTGCTGATAACCGACCGCGCCGAGTATTCGAAACCTCATTGGCTTGATTCTCCTTGGGCGTGCTCTGCGTGGGCATATCCTCGGCGGACCGGCGGCCTCTGTGGGGGGAGTGGCCCGCGTCATGGGTAGTTGCGCCTTACATCTGGGGATTCACGCTCGATTTCAAGATTGCCACGAAACTTCGCGGTCGAGGCAGGGTCTTTGCGGCTGGTCGACGGTTATCCGCCAGAGGAATGATCAACTCCGCGAAGCTTTGGGTGCATTTGGGGTAAATTCAGGGGTGGATTAACCCTCGGTGCAGGTGTCCGTCGGCCGATGCGCGCCCACCGTGCCCGCACCGTGAACCAGGTGCGCCGATCGTCGGGCCGGGAATGCCGAATGGGCATCCGGTAACCTCCCCGGCAAGAATGCGGAGGTCGCGGACAAGGTCGGGTGGCGTTTGGCCGGAACTGTTCATTACCTCGGACGTAATTGACGTGACGACCAGGACGGGCGGAAGCTGACTGCCCGTTGTAAATACCGGTTGAGCAAGCACGACTGGAGTCCTGGGATGACGTCAGAAGCAACTCCGTACACCGACACCAAGAGCGGCGCGGATACCGCCGGTGAAGGGCCGTCGTGGGGCGCCCTGGTGGTCGTCATGGTGGGCACCTTCATGACCGTTCTCGATTACTTCATCGCGAATGTGGCCATCCCCGCCATCCAGAGCGACCTGCGGGCCAGCGCCGCCCAGGCGCAGCTGGTCATCGTCGGGTACGGCGTGGCCTTCACGGCCGGTCTGATCACCGGCGGCCGGATCGGGGACCTCTTCGGGCGCCGGCGGATGTTCGCGCTGGGGCTCCTGCTCTTCGCGGTCGCCTCCGCCGCCTGCGGCCTCGCTCCCAACGCCGACCTGCTGGTGGTGGCCCGCGTGGTGCAGGGCGCCGCCGCCTCGCTGATGGTGCCCCAGGTCCTCGGCATCATCGGGACGGTCTACACCGGCCCGAGCCGCGTCGCCGCCTTCAACGTCTACGGAATGGTCGTCGGACTCGCGGGCGTCTTCGGGCAGTTGATCGGCGGCGTCCTGATCACCGTCGACATCGGCGGCCTCGACTGGCGGAGCATCTTCCTGATCAACGTGCCGGTCAGCCTCGTGGCCCTGCTCTTCGTCTCCCGCAGCGTCCCCGAGTCGAAGAACGCGGACGGCACCCGGCTCGACCTGCCCGGCGCGGTCCTGGTGACCGCCGCGCTGGCCCTGCTGGTGACCGCCCTCGTCGAGGGGCGCGAACAGGGCTGGCCGCTCTGGAGCTGGGCGTCCCTGGTCGTCTCCGTCGTACTGGCCGCCCTGTCCGCCCGGCACCTGCGCAAGCGCGAGCGGGAGGGACGCGGCCCGCTGATCTCCCTGGAGCTCTTGCGCAGCCGGGTCTTCTCGGTCGGACTGGCCGCCACCGTCACCTACTTCCTCGCGATGGGCTCGTTCTTCTTCCTGCTGGCGCTCTACCTCCAGCAGGGCCGGGGCCTGTCCCCGCTGGAGTCCGGCCTGCTCTTCCTCGCCCTGGGCGCCGGCTACTTCGGGGCCTCGCTGATGTCCGGCAAGCTGGCCGAGCGCATGGGCCGCCGCCTGGTGGCCTCCGGGCCGCTGGTCCTCGCCGCCGGATACGTACTGACCGGCGTCGCCGTCACCGTGAACGGCACCGACGGCAACGTCCTGTGGCTCGTCCCCTCCCTGCTGATCGCCGGCATGGGCATGGGAATGACCACCGGACCGCTCACCGGGCTGGTGCTGTCCGGCGCCGCCCCCGAGCACGCCGCCTCCTCGTCCGGAGCGGTCAACACCGCGCAGGAGGGCGGCGCCGCCATCGGCGTGGCCGTCGCCGGCACGGTCTTCTTCCCCGCACTCGGCGGGGCGGCGCTGGCGGCCGACTACCCGCACGCCTTCACCGTCTCGCTGATCCCCCTCGTCGTCTTCTGCTGCGCCGCGGCCGTCATGGTCCGCCTGATCCCGGCTCCCACCGCGGACTGAAGGGTTGTCCTCCATGCCGTACGTCACCGCGCAAGACGGTACGAACCTGTACTGCACCGACTGGGGTGCGGGCCGGCCGGTGGTGCTGCTGGGCACCGGGGTGATGAGCTCGCGCGTGTGGGAGTTCCAGGCGCCGTACCTGGTGCGGAGCGGCCTGCGCTGCGTCAGCTACGACCGGCGGGGCTGCGGCCGCTCCGACCGGCCCTGGGACGGGTACGACTACGACACCCTGGCCGACGACCTGGCCGCGGTGCTGGAGAGCCTGGACGTGTCCGAAGTGGCCCTGGTGGGCTGCGCGGTGGGGGCGGGGGAAGCCGTCCGGTACCTGGCCCGGTACGGCGCCGAGCGCGTCGAGCGGCTCGTACTGATCAGCCCGACGACGCCGTTCATCATGCGGACGGACGACAACCCGGATGGGGTCGGCGTGGAGCTCCTCGACGCGATGGCCGCGGCGATCGACGCAGACCGGCCGCGCTGGGCGGCCGGTCTGGCCGCGCCGTTCTTCGGTGGCGCGGGCGCCGGACCCGAGGACCTCGCGGTCTCGCCCGAGCTGGCCCGCTGGATGGCCGACCTGGCCCTGGACAGCTCCCCGCGGGCCACGCAGGAGATCTACCGGACCCTGTTCACCACCGACCAGCGGGCGGAGACCGCCGAGGTCGCCGTACCCACCCTCGTCATCCACGGCGAGAACGACCTGGCGGCTCCGGTGGAGCTGTGCGGAGCGCGCACGGCCGCGCTCATCGCGGGCAGCTCATTCATCCGCTACGAGGGGGCCGCCCACGGCCTCTTCGCCTCTCACGCCGACCGGCTCAACAAGGACATGCTGGCCTTCCTGTCCGGCTGACGCTCCGCGGCGGCCCGGAAGGCGGCAGCGGTGTGGGCGTCCGCCGGGTGCATCGTCTCCAGCGAGAGCTCGGCCACGGTGATGTCGGTGGCCGCGCCGAAGGTGGTGATCGTGCTGAAGAGCTTCAGTTCCGTGCCCAGCGCGCGGACCCGGATCGAGGCGACGATGGTGTCGGAGAGCTCTTGGCAGTCCTTCGCCGTGCGCGGGCCGTAACCCGTCACCTCGTCGTACAGCTCGCGCAGGCTCTCCCGGCCCGAGTACACGGACTGCCGGTAGAGCCTGCCGAGGAGGTGGCTGCGCCATTCGTCGACGTTGACCACTTGCCGGGCCAGGCCCTCGGGGTGGAGGCAGACCCGCATGACGTTGACGGGTGGGACGAGCAGGGCCGGTGAGACTTCCGCGAGGAGCAGTTCGGCACCGAGGTTCATGGCGACGATGTCCTCGTCGGCGTCGACGGCGAGTGCCGGATAGGGGGCGTGAGCGGTGATCAGCCGGTCGACCGCCTCGCGCACCACCTTGAGCCGCGGGGCTTCAAGTGGGGTTTCCTGGTAGAGCGGTGAATAGCCTGCGGACACCAGCAGGGTGTTGCGCTGCCGGAGCGGGATCTCCAGGCCGTCCGCCAGCCTGTGGAGCAGTGACCGGCTCGGCCGGGACCGCCCGGTTTCGACGAAACTGAGATGACGTGCCGAGGTCTCGACCTGAAGGGCGAGCTCGTGCTGACTGATCTTCCTTCGTCGGCGCCACTCGCGTAAGAGGGAGCCAACTCCGCCTTCTGTAATGGGCAGGGTCATGGGGCGAGCATAACCAGTACGGAGGCGATCACTCCTGCGGTCGCAGGGGTGCGGAGCCGGGTCTACGTTGGAAGGACCTGGGGGGCCGGGGCGTAGGCGTCGCGCGCTAGGAGGCCGGTCATGGTGACACGGTTGCGCAGGACAGTGGTCGGGGTGGCCGCGGCGGCCCTGATCGCCGTACCCCTGGGGACCGGGGCGGTGCACGCCTCGGACGGGGCGCCGCCCGATCCGTCGGTCTCGGCCCCGGTCTCACCTCAGCCTTCCGACGAGTTCCCGCAGCTCACACCCGCCGTGGCGGCCCGGCTGGACGCGGCCGTCAAGAAGGTCATGGCCGAGGCGCGGGTGCCCGGGGTGATGGTGGCCCTGTCGGCCCCCGGGAAGGGCCAGTACGTACGGGCCTTCGGCGTCGCGGACAAGGCGACCGGCGCGCCGATGGCGACCGACCTGAACATGCGGATCGGCAGCGAGACCAAGACCTTCACCGTGACCGCCCTGCTGCAGCTGGTGGACGAGGGCAAGGTGGGGCTCGACGACCCGATCGGGAAGTACGTGGACGGGGTCCCGAACGGCGACCGGATCACCCTGCGCGAACTGGCCGGGATGCGCAGCGGCTTGTTCAACTACTCCGAGGACGAAGACTTCTTCAAGGCCTTCACGAGCGATCCCGACCGGCCCTTCACCCCGCAGGAGCTGCTCGCGTACTCCTTCAAGCACCCGGTGCTGTTCCAGCCGGGCGCGAAGTTCTACTACTGCAACACCAACTTGATCCTGCTGGGGCTGGTCGTGGAGAAGGTGACCGGCGACAGGCTCGCCGACTACATCGACCGCGAGGTCGTCGCCGAAGCCGGACTGAAGCACACCCTGTTCCCCACCGGCGCGGAGTTCCCGAGTCCGTACGCGCACGGCTACACGAACCAGACGGCCTCCGGGAAGACCGAGGACGCCACGAACTGGAACCCCTCCTGGGGCTGGGCGGCCGGGGCGATGATCTCCGACCTCACCGACATGCGGAGCTGGGCGAAGACCCTGGCGACCGGGACCCTGCTGACACCCGCCACCCAGGCCGAGCGGCTGAAGGTGATCGACGCGCTCCCGGGCACGGGCTACGGCCTGGGCATCTTCAACGTCCAGGGCTGGATCGGGCACAACGGCTCCCTGCCCGGCTACCAATCGCTGACCGTGTACATGCCGGAAACGAAGGCCACGATGGTCGTGCTGCTCAACACGGACATCTCCTACCGGGGCTCCGAGCCGAGCACGCTGTTCGGCGAGGCGATCACGAAGATCGTCACCCCCGACCACGTGTTCACGCTCCCCGCCCAGCCCGTCACCGGCCACTGACGCGCCAGGACGTCCCCGACCGAGCCGCACTCGCGCGCACAATGGTTCCCGACGGCGCGGGAACGGACCAGGGAGACACACGTGATCGGTCAGGCGCAGGCGGCACACGAGGGGGCCGTCACGGTCCGCGCGGCGGGGGAGGCGGACGTCCCGGCGGCGGCCGCGCTGTTCCGCGGCTACCTGGACTTCTACGAGGTGGTCACCCCGGACCCGGACCGCCCGCGCGCCTTCCTGGCGGAAAGGATCGCGAAGGACGAGTCCCTCGTCCTGCTCGCCGAGACCCCGGGAGCCGGGGCGGTGGGCTTCGCACAGGTCTACCGCACGTTCTCGTCCCTCGCGCTGCGGCCCGTCTGGATCCTGAACGACCTGTACGTGGACCCGTCCGGCCGCCGCACCGGCGCGGGCCGGGCGCTGCTGCGCGAGGTGCTGCGCCTGGCCCGCGAGGCCGGGGTGGCCGGCGTACAGCTGGAGACCGCGTACGACAACACGATCGCGCAGGGGCTGTACGAGGCGGAGGGCTTCGTCCGCGACGAGTTCCACATCTACTTCCACGATCTGGGCTGAGCGGGCTGATCGGTTTACGGCAGGGGTGAAACATTCCCGCACCGCCGTCGCGTCAATGGGGTGAGACGGACGCGAGGGGGAGTAAATGCGGCAGGGTCGCAGGGACGGGTTCCGCGAGTTCGCGGCAGTCCGGTCGGGGCACCTGTACCGGTCGGCGTGTCTGCTGACGAGCGGGGACACACACCTCGCCGAGGACCTGGTGCAGGAGACCCTGGGGCGGATGTACCTGCACTGGGGGCGGATCTCCCGCATCGACAATCCGGCGGCGTACGCGCAGACGGTGCTGGTGCGGGCCTTCTTGACCCACCAGCGCCGACGGTCGGCGGGGGAGCGTCCGGTCGGGGAGCTCCCCGACCGGGGCGCGGCGGCCGCCGGCTCCGATCCGGCGCTGCGGCTGACGCTGCTGGAGGTGCTGGGGCGGCTGGCGCCGAAGGACCGGGCGGTGCTGGTGCTGCGGTACTGGGAGGACCGCAGCGTCGAGGAGACCGCCGACGCGATGAACGTCAGCTCGGCGGCGGTGCGCACGCGCACATCGCGGGCGCTGGGCCGGCTGCGGGAGCAACTCGGCGGAAGCCTCGCCGCGTTCGCGGAACTCTGAGACCGCCGGTCCGTTCCCCTTTCCTCACCCACCTGAAACGGAAGGTTTGGTTCCCCATGCCCTTTGAAGATGAGCTCGGCGAAGCGCTCCGGCGCGCGGGGGACGGTTTCACGGCCGACCGGCTCGCCCTCGTCGACGCCGGCGAGCAGCGCGGCCGACGGCTGGTGGCCCGCCGCCGGGCCGCGGTGATCGGCGGATCGGTGCTGGCCCTGGCCGTGATCGGGACGGCCGGCGCCTACTCCGGCGGGCTGCTCGAAGGCTCAGGCTCCGGCTCAGGCCAGGTCGACGTGGCGGCGCCGCCGACCCTGCCGAGCAGCGGGTCCGCAAAGGACGGCAGCTCCGACCCGAGACTGCACGGAACGGGGACCGGAGCGGTCACCGCCGACCAACTGCTCGCCGTGTTCAAGGAGCTGCTGCCCGGCGGGAAGCTGACCGACACCAAAGCGCGCGGCAGCGACGAGTCCCCGATGGTGTCCGGCGTGTACGACGACGGCGGCGGCGAGGCGGCCATCAGCGTCGGCCTCTCCCGGGTGGACCCGAACGGCAGCAACGCCCGCGAGCTGACCAAGTGCGGGGACAAGAACATCCAGGAGTACGACGACTGCACCAACGAGCAGCTGGCGGACGGCTCCAAGCTCCTGCTCTACAAGGGCTACGAGTACCCGGACCGCCGGGTGGACACCAAGGTCTGGCGGGCCGCACTCGTGACCCCGCAGGGCTTCATGGTCGACGCGTCCGAGTGGAACGCCCCGGCGGAGAAGGGCGCCCCGCTCTCCCGGCCCAACCCGCCGTTGACGACCGCCCAGTTGAAGGCCCTGGTCACCTCGGCCCTGTGGCACCCGGCGCTGAACGACCTGCGCCCGGCCGAGGTGGAGCGGGCCGCCCCGCCGGAGTCGTCGGTCGCGCTGACGTACATGAAGCCCGAGGCGGCCCTGGAGCTCCTGGTAGCCAACCACGGGATCCCGGTCGTCTCCAAGGGCGGGCAGGACTCCTCGTACGGTTACGTCGTGCTCGACGACGGCAAGGGCAAATCCCTGGTCCAGCTCAATGTGAGCAAGGACGAGAACACTTCGGGCTTCACGGGCGCCGGTGTCACCACGCTGCCCGACGGCGTCAAGATGAGGGTCACGCAGCGGCCCGCCGAGAAGGGCAAGGGCGTGGTCGACTGGACCGTCGACACCCTGCGGCCGAACGGGGTGCGCGTGGTGGTCTCGGCCTACAACACCGCCAACCAGAGCGGCACGGCCACCCGCGAGACGCCCGCGCTGACGCTGGAGCAGCTCAAGGAGCTCGTGCTGGACCCCGGCTGGAACCGGAGCCGGAACTCCTAGGCCCTGCGGTCACTTGGCGTCGGCGTAGCACTCCACGACCGCCGTCGTGAACGGGAACCGGACCGGGGTGTCGCCGAAGGCGATCCGGCCGGCCCGGTCACCGGCGGCGCGGATCGCCTCGGCGACGGCCCCGGCCTCCTCGGCCGGGCAGTGCACGATCACCTCGTCGTGCTGGAAGAACACCAGCTCGGCCCGCATCCCGGCGAGGGTCTGCCGCAGGGCGGCGAGCAGCAGCAGGGTCCAGTCGGCGGCGCTGCCCTGCACGACGAAGTTACGGGTGAACCGGCCGCGGGCCCGGGTGTCGGCCGAGGCGTAACTCGGGGTCCAGCCGCGGTCCTCCCGGTCCTCCCGGTCCTGCGGGATCCCGGCCTCGCCGTCGTCGGACTCCGCGGAGCCCACCGGCGGCGGGCAGGTGCGGCCCAGCCAGGTACGTACGAGCCGGCCCTCCTCGCCCGCCTTCGCCGCGTCGTCGACGTACGCCACGGCCCGCGGGAAGCGGCGGCGCAGCGCGGCCAGGTTCTTGAGGCCGTCCCCGGAGGTCTGCCCGTAGACGGCGCCAAGGACGGCGAGCTTGGCCTTGTCCCGGTCGCCGGAGAAGCCCTGGCGGGAGACGGCGGTGTAGAGGTCCTCGGGCCGGCCGGCCACCTCCATGAAGGCGGGGTCGCGGGAGATCGCGGCGAGCACGCGCGGTTCCATCTGGTCGGCGTCGGCGACGACAAGCCGCCAGCCCGGATCGGCGACGACGGCCCGGCGGATCACCTTGGGGATCTGCAGGGCCCCGCCGCCGTTGGTCACCCAGCGGCCGGTGAGGGTGCCGCCGGGAATGAACTCCGGGCGGAAGCGGCCCTCGTGGACCCAGTCCGTGAGCCAGCCCCAGCCGTGCGCGGTGTAGATCCGGTACAGCTTCTTGTACTCGATCAGCGGCTCGACGGCCGGATGGTCCAGCTCCTGGATCTCCCAGCGGCGGGTCGACTTGAGTTTGATCCCGGCCTCGGCGAAGGCCTTGATGACGTCGGCGGGCAGTTCGGGGCGCACGCGTCGGCCGAAGGCGGTCGAGATCCGGTCGGCGAGCTCGGCGAGGCGGCGGGGCTCGCCGCCGCCCGCGTACCGCTCGCCGAGCAGCTCGGTCAGCAGGGCGCGGTGTACGTCGGCCCGCCAGGGCAGGCCCGCGCGGTTCATCTCGGCGGCCACGAGGAAGGCGGCGGACTCGGCGGCCGTGAGCAGCCGCATCCGGTCGGGGTGGGCGGTGGCGTCGAGCCGTCTCGCCTGGTCGGCGTGGACGGCGAGCAGGGCGTCGAGGGGGACGGGCGTGGGCTGAGGGTCGAAGAGCGAGTCCTGCGTGCCGGGCTCGGCGGTGCGTTGCGGGGGGTCGGGCGGTACGGGGGCGTTGTTGAGCCGGGCCCAGGCGGCCGCCGCCGAGCGGGGCTCCCCGAACCGGCCCTCGTGGCCGAGCAGCAGCAGCTCGCAGTCCTCGATGTCGTGGCACCGCTCGACCCGCACCCCTGCGGCGAGCAGCCGGGGGTACACGGCGGTGGTGGACCGCCAGACCCACCGCGTCCCGGCCGGTGCGGCCCGCACCGCCTCGGCCGGCTCGCGCACGCTGACCCGCGCCCCGGCGCCCGGGTCCACGGGCGCGGCGTGCCACCACCCGTCGCCGTCCTCGGCGAGGGCCCACCGGGACGTGCGGTCGCTCATGGGTGCGAGTGTCCCACCGCCCTGTGACACTCCCCGCCCGCGCCGCGCTGCCGTCCGGGCTCCCCCGACGGCGTGCCCTAGGGCAGGATGCCTCGGTGAGCATCCACGTCTTCGCCGACTGGGGCCGGTTCCCGGACTCCGTGCCCGCCGCGGACGCCGCCGCGCCGCGACAGGTCCTGCCCGTCGCGGCCGTCAGGGACGCCGACCCCGCCGCGAGCCCGCCGGAACTGCGCACCGTCCCGGGTGACACGGTCTTCGTGTCGTCCCGGGACACCGCCAGGCTGGAACGGTTCTGCGCCGAGAACCGGATCCCGGTACGCCGTCGCCCCGACATCTGGGGCGACCTGCTCGAACCCTTCCTCGACACCTCGTTCGACGGCCGGCACCAGTCGGAAACCCTGGACCGGCTGGCGCGCAACGGGGTCGGGCGGGCCGAAGCGGTCCGCATCCGCGAGCGGGTCGGACCCCTCATGGCCGCCTTCAACGGCGTGCACCAGGACTGGTGCCACCTCGGCCTCGCCGACCTCCTCGACGCGGCCGCCTCCGATCTCGTACCCGCCGGACTGCGCGTCCGGCCGCAGGACCGGGCGGCCTTCCGCACCTGGGCGATGGAGATCGCCGACCGGCCCGGTCCGACGGACCCGGCCTAGGCGCGGGGAACCGACTCCGCGTACACCGACAGCGCGGAGCGCGGGGCACGGTCCAGGAGCTTCGGGAGGACGCCCGCGTCCGGGGTGTCCAGGAAGCCCGCGGCGATCGCCGAGTACGTCGCCACCAGCATCGGCACCTCGAACGGCTGCGCGGCCGTGCCCGCCAGTACGGCCCGGGCCTCGGACAGCGAGCCCGGGGCGTAGCGGGCCCCTACCGCGCCGGCCAGCTCCGCCCCGCCCAGCGCGCGGTCGCCGACCAGCTCGTACACCTGCCCGGCGTGCGCCTGCGGCGCCAGCGCCACCCGTACCGCGACCTCCGCCAGGTCCTCCCGGGCGACGGCCGCGAGCCGGCCGGTCCCCAGCGGCGCGGTGATCAGCCCGTCCGGGCCGGGCGCGGCCAGGGCCGCCAGCAGCTCCGCGTACAGCCCGTTGCGCAGGACGGTCCAGGTCAGCGAGGACTCGCGCAGGCGGCGTTCGGTCCAGCGGTGCGGGAGCGCGTACGGCAGGTGGTCGCCGGTCCCGGTGAGGCTGGTGTAGACGAGGTGGCGCACCCCGGCCCGCTCGGCCGCCGCGACCGCCGCCCCGTGCCGGGCGATGACCCGGTCGTCCTCCCCGTACCCGGCGGAGATGAGCAGAAGGGTGTCCACCCCCGCGAAGGCCGGGCCGAGCGAGTCGGGGTCGTCGAAGTCCACCCGCACCTGCCCGGCCCCGGTTTCGCCCCCGCCTTCGCCCCCGGCCGGAGCGCGTGTGCCGAACCGTACGTCCGGCCGGCCGGCCAGTCGTCGGGCCACCAGGGAGCCGAGTCCGCCCGAGGCGCCGGTGATCAAGAGCATGGGAAGTCCTTCGTTCGCCGCGTGGTTGGGTACACGGACATCGTGTGCGGACCGGCGCACGGAGCGTAAGGAGGCACTTTCATGTCACCAGGGCACACCGCGATAACCACCCCCGTGGTGAGCTGCGACGACGACTGCGGCATCCGCGACGTCCTCGACCGGCTCGGCGACAAGTGGTCCGTCCTCGTCGTCGTCCAGCTCGCGGCCGGGGTCCACCGGTTCAAGGAGCTCCAGCGCGCGGTCGACGGCGTCTCGCAGCGGATGCTCACCCTCACCGTCCGCCGGCTGGAGCGCGACGGGCTGGTCACCCGCACCGTGCACCCCACGGTGCCCCCGCAGGTCGAGTACGAGCTGACCGAGCTCGGCCACAGCCTGACCGTCCTGGTCAAGGGACTCGCCGACTGGTCGCTCGCCCACCGCCCGCGGATCGAGGCCGCCCGCCGGGCATGGGACGCGAAGGCGGACATGCCAAGCTGAGGGGTGTGAGAGACCTTGCCGAGACCGTCGACCGAGCCTTCGCCGCCGCCCTCTACGCCCAGGACGACACCGGGCTGGACACCGGGGCCTCGCTGCTCGCCGCCGACCCGGCGCGGTGGGGCGCGGTCGGGCGGGAGCTGCTGGCGCGCGGGGAGGCGTACGTACGGCAGGGCTGGGAGCGGGGCTGGCAGCCGGCCGACGTGCTCCGGCTGGTCCGCCGGGACCTCGAAGAGCGGCACCTGCGGATCACCGGGGACCTGATCGCCGCCGAGGCGCGCAGGTACGCCCGCCTCCCGGAGCGGTGGGGCGCGGCCGAGGTGTGGTGGACGAGCGACGGGGAGTACGCCGACCAGCTTGCCCGCCGCGAGAAGGCGGACCGGTTCACGCTGGCCACCGCCTGCCTGGAGGTGTTCCGGCTGCTGGTCCGGCTGCCCTCGATCGAACCGGTGGGCCCGCTGCCCGGTGACCCGGTGGACGCACTCGCCGAACACGCCCACATCGAGCCGCGGATGCTCGGCCGCATCCGGGCGCTGCTGGCGAAGGCCGAGGCCACCACCTTCCCGGAGGAGGCGGAGGCGCTGAGCGCCAAGGCCCAGGAGCTGATGGCCCGGCACACCGTGGACGAGGCGCTGCTGGCGGCGCGCGGCGGGGCTCCGGCGCAGGTCCCGGGGGCCTGCCGGATCGGGGTGGAGCCGCCGTACGAGGAGGCCAAGGCGGTACTGCTCGACGCGGTGGCCACCGCCAACCGCTGCCGGGCGGTGTGGAACAGCGGCTTCGAGTTCTCGACGGTGGTCGGCTTCGAGAGCGACCTGGAGGCGGTGGAGCTGCTGTACACCTCGCTGCTCGTGCAGGGCACGGCGGCGATGACCCGGGCGGAGGCCGCGCAGCGCGCCGGGGGACGCAAGCGGACCAAGACCTTCCGGCAGTCCTTCCTGCTCGCGTACGCCAGCCGGCTCGGGCGGCGGCTCGCCGAGACCGCCGAGAACGCGGTGAGCGAGGCCCCCGACAACCTGCCCGCCCTGGTGGCCCGCGACGTCGCCGTCACCTCGCGGGCGGAGGAGATGTTCCCGCAGACCACGACGACCCGGCTGCGCGGGGCGACCGATCTCGCGGGCTGGGAGGACGGCACGGCGGCCGCGGACGCCGCGCACGTGGGCGGCCGGAGCAAACCGCTGCCGCGGTGACCGGGGCTCAAATACGGCGTACTGGGGCAAAGCGGATACGCTCGGCCCCATGAGCTGGCTCCGGGCGCTGAAGGACACCGCCCGGTCGGGCGTGACGGTCGAGCGGACCCCGATGGAGCCCCTCCTCGCACTGCGCGCGGCCGTGGGGCTCGCCGTCGTCATCGGGGCCGGGCTCGCCCTGTTCGGGCCCGGCTCGGCGGTCAGCTCCGCCTTCGGCGCCTTCATGGCCGCGATCGCGACCCTCCAGAAGAGCTGGCGTCCGCGACCCGACCTCGCCCTCGCCTCCGGGCTGACCCTGGCCGTGTCCACCTTCGTCGGCTACGTCGTCGGGTCTTCCCACACGGTCCTCTTCCTGGCGCTGCTCGCCGCCTGGGCCTTCGCGGCCGGGATGATGTGGGCGGCAGGGCCCACCGCCGGGATCATCGCTTCCGGGAACGTCGCGGTCATGCTGGTGACCGTCACCCTGCCGACCTCCGTGCCGCAGGCCGCCGGGCACGCCGCGATGATCGCCGCGGGCGGGATGGTGCAGGCGCTGCTCATCGTGCTCTTCCCCGTCCGCCGCTGGGGCGCCCACCGCGACGCCCTCGCCGACGCCCTCGCCGACGAGGCCGACTACGCCCGTCGGCTGCGGCAGGATCCCGTCGCGCCCTTCGATCCGCAGCCGCTGATGAAGGCCCGGGACGCCGCCACCGTGACCGTGCGTCAGGCCCGGCGGCGTCCGGCCGAGCTGCACGGGGCGCGGGGGCTCGCGGAGAGGATCCGGCCGGTGCTGGCCTCGCTCGCCGATCCGGCCGTCGGCGCGCCCGCCGAAGGCCCGGCGCGGGCCCGGGTGCGCGAACTGCTCGCCGCCGCCGGGGCGGTCCTGGACGCCGCCGCGGACGCGATCCGCCGCGGGGATCCCGTCCGCCTCCCCGCGCCGGACCTGGCGGTCCTGAAGTCCCCCGACACGGCGGATCTGCTCACCGGCGCGCCGCTGCGGGCCGCGCGCCGGCTCGCCGCCCTGCTGGACGACGTACTGGAGACGGCCGAGCCGGGATCCGGGCGCACCGCCGATCCCGGGGAGTCGATGCTGCGGCCCACCCTGCCGGGGCTGGTGCCGCTGGGGTGGAAGGCCGTACGCGCCGAACTGCGCCCCGGGTCCCCGGTCCTGCGGCACGCCGTGCGCCTGACGGCCGTGGTCTGCGCCGGCTCCCTCATCGGCCAGGCGCTGCCGTTCGGGCACGCCTACTGGGCTCCGATGGCCTCCGTGATGGTCATGCGGCCGGACTTCTCCCAGACGTACTCGCGGGCCGTCGCCCGCTTCGCCGGCACCCTCGTCGGCGTCGCCGTCGCCACCGGGATCGTGCAACTGGCGCAGCCGGGGACGTACCTGTCGGGCTTCCTCGCCGTGGTGAGCGCGGGCCTGACGTACGGCCTGATGCGGACCGGGTACGCCGTCGCGCAGGTCTTCGTCTCCGCCTACGTCGTCTTCCTGCTCGGCATGGGCGGCGTCCGCTGGGACCAGACCGTGCCCGACCGGGTCGCCCTCACGCTGCTCGGCGGACTGCTCGCGATGATCGGCTACGCCCTCTACCCGGCCTGGGAGACCCCGCGGCTGCGGACCCGCCTCGCCGACTGGCTCGCCGCCTCGGGGCGGTACGGGGCCGCCGTGCTCGGCCAGTACGCCGACCCGGCCGGGGCCCGGCGCGCCGACGTCCGAGAGGCACTGCTGGCCGTCCGCGACGCCCGGGTCGCCTGGCAGGACGCGCTCGACCGGGCCGCCGGGGAGCCGGTGCGCCACCGGGGGCTGTCGCGGGCCGCCGCCGATGACGCGGGCGAGGCCCTGGCCGCGCTGGGCCGGGGCGTGATGCTCCTGGAGGCCCATATCCCGGACCGCGCGCACCCGCCGGTGCCGGGGGCGGCCGAGCTGGCAGGCGCGCTGCGTGCCGCCACCGAGGCGGGCGCGAAGGCGGTGCGCGAGCGCCGGATCCCGCGGTGGGACGAGGTCAGGGCGGTGCCGACGGCCTGGGACGCGCCCGGGGCGGGGGTGCTCCGCGGGGCCGCCGAGCAGCTCCTGGACTCGCTGGACGAGGTGTCGAACGCCCTTGGCCCGTAAGGGTGCTCCGTATCTGTGATCAGGGAAGCACCCCGCGTGCACGTGCATCTGCCCATGCATGCACCTATGAACACAGCTATGATCCAGTGCAGTTGACATCTGCACTATCGGGGGCTTCCTGTGGACCACGCGTACAACGGGATGGCAGCTGCAGAACTCGCTTCCTTGTTTGAGCTGACGTGGCAGAAGAGCAGACACAGCAACTCGCAGGGATCCTGCGTGGAGTTCGCGAAGCTGCCCGGCGGCGACGTCGCCATGCGCAATTCGCGCTTTCCGGACGGTCCGGCGCTCGTCTACACACCGGCGGAGATAGAAGCCCTGCTCCTGGGCGTCAAGGACGGCGAGTTCGATCACCTGATCGGCTGACGGAACAGCGCACCCAATCAAGCCGTGCACGTGCACTGGCCGGGAATGATCATTGCGATCAGTCCCGGCCAGTTGTCGTGAATCACGCGTGTGAATCGCCCGCTGGAGCGGCTGTTCAGTCCTGCAGGTCCCGGAGCAGGAAGAGCGCCCAGACCACCTTGCCGGTCAGCCGTCCCGCGAGCGGGTGCCATCCCCAGCTGTCGCTGTACGCGTCCACCAGGAACAGCCCGCGCCCGGACTCCAGGTCGAAGTTCTCCGCCGTCCGCTCGGGGGAGAAGGAGCCCCCGGGCCGGTCCTCGCTGGGATCGCGCACCGCGCACACCAGCCGGGTGCTCCACCGCATCAGGTGCAGCCGTACCGGCGGCTCCGACTCGCCGCCCGCACACCGCGATTCCTCGGGCAGGGCATGGCGCAGCGCGTTGGTGACGAGCTCGGAGACGACCAGCGACACGTCGTCGAAGCGTTCTT
Source organism: Streptomyces sp. NPDC006463 (assembly GCF_042870715.1). Classification (NCBI taxonomy): domain Bacteria; kingdom Bacillati; phylum Actinomycetota; class Actinomycetes; order Kitasatosporales; family Streptomycetaceae; genus Streptomyces; species Streptomyces sp. NPDC006463. The sequence goes on along the minus strand of NZ_JBIAHP010000010.1, from coordinate 90,545 downwards.
CGAGACCCCACTGGGTCAGTGTCGACCGGCAGAAGGAGCGGGCGCCCCGCACCGCTTCGAGCCGTGCGGGCAGAGCGCAGGAGGCGGACCCGGAGACAGCCGTGGGGTCGACCGGGGGAAGCCCCTGCCGTAACGGCTCGAGCATGGTCGATCCATTCGTCCCCATGCGAGGCACTCCCGGGATTCGCGGCCGGAGCGGTCAACTCCGTCCAGAAAGAACTGCGGGGTGGGTCCGCGGCGCCGGCGCGAAGGTGCACGCAGGTGCGCGGGGACCATCGTTCCGAATGGCGGAGCCGGATGCAAGGGCAGATGCACGTGCACGCGCCGGACCTGTCCGCTCCCGTGATGGTTCTTGCTCATTTCTTCCTACGCATCCTGACGGACTTCTTTTCCGGGAGCCCAGATTCCGTTACAGAACGAGTACGGACCGATGCGTTTTGGTGGCAGACTGCGGCCCTGGGGTACGGGGGTCCCTGGACGCGCACACACCACGCGCACGCCATTGCGATGGGGAGGGCAGTACTAGTGGCCGCAGAAGCGAGCGGTTCTGTGGTGCGCCGCATCCTCCTGGGCTCCCAGCTCAGGCGACTCCGAGAATCCCGCGGCATCACCCGTGAGGCGGCCGGCTACTCGATCCGCGCATCCGAATCGAAGATCAGCCGCTTGGAGTTGGGAAGGGTGAGCTTCAAGGCCAGAGACGTGGAGGACCTCCTCACGCTCTACGGAGTCACGGACACCGCCGAGCGCGAGTCCCTGCTGGGACTGGTCCGGGAGGCCAACGCGACCGGCTGGTGGCACAGTTACGGCGATGTGCTGCCCGGGTGGTTCCAGACGTACATCGGCCTGGAGGGCGCCGCCTCGCTCATCCGGATCTACGAAGTCCAGTTCGTCCACGGCCTGTTGCAGACCGAGGCCTACGCGCACGCGGTCGTCAAGCGCGGCATGCCCGGAGCCACCGCAGCGGAGATCGACCGCCGCGTCGCGCTGCGCCTGGAGCGCCAGAAGGTCCTCGTCTCCGAGAACGCGCCGGTCTTCCACGCCGTCCTCGACGAGGCCGCGCTGCGCCGCCCGTACGGCGACCGCGACGTCATGCGGGGCCAGTTGGAGCACCTCATCGAGGTCTCCCAGCGCCCCAACGTGCAGCTCCAGGTGATGCCCTTCTCCTTCGGCGGACACGCGGGCGAAAGCGGAGCCTTCACCCTGCTGCGTTTCCCCGAGTCGGACCTCCAGGACATCGTCTATCTGGAACAGCTCACCAGTGCCCTCTACCTGGACAAGGAAGAGGAAGTGGGGCAGTACAGCCGGGCGATGGAGCGGCTCCAGGCCGACTGCCCGGACGCGGACCGGACCCGGGATCTTCTTCGTGGCCTACTCCAACTGTCTTGATTCGCACGTAGTATGACGTCTGATCAGTGCATGATGACCGATCGGTCTCCGGTGCAGCGCACGGGTGCGCGCTCGCAGTAAGGGATGGCATGTCCATATTCAGCGACCTCGCTCACCAGTACATCGACGGCGAATGGCTGGCCGGCACCGGTTCGTGGGACATCATCGACGTCAATCCGTACAACGGTGAGAAGCTCGCCGCCATCACCGTGGCCACCGTCGAGCAGGTGGACCAGGCCTACCGCGGCGCCGAGCGCGCACAGCGGGAATGGGCCGCCACCAGCCCGTACAGCAGACGCGCGGTCCTGGAGCGCGCCCTGCGGATCACCGAGGAGCGCGAGAAGGAGATCATCGAGGCGATGATCGACGAGCTCGGCGGGACCCGTCCCAAGGCCGAGTACGAGGTCTACCTCGCCCAGGAGTTCTTGCGCGAGGCGATCCAGCTCGCCGTCCGCCCCGAGGGCCGCATCCTGGTCTCGCCGGTCGAGGGCAAGGAGAACCGGGTCCAGCGCCTCCCGGTCGGCGTGATCACCGTGATCAGCCCGTTCAACTTCCCCTTCCTGGTCACCCTGAAGTCGGTCGCCCCGGCGCTGGCGCTGGGCAACGCGGTGGTGATCAAGCCCAACCAGAACGCACCCGTGGTCGGCGGCGGGGTCATCGCCAAGATCTTCGAGGACGCGGGACTGCCGGCCGGCCTGCTCAACGTCCTGGTCACCGACATAGCCGAGATAGGCGACGCGCTCCTGACCCACCCCGTCCCCAAGGTCATCTCCTTCGCGGGCTCGGACCGGGTCGGCCGGCACGTCGGAGCGGTCGCGGCCCGCCATTTCAAGCGCACGGTCCTGGAGCTCAGCGGCAACAGCGCGCTCGTCGTCCTCGACGACGCCGACCTCGACTACGCGGTGGACGCGGCCGTCTTCAGCCGCTTCGTCTACCAGGGCCAGGTCTGCATGGCCGCCAACCGGATCCTGGTCGACGCCTCCGTCGCCGAGGAGTTCACGGAGAAGTTCGTCGCCCGCGTGCGGGCGCTGAAGACGGGCGACCCGCACGAGGCCGACACCCACATCGGCCCGCTGATCAACTCCTTCCAGGCCGACGCCCTGACCGCACTCGTGGACCAGGCCGTGGAATCCGGCGCTCAGGCACTCGTACGGGGTTCTACGCGCGGCAACCTCGTCGAGCCGACCGTCCTGACCGGTCTGCCCGAGGACTCCCCGCTGCTGGGCCAGGAGATCTTCGGCCCGGTGGCCCTGCTGGTGGTCTTCGACGGCGAGGACGAGGCCGTACGGCTGACCAATGCGACCCCGTACGGGCTGAGCGGCGCCGTGCACACCCGGGACGTGGAGCGCGGCGTCCGTTTCGCTCAGCGGATCGAGACGGGGATGATCCACGTCAACGACTCCACCATCGGGGACGAGCCGCTGGCCGCCTTCGGCGGCGAGAAGGCCTCGGGCCTGGGCCGCCTGAACGGCGAGGCCACCGTCGAGGCCTTCACCACGCAGAAGTGGATCTCCGTGCAGCACGGCCGGACGCGCTTCCCGTTCTAGCCGCCGGTCGCTCTAGACTCGGCCGGGCGTACGCGGCGCCGCCCGGGGGAGAGCAAGTTGAGCAACATACCCGAGACCGGCCGGACCCCACGGGTCCAGAACCGGCTCGTCGTCATCCAGATCGTGGTCTTCTCGCTCCTGCTCACGCTGGGCGGACGCCTCTGGTACCTCCAGATACGCAATGGCCAGGAGTACACCGACGAGGCGAAGAACAACCACGTCCAGCGCGTGGTCCAGCCCGCCGTCCGCGGCTCGATCCTCGACTCGCGCGGGGTCCCGCTCGCCGACAGCCAGACCCACCTCGTGGTCTCCGCCAGCCGCACCGAGCTGCTCGCGATGAAGGACAAGGGCAAGGGCGTCCTCACGCGCCTCGCCGGCGTCCTCGGCATGGACCCGCAGGAAGTCACCGACAAGGTCCGGCTCTGCGACGCCAAGACCAAGCAGCCCTGCTGGAACGGCTCCCCCTACCAGCCGATCCCGGTCAGCGCCGAGGCCACCACCGAGCAGGCGCTCCAGATCCACGAGCACGCCGAGGACTTCCCCGGCATCACCGCCGAGCCCACCGCCATGCGCCGCTACGCCGGCCCGGACGGGGCCAACACCTCCCAGGTGCTCGGCTACCTCTCGCCGGTCACGGACGAGGAGATCGCCAAGGCGAAGAACTCCGACTCCCCCTACCTGCGCTCCGACCAGGTCGGCCGCTCCGGCCTGGAGCGCACCTACGACAAGGAGCTGCGCGGCAAGGCGGGCATCACCCGCTACGAGGTGGACAACCTCGGCCGGGTCACGGGCCAGGGCCAGACCGACAAGGCGCTGCCGGGCTCGAACATCGTGACCTCGATCGACTCCCGCGTGCAGGCGGTCGCCGAGCGCGAGCTGAACAACGCGATGATCGAGGCCCGCAAGACGTACGACAAGAACACCCGCCGGAACTACGAGGCGGACGCGGGCGCCGTCGTCGTCATGGAGACCAAGACCGGCCGGGTCGTGGCGATGGCCTCGAACCCGACCTACGACCCGAACGCCTGGGTCGGCGGCATCTCCGCCAAGGACTACGCCGCGCTCACCGACAAGGAGTCGAACTACCCGCTGCTGAACCGGGCGATCCAGGCCCAGGCGGCACCGGGCTCCATCTTCAAGGTGGTCTCCTCGACCGCCGCGGTCAACGCCGGGTACCCGTTCAACAACCGCTACCCCTGCCCCAGCTCGTACTCGGTGGGCAGCCAGACCTTCACGAACTTCGAGTCGCAGGGCCACGGCGACATCACCATCGGCCGGGCGCTGGAGGTCTCCTGCGACACCGTCTACTACTCCATCGCGGACCAGGAGTGGAAGAAGGACGGCGGCATCAACCCGAAGAAGACGCCGAACGACTGGTTCTTCAAGACCGCCCACGAGTTCGGGCTGGGCAAGCCCACCGGCGTCGACCTGCCGAACGAGGTGAGCGGCCGGATCCCCGACCGCAAGTGGAAGCAGGACTTCTTCGAGGCGAACAAGGCCGCCTGGTGCCGGGACGGCAAGAAGAACGGCACCTTCGCCGAGAAGATCGCCTACGAGAACTGCCGCCAGGGCAACCAGATGCGCGAGGGCGACGCCATCAACTACTCGATCGGCCAGGGCGACACGCTCGTCACGCCGATCCAGATGGCCTCCGTGTACGCGGCCATCGCCAACGGCGGCACGCTCCACCAGCCCAGCATCGGCAAGGCCGTGGTGAGCGCCGACGGCACCTCGGTCCGGGAGATCGCGCCGAAGGTGCAGGGCAAGCTGCCGATGGACGAGAAGACCCGCGACGACATCGACGAGGCCCTCGCGGGTGTGGCCACCAACGGCAGCGCCGCCTGGCGCTTCGGCGGCTGGCCGCAGAAGCAGATCCCGATGCACGCCAAGACCGGCACCGCCGAGGTCCAGGGCAAGCAGACCACCTCGTGGTTCGCCTCGTACACCGACGACTACTCGATCGTCATGACGATCTCCCAGGGCGGCACCGGATCCGGCGCGTCGGGGCCGGCCGTCCGCAAGATCTACGAGGCGATGTACGGGCTCGACCCGACGGGCAAGCAGGACCTCTCCAAGGCTCTGCTCCCGCAGCCCGCCACCGCGCTCCCCGCTCTTCGTCCCGACGGGGAGGACGCGCCCAACTGAGGCCCCATTTAGGACGGGCTCTGACCTCAATGCTCCGTAGCGTGGTTCTTGTCAGAAGGCAGCGGTACCCAGCGGAAGTAGGCGATCGGCAATGGCTCAGGTTTCCATGGAGGTCCCCGGCGACGAGCGCGGCACGCTCCTCTCCTTCGTCGAGTCCCAGCGGACGGCGCTCCGCGAGTCCCTGCTGGGGCTGACCGAGGAGCAGGCCGCGAGCCGCCCCAGCGCCAGCGAGCTGTCCCTGTCGGGCCTGGTCAAGCACGCCGCCGAGGTCGAGCTGAACTGGCTGCGGATGGCGCAGCAGAAGCCGAACGAGCGGTACCAGGGGGAGCGGAACTGGGAGGAGGGCTTCCGGCTGATCGAGGGCGAGAGCATCCCGTCCGTCCTGGCCTTCTGGGAGGACGTGGCGCGGCAGACGGCGGACTTCGTCACCGGGGTCCCGAGCCTGGACCAGGTCTTCCCGCTCCCTCCGGCGCCCTGGTTCCCCAAGGACGCCAAGGTCTCCGTGCGCTGGATGCTCCTGCACCTGGTGGAGGAGTTCGCCCGGCACGCGGGCCACGCGGACGTCGTCCGCGAATCCCTCGACGGCACCAAGGCCATGGGCTAGCGGGACTGGTACCGAGGGGCTTGCACCTCACGTGGCGTGAGGACCCACAGTGAAGGGCGTACCCAACCGAGAGGAGCGGAAGCGATGGGCTACTCCGTGGGCCAGGTCGCCGGATTCGCCGGAGTCACGGTGCGCACCCTGCACCACTACGACGAGATCGGTCTGCTCTCCCCGAGCGGCCGCAGCCATGCGGGTCACCGGCGGTACGACGACGCCGACCTGGACCGGCTGCAGCGGATCCTGTTCTACCGGGAGCTCGGCTTCCCCCTCGACGAGGTCGCGGTCCTGCTGGACGACCCGGAATCGGATCCGCGGGAGCATCTGCGCCGGCAGCATGCCCTGCTGACCGACCGGATCGCCCGGCTCCAGCAGATGGCCAAGGCCGTTGAGCACGCCATGGAGGCGAAGAAGATGGGCATCAACCTCACGCCCGAGGAGAGGTTCGAGGTCTTCGGGGACAACGACCCCGAGCAGTACGCGGAGGAAGTGGAGCGACGCTGGGGCGGCACCGAGGCATACGCGCAGTCGCAGCGGCGGGCCGCCTCGTACACCAAGGACGACTGGAAGCGGATCCAGGAGGAGGGCGCCGACTGGGGCGCCCGCTACGCGGCGCTGATGGAGGCCGGCGAGCCCGCCGAGGGCGAGCGCGCGATGGACCTGGCCGAGGAGCACCGGCTGCACCTCTCCACCTGGTACTACGACTGCCCGTACGAGATGCACACGTGCCTCGGTGAGATGTACGTGGCGGACGAGCGTTTCACGGCGTTCTACGACGCGATGAGGCCCGGTCTCGCCGAGCACCTGCGGGACGCGATCATGGCCAACGCCGTGCGCAAGGCGTAGCCGCATCGTCACTCATACGACCCCCTCCGGGCTCTGGAACCGGGTGGGGGTCGTGTGCGTTGATAATTGAGACCGCCCGCTCCGCAGCATGCCCCCCGATCCAGGAGAGTCCGGAAATCGTGTACACGCTTGCGCTCGCCCCTGAGTGGCTGTCCCCGGACTATCTGATCTCGCACTTCGGCCTCATCGGCATCCTGGTCATCGTGTTCGCGGAGTCGGGGCTTTTCGCCTTCCTGCCGGGCGACTCCCTGCTGTTCACGGCGGGCCTGCTGGTCGCCAACGGCGAGTACATCAAGCAGCCGCTGTGGCTGGTCTGCACCCTGATCTCGGCCGCCGCGATCATCGGAGATCAGGTCGGGTACATGATCGGCAAGTTCTTCGGGCCGAAGATCTTCAACAGGCCGAAGTCGAAGCTCTTCAAGCGGGAGAATCTGGACAAGGCGCACGGGTTCATGGACAAGCACGGCCCGAAGGCCATCGTGCTCGCCCGTTTCGTGCCGATCGTCCGTACGTTCGCCCCGATGGTCGCGGGCGCCGGCTCGATGAAGTACCGCACCTTCCTGACGTACAACGTGATCGGTGGCATCGGCTGGGGTGCCGGTCTCACCATCGCGGGCTACTGGCTCGGCCAGATCGAGCTCATCAAGAACAACGTCGAGGCGATCCTGGTCCTGATCGTCCTCATCTCGCTCGTCCCCGTGATCTTCGAGGTCCTCAAGGCCCGCAAGGAGAACAAGGCGAACGCCGCCGCCGAGCCCTTCGAGGCCGACGGCTCCCAGATCCAGGGCCAGCGGCGCCGCCACGCGAAGCGCTGAGGCCCGCCTGTCGGCCCGTACGGCCCGTACGGCGCACGAACGCCCCGGAGGCCCCGCAAGGGCCTCCGGGGCGTTCTCGTGCCCCTCAGAAGCCGCGGGTCCGCTTCGCCGCGCGGCGTTTGGCGGCGCTGGCCGCCCCCGGGATGCGCATGAACAGCCGCGAGGTCTCCGACCCCAGGTTCACCCCGATCGCGATGGCGAGGGCGACGGCCGCGGCGTTCACCAGTGAGCCGAGGCCCTCGTTCAGCCGGTCCTCGGCGATCAGCAGCAGTCCGTAGTACGTCGCCGAACCGGGCAGCAGCGGTCCGATGGCCGCGGTCGTGTACGGCAGGGCGGAGGCGAAGCGGTAGCGGGAGAAGAGCTGTCCGAACAGGCCCACCAGCCCGGCGGCGATGGCGGTGGAGGGCACGGGTGGGATGCCGCCCGCGTAGTGCAGGGCTCCGAAGGTCACCCAGGCGACCCCGCCGTTCAGGGTCACGATCCACACGGTGGAACGTTCCTGCTGGAGCAGGATCGCGAAGGTGAAGACCAGCACCATCGAGGCCGCGATCTGCAGCGGCGGCCGCTGCTGGATCTGCAGGACCTCCTCCGGCCGCGGGGAGGCGTCGAACTGCAGCCCGACGTACAGGACGGCCAGCACGCCCATGATGATGCCGATGAAGAGGTACATGACCTCCAGCAGCCGGGCGGAGGCGGTGATGTAGAAGCCGGTCAGGCCGTCCTGCACCGCCGCGACCAGGGCCCGCCCGGGCAGCAGCGCGAAGAGTCCGCCGGTGATCACGGCGGAGGCCTTGACGTCGATCCCCGTCATGTTCAGCGCCACCCCGATGGCGGCGGGCGGCATCGCGGCGACCACGAACTGGTAGAACTCCGGCAGCCCGCGCCCGGCGCACAGCCAGGCCAGCCGGTCGCCGAGCACCGCCCCGACCACCGCCGCGAAGAACACCAGGACCCCGCCGCCGACCAGGGTGGAGGCCGCCCCGGCGAGCAGCCCGGCGGCGGAGGTGAGCATCCAGCCGGGGTACGGGTGGCGGTTGCGGCGGATCTCGGCGAGGCGCCGGTAGGCCTCCTCCAGCGAGACGTCGACCTCGTGGGCGCTGATGTCGTCCACCAGCCGGTAGACGGCCGAGAGCCGGTTGTAGTCGGTGCCGCGCCGGCGCACGGTCCGGTTCGCCGAGACCGGGTGGTCCACCAGCGAGGGCTGGTGGGTGATCGACAGCAGGGTGAAGGTGACGGTCGGCTCGCAGCGGTCCAGCCCGTAGGAGCGGGTCACCGCGAACATGGCGGCCTCCACGTCCTCGGCGCCCTCGCCGCCCGCGAGCAGCAGCTCGCCGATGCGCAGGGTCAGGTCGAGTACGCGGCCCACGGCGGGCCCGGCCTCGGTCTGCCGCTGCACCAGGTCGGGCACGGGCCGTACGTCGACCGGCATGCGCAGCATGGTGCGCATCCGGTCCTGCCAGGGGGACTCCTTCAAGCTGGGGACGGGGAACCCCTGGCCGGGGGTGTAGGCGGGCGGGGAGTGCGCGGCGCTGTAGGTGGCCGGGGTGGCGAAGGCCGACCCCTCGGGCTCGGGGTGCGCCGTCTCGGTGCCCGCCGGAAGGGCGAATTCCGAGGTGGGCTGGTCCTCCTCGGGCACCTCCGGCTCCATCCCGGGCGGCGGAGTGAAGGCGCTCCGCGCCTCGTCGGACTGGGGCTTCCGGTCCTCCACCCCATCGGCTTCCGCCACGCGCCCTCCAGTCCGTGATCACCCGCGCTACCAGTATGCGGAACCGTTTCCTCCCCCGCGTACCCCAGCCCGCGCCCGGATGCACTCCGGCCCCGGACGCGACGACGGGCGGCACCCCCGGAGGGGTACCGCCCGCAATGTCACAGGGGGCGCGGGGGAGTCCCCCGGCCCGTTACCGCCGAGCGCGAGCTCAGTGGTGGCCGCCCTGGGCCTCGAGGCGCTTGTACGAGGCCTCGATCTCGGCCTCGGCCTCGGCGCGGCCGACCCAGTTCGCACCCTCGACCGACTTGCCCGGCTCCAGGTCCTTGTAGACCTCGAAGAAGTGCTGGATCTCCAGGCGGTCGAACTCGGACACGTGGTGGATGTCGCGCAGGTGCTCGACACGCGGGTCGGAGGCCGGCACGCACAGCAGCTTGTCGTCGCCGCCCGCCTCGTCCGTCATGCGGAACATGCCGATGGCGCGGCACTTGATCAGGCAGCCCGGGAACGTCGGCTCGTCAAGGATGACCAGCGCGTCCAGCGGGTCGCCGTCCTCGCCGAGGGTGTTCTCGACGAAGCCGTAGTCGGCCGGGTAGCTGGTCGAGGTGAAGAGGCGACGGTCCAGACGGATCCGGCCGGTCTCGTGGTCCACCTCGTACTTGTTCCGCGAACCCTTGGGGATCTCGATGGTGACGTCGAACTCCACGTCCTGCTCCTCCATGATCAGCTTCATTGCTTCGAGACTGCATCGATACAAATGCACGCGCGTCCGGCCCAGCCGCCCAGCCCTGCCGGGTGGGGTGCCATGCTCGCGGCAAGACGCAGTGGTTAAGTGTCCCTCACGCATATGTGTGATCGCGAAAGGGGCTGGTCCGAGGTGCCATTGGTCAAGACGTGGCAGCTCATCGCGGGCTCGGCCGTCGCCGGCCTCGCCCTGTCGGTGGCAGTGGTGACCACCGCCGGTCCGTGGGACTCCGGCCAGCGTAAGGCCGAGCGGGACAAGGCTGCCTCCTGGGGCCTCACGGGTGGCGCAGATCACGGTGACGGGTCCCAGCCGAAGGCGGCCCCCAGCGCCCCCGGCGTGCTCGGCGCGATCGGCCCCGGTGCCCCGCGCAAGGAAGCGGCGGCCACCTCCGAGGGCCTCGCGGCCGCGCTGCGGCCGCTCCTCGCCGACCCCGCCCTCGGCACCGTCCGTACCGCCTCGGTCGTCGACACCGCCACCGGGCAGGTGCTGTACGAGTCGGGGGCGCGGGACGCGATGACCCCCGCCTCCACCATCAAGATCGCCACGGCCGCGGCGGCCCTGGCCGCCCTCGGGCCCGAGCACCGGATCAGGACCACCGTCGTGCCCGGCGCCGCACCCGGCCAGATCCTCCTCGTCGGCGGCGGCGACCCCTCCCTCACCGCCAAGAAGAAGAGCCCCGCCGGATCCGGCGGCAGCCTCGTCGCCCTCGCCGCCGACACGGCCCAGGCGCTCAAGGCCGCCGGCACCGACACCGTGAGCGTGGGCTACGACGACAGCCTCTACACCGGCCCCGCCCGCCACCCGATCGGCGAGAACCCCAACATCGCGCCCGTCACCGCCCTGGCCGCCGACGAGGGCCGGCCCGACGATTCCACCTCCGGGCCCGTGGACCGCACCGCCGACCCCGCCAAGGACGCCGCCCGCTCCTTCGCGGCCCTGCTGACCGAGCGCGGCATCAAGGTCACCGGGCAGCCGGCCCGGGCCGAGGCAGCGGACGGCGCCCAGCCGCTCGCCTCCACCCTCTCCACCCCGCTGGGCGGCCTCGTCGAGCGGATGCTGACCAACAGCGACAACGACATCGCCGAGGCCCTGGCCCGGCAGACCGCCCTCGCCTCGGGCCAGCCCGCGAGCTTCGAGGGCGGCGAGAAGGCCGTCACCGCCCGCCTCGCCGCCCTCGGCGTCGACGTGTCCGGCTCCCGCTTCGCCGACGGCAGCGGCCTGGGCCGGTCCGACAAGATCAGCGCCGGCCTGCTGACCGGGCTGCTCACCAAGGCCGCCGACCCCCAGCGTCCGGAGCTGCGCCCGGTCCTCACCGGACTGCCCGTCGCCGGGTTCACCGGGACCCTGCGCGGCCGCAACGCCGGCAGCTCCCCGGCCGCCGGCCTGGTCCGCGCCAAGACCGGCACCCTGACCGGCGTGAACTCCCTCGCGGGCACCGTCGTGGACCCGTCCGGCCGACTCCTCGCCTTCGCCTTCCTGACCGCGAACGCCGCGGACGGCCCGGCCGCCGAAAAGGGCCTCGACAAGCTGGCCGCGGCGGTGGCCGGCACTCCGTAGGGGGTCCGCGGAAGGGCCGGTCCACGTACGGTTGACGCATGACGAGCATCAGTGGTGCGGAGATGGTCGACTGGAACCTCGCGGTGGCGACCGCGACCCGGCTGGTGCGGCCCGGCCCGGAGGTCAGCCGGGACGAGGCGCGGGCCGTCGTCGCTGAGCTGCGCGGGCACGCCAGGACCTCGGAACGGCACGTACGCGAGTTCACCAAGATGATCCAGGACGGCACGCCCGTCGACGACACCCCCGTCCTGGTCGTCGACCGGGCCGGGTGGATCAAGGCAAACGTGGCAGGCTTCCGCGAGCTGCTCCAGCCCCTCCTCGGCAAGATGCAGGACCGCCGCGACAGCACCCCCGGCGCGGCCGTGTTCGGCTCCGTCGGCGGCAAGGTCACCGGCGTCGAGCTGGGCATGCTGCTCAGCTTCCTGGCCTCCCGGGTCCTCGGCCAGTACGAGACCTTCGCGCCGGTCTCCCGCGACCTGCCCGGCTCCACCGGGCAGGGCGGCCGGCTGCTGCTGGTCGCCCCCAACATCGTGCACGTCGAGCGCGAGCTGGAGGTGAGCCCGCACGACTTCCGGCTGTGGGTCTGCCTGCACGAGGAGACGCACCGTACCCAGTTCACGGCCGTCCCGTGGCTCCGCGACCACCTCGAAGGCGAAATCCAGACGTTCCTCGGCGCCACCGAACTGGACCCGGTGACCGTCCTGGAGCGCCTGCGCGATGCCGCCCAGTCCTTCGCGGGCGCCCGCCCCGACGCGGAGCGCGGCGAAGAGGGCCGCTCCCTCGTCGAACTCGTGCAGACCCCCGAGCAGCGGGAGGTGCTCGGCCGCCTGACCGCCGTCATGTCCCTGCTGGAGGGCCACGCCGACTTCGTCATGGACGGGGTCGGTCCCCAGGTGGTGCCCTCGGTCGCCGAGATCCGGGAGAAGTTCCAGCAGCGCCGGGCCAGCGGGGCGGGCCGCCTCGACGCCGTCCTGCGCAAGCTGCTCGGCCTCGACGCCAAGCTGCGCCAGTACCGCGACGGCGAGCGCTTCGTGCGCGCCGTCGTCGGCCAGGTCGGCATGGACGGCTTCAACCGCGTCTGGACCTCTCCGAACACACTGCCGACCAAGGCGGAGATCGCCCAGCCGGCGGACTGGGTGGCGAGGGTCCACCGCAAGGGGAGCGAAGAGAGCGAAAAGGCGTGACGCAGGGGGCGTAAACATGTCTCACTGGGGGAAGCAGCATCACCCGTCCGAGGGACCGTGGGCCGTGCAAGGGCGTGCGATGCTCGGGGAACGGCTCGCTTCTGTCACCATCGACGCACTCTGAGTGACATTCCCCGTCTTGTGGGGCAGCGGGCAGCACCCCCAAGCCTCCGAGGCATCCGAACACCATCGAAGGGCACCGGACATGGGTCCCCATCCTGCGGTCGCGGCGATACGCCTGGCGGTCCGCCGCGTACTCCACGACGTCCTCACCGACCTCACCGACAGTTCCGCCGACACCAGCGGGGGAGCGCCCCTGCCACTCGTCCTCGTCGCCTGCTCCGGCGGCGCCGACTCCATGGCTCTCGCCTCGGCCCTCGCCTTCGAGGCCCCCAAGCTCGGCATCCGGGCCGGCGGCATCACCGTCGACCACGGGCTCCAGGCCGGCTCCGACCTGCGCGCCGCAGAGGTCGTCACCCGCATGACCGCCCTCGGCCTCGACCCGGTGGAGTCCGCCGCCGTGCACGTCGGCCGCGAAGGCGGACCCGAGGCGGCCGCCCGCGACGCCCGCTACGGGGCCCTGGACGAGGCCGCCGACCGGCTGGGCGCTGCCGCCGTGCTGCTCGGCCACACCCGGGACGATCAAGCCGAAACCGTCCTGCTGGGCCTCGCCCGCGGTTCCGGCATCCGCTCGCTCTCCGGCATGGCTGAGGTGTCCGGCGGTCCCGGACGCAGCCACCGCTACCGCCGCCCCTTCCTCCAGATCGACCGGCAGACCGCCCGTAAGGCCTGCATGGTCCAGTCCCTCCCCGTCTGGGACGACCCGCACAACATCGACCCCGCCTACACCCGCTCCCGCCTGCGCCACGAGGGACTGCCCGCCCTGGAGAAGGCGCTGGGCAAGGGGGTCGTCGAGGCGCTCGCCCGCACCGCCCAGCTCTCCCGCGACGACGCCGACGCCCTGGACGCCTGGGCCGCCGAGGCGGAGACCGGCGTACGGGACGAGGACGGCCGCCTGGAGTGCGCGAAGCTGTACGCCCTGCCCCCGGCCGTCCGCCGCCGGGTGCTGCGCAGGGCCGTTGTCGCCGCGGGTTCCCCCTCGGGCTCGCTCTTCGCCCGCCACATCGAGGAAGTGGACCGCCTCATCACCGGATGGCGCGGTCAGGGCGCCATCAACCTGCCCGGCCGGGTCGAGGCCCAGCGGCAGGGTGGCAGACTGGTCATCCGGCAGGGCTGATTGGTGCTGAAACACGGCTGAGTCCTCCGGGGGCACCCCCGGAGCCCCGGTCGACAACGAAAGTGATGCGGGTGGACGAGAAGGACATGGGCGGCGACCTCCAGTCGGTGCTCATCACCAAGGAAGAGATCGACGCGAAGCTGGCCGAGCTGGCCGCGAAGATCGACGCGGAGTACGCGGGCAAGGACCTGCTCATCGTCGGCGTCCTCAAGGGCGCGGTGATGGTGATGGCGGACCTGGCGCGCGCCTTGTCCACCCCCCTCACCATGGACTGGATGGCGGTGTCCTCGTACGGCGCCGGGACCCAGTCCTCCGGCGTGGTGCGGATCCTCAAGGACCTGGACACCGACATCAAGGACAAGCACGTCCTGATCGTCGAGGACATCATCGACTCCGGTCTGACGCTGTCCTGGCTGCTGTCGAACCTCGGCTCGCGCCAGCCGGCCTCCCTGGAGGTCGTCACGCTGCTGCGCAAGCCGGAGGCCGCGAAGGTCGCGATCGACGTGAAGTGGGTCGGTTTCGACATCCCGAACGAGTTCGTCGTGGGCTACGGCCTCGACTACGCGGAGAAGTACCGCAACCTGCCGTTCGTCGGCACGCTCGCCCCGCACGTCTACGGCGGCTGATCCCGCTCACGCTCCTGTCCCCCTCCCCGGGGCGCCTCGGCGGGCTCCGGGGAACCTGGGGGCGATTCCCGCCGTTGGAGCAGGGGAAAGCGGGTCTGTCAGCCGTCCCACGAGGCCGCGGGTGACAATACAGGGGTACATTCCGAAGAACAGTCTTTACTCAGAGCAGCATTTACCTACGGGCAGGAGGGACGGGGTGCCTGGCGCCCCGTATGGATGGACGTGAAGCGATACTTCCGTGGGCCGGTCATGTGGATCGTGCTGGCCGTCCTCGCCGTGGTCGTGTTGATGAATGTCGTCGGCTCCGGCGGCGGCTACAAGTCGGTGGACACCAGCGAGGTCATCAAGGCGATCAACAGTGGCCAGGTGGAGACAGCCAAGCTGACCACCGGCGACAGCCAGATGATCAAGATCGAGCTGAAGAAGGACCAGAAGCTCGGCAAGCACGACGGCACCAAGTTCCAGGCCAACTACATCGGGGATCAGGGCGTACAGCTCGCCCAGAACCTCCAGACCAAGTACGAAGCCGGTCAGATCCCGGACGGCTACTCCGTCACTCCGGACAAGACCAGCCCGTTCCTGAGCGTGCTGCTCTCGCTGCTGCCCTTCGTCCTCATCGTCGTGGTCTTCCTGTTCCTGATGAACCAGATGCAGGGCGGCGGCTCCCGAGTCATGAACTTCGGGAAGTCCAAGGCCAAGCTCATCACCAAGGACACCCCGAAGACGACGTTCGCCGATGTCGCGGGCGCGGACGAGGCCGTCGAGGAACTCCACGAGATCAAGGAGTTCCTCCAGGAGCCGGCGAAGTTCCAGGCCGTCGGCGCCAAGATCCCCAAGGGTGTGCTGCTGTACGGCCCGCCCGGCACCGGTAAGACCCTGCTCGCGCGCGCCGTCGCGGGCGAGGCCGGTGTCCCCTTCTACTCGATCTCCGGTTCCGACTTCGTCGAGATGTTCGTCGGTGTCGGTGCCTCGCGTGTCCGCGACCTGTTCGAGCAGGCCAAGGCCAACGCCCCGGCGATCGTCTTCGTCGACGAGATCGACGCAGTCGGCCGGCACCGCGGTGCGGGTCTCGGCGGCGGTCACGACGAGCGCGAGCAGACCCTCAACCAGCTGCTGGTCGAGATGGACGGCTTCGACGTGAAGGGCGGGGTCATCCTGATCGCCGCCACGAACCGTCCGGACATCCTCGACCCGGCGCTCCTGCGCCCGGGCCGCTTCGACCGGCAGATCGCGGTCGACCGTCCCGACATGCAGGGCCGGCTGGAGATCCTCAAGGTCCACCAGAAGGGCAAGCCGGTCGCTCCGGACGTCGACCTGGGCGCCGTCGCCCGTCGTACGCCCGGCTTCACCGGTGCCGATCTCTCCAACGTCCTGAACGAGGCGGCCCTGCTGACCGCGCGTACGGACAAGAAGCTGATCGACAACCACTCGCTGGACGAGGCGATCGACCGCGTCGTGGCGGGCCCGCAGAAGCGGACCCGGATCATGTCGGACCGGGAAAAGAAGATCACCGCGTACCACGAGGGCGGACACGCCCTGGTCGCGGCGGCCTCCCCGAACTCCGACCCGGTCCACAAGATCACGATCCTGTCCCGCGGCCGGGCACTGGGCTACACCATGGTCCTGCCCGACGAGGACAAGTACTCGACCACGCGCAACGAGATGCTCGACCAGCTGGCGTACATGCTGGGCGGGCGCGCGGCCGAGGAGCTGGTCTTCCACGACCCGACCACGGGCGCGGCGAACGACATCGAGAAGGCCACCGCCACGGCGCGGGCCATGGTCACGCAGTACGGCATGACCGAGCGTCTCGGTGCGATCAAGTTCGGCGGCGACAACACCGAGCCGTTCCTGGGCCGCGAGATGTCGCACCCCCGGGACTACTCGGAAGAGGTCGCGGCGCTGGTCGACGAAGAGGTCAAGAAGCTCATCGAGACCGCGCACAACGAGGCCTGGGAGATCCTCGTCGAGAACCGCGACGTTCTCGACAACCTGGTCCTCGCTCTGCTGGAGAAGGAAACGCTGAACAAGGAGCAGATCGCCGAGATCTTCTCCACGATCGTGAAGCGCCCGGCCCGCCCCGCGTGGACCGGCTCCTCCCGCCGCACCCCCTCCACCCGTCCGCCGGTGCTCTCTCCCAAGGAGCTCCAGCTGACGAACTCGGCGAACGGCACGTCGGCGGCTACCGCCGTCACGCCGGTCTCCACGGAGAAGGGCATCGAGGTGGCCCCTGAGGACCGCCCGGAGGCCTGATCCACCCGGAATGGAAGCCGCGCCCCCCAGGTTCTAGCCTGGGGGGCGCGGCACTTTTACAGGAACGAGGAAGAGATGACGGACCCAGTGACCCTGACCGGCGATGAGGGCACGATCGGCGTGTTCGACGAGAAGCGCGCCGAGGCGGCGGTCCGTGAACTCCTGATCGCGGTCGGCGAGGACCCGGACCGCGAGGGCCTGCTGGAGACCCCGGCGCGCGTGGCGCGGGCGTACAAGGAGATATTCGCCGGCCTGTACCAGCAGCCCGAAGAGGTCCTGACGACGACGTTCGACCTCGGCCACGACGAGATGGTCCTGGTGAAGGACATCGAGGTCATGAGCTCGTGCGAACATCATCTCGTCCCGTTCCACGGCGTGGCCCACGTCGGCTACATCCCGTCCAACGACGGAAAGATCACCGGCCTGTCGAAGCTGGCCCGCCTGGTGGACGTGTTCGCCCGCCGCCCCCAGGTGCAGGAGCGGCTGACCACGCAGATAGCGGACTCCCTGATGGAGATCCTGGACCCGCGCGGCGCCATCGTGGTCATCGAGTGCGAGCACATGTGCATGACCATGCGCGGGGTCCGCAAGCCCGGCGCGAAGACCATCACGTCCGCCGTCCGCGGCCAGCTCCGCGACCCCGCGACCCGCAACGAGGCCATGAGCCTGATCATGGCCCGCTAGGCCGTGCCGGGGAGGGAGTGGGAGCGGCCCGCCGGATCTGGCGGCGGGCCGTCACGAAAACCTCGATGCGGGACACGGGTGTCAAGGAATTCTTGACAAGTCGGCCGCGTCAAGGTTTCCTTGACGCATGTTGATCTTGCATTCGAAGACACGGCACCGGGATCTCTTTCCCGCCACCGCATCCATGGCCGCCGTGCTGCCGCTGGCCGTGAGTCTGCCGGCCGTGACGGTGATGTTCGGCGACCGGTTCGGCAGCTTTGTCACCGTCGCCCTGATCGTCGTGGGCCTCGCACTCATCGCCTGCACGGCCGGCCTGGCCGCCCGAGCAGCGGCCCGCAACGACGCCGCCGCCGAACGGATGCGCCGTGACGAGGCAGTCCTCGACGCCCTCGAACCCCTTGCCGGACTGCGCCGATGAGTGACGAACCGTTGCTCCACCCGGTGGAGATGGACCGGATCCGCGAAGGGATCGCCGCAGCCGTACTCGGCGCCCCCGAGGGGCTGGCCGACTCGCTCGAACACGACGCCCACGGTTACCTGCGCCTGGTGGACGCCTCGCGCGTGGGCGCCGAGGAGGCGAGCCGGCTGCTGCGCGAGGCCGTTCAGGGCGCCAGGGCCGCCGGCCACAGCTGGGACACGGTGGGCCGTGTCCTGGGAGTGAGCCGCCAGGCCGCCCAGCAGCGCTTCGCGGGCAAGGCCGCGGGCCCGTCGGTGCCGCCCGCCGGGGGACCGAACGCCCCGAAGCGCCGCACCCTCAGCGGGTTGACCGCGTTCAACGAGATGGCCGCCCTGGAGGAGGCCGGCCGCGAGGGCTGGCACATGGTCGGCTACGGCCCCTTCTTCCACGAGGTGGAGGCGTCCGGCCACCCCTGGGAGCACTGCCGGATCACGCTCCCGTCCCTCGCGCGCCACCGGCGGATGGAATCGGAAGGCTGGATTCCGGTCGGCGCGGGATGGTTCCCGTGGCGGTACTACAAGCGGCCCGTCAACCCCGGCACCTAGGCGCGGGCCGGGGACTCGGGGGTGTGGTCGTCGCCCTCGGGGAGCTTGAGGACGTGCTCCAGGAAGAGGGCGGCGGCGATGACCGCCGCGCCCGCCAGGACCGAGAAGCCGGCGTACCAGGCCTGGTCGCGGCGGGCGGGGACGTCGAGGGAGTCGGTCAGCAGGAAGACGCCGACACCGCCGTACGCGCCGGCCACCAGGGCCGCCACCAGTGCGCTGGCCTGGCCGAAGACGACCGCGCGGGCCGCCATCAGCGGCTCCACGCCCTTGGCCCCCGGCCGTCGCTCGCGCTGCGCCTTGAGGCGGGAGCGCATCGACAGGGCCGTCGCCAGCAGTACCGCGGCGATGACGCCCAGGACGATCGGCGCGGCCAGCGGAACGCCCGGCAGCGTGCCGTACGCGTTCCACAGCCGGGCACCCGCCCAGGACAGGACCCCGGCGACGACGAAGATCCCCGCCAGGACCCCAGGCCTCAGTTGCTTCACGTGCCCGTTCCCCGCTTTCCGCGCCGATCCGTCAGGCAGTCCACAGGGTAACGACTACTCAGGGAGGCGGAGTTCCAGGTCCGGGCGCGGCGTCACTCCGGACAGGCCGATTCCGGCCAGGAGCGCGCCGACGGCGCCGTGGCCCGGGAGCTGCGCCTCCCCGTCGATGTCGTTCCAGGGGGCCAGCACGAAGGCGCGCTGGTGGGCGCGCGGGTGCGGCAGGGTGAGGACGGGGTCCTCGGAGATCACCTCGGCGTACGAGATGATGTCGACGTCGATCGTGCGCGGGCCCCAGCGCTCCTCGCGGACGCGGTCGAAGGCCTCCTCGATGGCCTGACCTCGCTCCAGGAGCGAGGACGGCGGCAGCGTGGTCCGCACCTTGACGACCGCGTTGAAGTACGCGGGCTGCGAGCCGGGCTCGACGCCCCACGGCTCGGTCTCGTACACGGGGGAGACGGCCTTGACCCGCATGCCCGGGGTGTCGCCGAGGGCGTCGATGGCGCCCTGCAGGGTCTCCAGCCGGTTGCCGAGGTTCGCGCCGAGAGCGATGACCGCCCATTTCGGGTTGGACAGGGTGGTGTCCGCCGCGTCGACCGTCTCCACGACGGAGGCGGGCACCGGCTGCACGGTGGGGTCGCTCTGTGTGTTCAGTCCGTTGTTCATGCGCGGCTCCGGGTGATCGTGATGGTCACGTCGTCGAAGGGGACGGTGATGGGCGCGTCCGGCTTGTGGACGACGACCTCGACCTGTGCCACCGCTTCGTGCTTGAGGCACTGCTGGGCGATCCGCTCGGCGAGGGTCTCGATCAGGTCGACGGGCTCTCCCTGCACCACGTCGACGACCTCCTCGGCGACGACCCCGTAGTGCACGGTCTTCGCCAGGTCGTCTCCGGCCGCGGCGGGCCGGGTGTCGAGGTGCAGCACCAGGTCGACGATGAAGGTCTGGCCTTCTTCGCGTTCCCGGGGGAAGACGCCGTGGTGCCCGCGAGCCTTGAGGCCGCGCAGCGCGACACGATCCACGCGAATCACTCCTGCTTTCGTAGGTGCTTCCGGTCCCGGGGCTGCCCGGGGCCATGGGCCTACGCCGAGTGCGGTCGGCGTCGTCCGTCTTCGAATTTACCTGCGAAACACCCCGGACCCCGCCGGAGGGGTCAGGAGGCGTCCTCCTCATCGTCCTCGTCGGACTCCGTGAGCACGGGAGAACCGTGGTGGGACCAGAGCCGCCAGCCCTCGGATGTGCGTCGGAACACATTCGTGGCGACGACCAGCTGACCGACCAGCGGGCCGAGCTCCCCGCCGTCCTCGGCGGGGCCGCCGCTGAGGATGTTTTCCGTACATGTCACCAGCGCGGTGTCGCCTATGACGGCGACCTTGGTGTCGGTGAGGAAGAACTGGATGTAGTCCGTGTGGGACATGATCAGCGCGTACGAGCGCAGCACCTCGCCGTGGCCGGAGAGCACCGGCCAGCCCGGGTGCACGCAGGAGATCTCGTCATCGAGCCAGAGCGCCGACAGTGCGTCGAAGTCCCCCCGCTCCATGGCCTCGTAGAAGGCCGTGTTGACCTCTTCGACCGCTTCGATGTCGGTTCTGCTCACAGGGCTCCTTCTCGGTCGGTGGTCACAGCGCTCCTTCCACGGCGCGGGCCACCCGAACCGCGTCCGCGGTCGCCCGTACCTCATGGACCCGTACGGCCCAGGCACCGTGGTGGGCGGCGATGGCGGAGACGGCGGCGGTGGCGGCGTCGCGCTCGCGGGCGGGCGGCGGGGCGGCGTCGGCGGCGCCGGCCAGGACCCGGCCGAGGAACCGTTTGCGTGACGCGGCGACCAGCAGCGGGAAGCCGAGGGCGCGCAGCTCGGGGAGGTGGGCGACCAGGGCCAGGTCGTGCTCGGCGTTCTTGGCGAAGCCGAGGCCGGGGTCGACGAGGAGCCGCTCGGGGGCGATCCCGCCGGCCACCACGGCGTCGATGCGGTTGCGGAGCTCGGCGGTGACCTCGGCGAGTACGTCCTCGTAGACGGCGAGGCTGTTCATGCCGTCGCTGAAGCCGCGCCAGTGCATGACCACGAACGGCACCTCGGCGGCCGCGACGGCCGGGATCATCCCGGGGTCGGCGAGCCCGCCGCTGACGTCGTTGACCAGGACCGCGCCGGCGGCGACGGCCTGCGCGGCGACGCTCGCGCGCATGGTGTCGACGGAGACGGTGACGCCCTCGGAGGCGAGGCCGCGCACGACGGGGACGACCCGGCGCAGCTCTTCCTCCTCGTCGACGCGGGTGGCGCCGGGCCGGGTGGACTCGCCGCCGACGTCGACGAGGTCGGCGCCCTGGACGACGAGGTCGAGGCCGCGCTTGACGGCCGCGGTGGTGTCGAACCAGCGGCCGCCGTCGGAGAAGGAGTCCGGGGTGACGTTGACGACGCCCATGACCGCGCAACGGTCCCACTCGGGCAGACCTGCGACCCGGCCCCTGCCGGTGGCTCCGCGCTTCGTGTTCATAGGTCCAAGGGTAGGGCTGACCTGGATACGCCAGGGCCCCGGCGCCTGTCGGCTGCCGGGGCCCTGGAAAACGTACGCACCGTACGGACCGCTACGCGGCCTGGACCTCGCGCTCCGCCTGGGCCGGGACCTTGGCGGGGGTGTGGTTGTGGGCGCAGGTGCGGACCGGCTTGGGGCCGCGCCGGCTGGCGAACAGCCGGGGCAGGGCCAGCGTGACGAAGCCCTCGGCCTGCATCACGGCGAAGCCGATGCGGGGCAGGTCGCGGGTGGTGCGGTAGACCATGAAGCGCGGCTCCCAGCGGGGGCGGAACTTCTCGTTGAACTTGTACAGCGACTCGATCTGGAACCAGCGGGACAGGAAGACCAGCAGGCCGCGCCACATCCGCAGCACCGGGCCGGCGCCGATCTTCTCGCCGCGGGCGAGGGCGGCGCGGAACATCGCGAAGTTCAGCGAGACCTTCTCGATGCCCAGGTCGGGCGCCTGCTGCAGTGAGGCGACGATCAGCAGCTCGTTCATGCCGGGGTCGGCGGCGCGGTCGCGGCGCATCATCTCCAGCGACATGCCGTCCTTGCCCCACGGCACGAAGTGCTGGATGGCCTTGAGGTCGCCGAACGGGCTGGTGTCGCCCTCCTCGACGCGGTGGGCGGTGGCGATGAAGCAGTCGCCGTCGCCCGCGTCGCCGACCCGGCCCAGTGCCATGGAGAAGCCGCGCTCGGTGTCGGTGCCGCGCCAGGCCTCGGCGGCGCCGCGCACCTGCTCCAGTTCCTCCTCGGTCAGTTCGCTGACCCGGCGGACCTTGGTGGTGTAACCGTTGCGCTCGATGCGCTTCACCATCTGGCGGACATTGCGCATGGGACGGCCGGAGAGGGAGAAGTCTTTGACATCGACAATCGCCTCGTCACCCAGCTCCAGGGCGTCCAGACCCGTCTCGCGGGTCCACACCTCGCCACCGGTCTCGCTGCAGCCCACGACGGCCGGGGTCCAGGAGTGGGCCTTGGCCTCCTCCATGAACCGCTCGATGGCGCCGGGCCAGGCCTCGACGTCGCCGATGGGGTCGCCGGAGGCGAGCATCACGCCGGACACGACGCGGTAGGTGACGGCGGCCTTGCCGCTGGGGGAGAAGACGACGGCCTTGTCGCGGCGGAGCGCGAAGTGGCCGAGCGAGTCGCGGCCGCCGTGCTTGGCGAGGAGTTCGCGCAGCTTGCCCTCGTCGTCGGCGGTGAGCCGCGCGGCCGGGTGCTCGGGGCGGAAGGCCAGGTACATGGTGGTGAGGGCGGTCAGCATGCCGAGCGCGCCCAGGGAGTAGCCGACGGTCCAGGAGACCTGGCCGGCGTAGTCGACGGGGCCCTCGAAGCCGAAGAGCCCGTACACGACGTGCGTGATCTGCTCGTACAGGCCGGGGTTGCCGACGACCCGCCCCGGGTGGACGTTGACGATGACCAGGCCGAGCCCGATGGAACCGGCGCTCATCAGCACGAAGTTCGCGAGCGCCTTCCAGCGGCTGCGCGGGTCGGGCAGCGCCTTGAATTCACCCTGGTGGCGCAGCAGCAGCGCGAAGAGCGCCGCCGCGATGACCACGCCGATGACCGAGTGCCGGTACGCGAACTGCGCCGCGGCGCCGGCCGGCAGCAGTACGACCGCCGCCCGCCAGGCCCGGCGCTTGCGGCGCTTGAGGCCGTGCGCGAGCAGCAGGAGCAGTACGCCCGCGCTGATGGCGAGGGCCGCGGCGAAGGGGCCGAACACCGGCAGCACTTCGGCCACCGCGTGGATCCGGCTGTGACGGAACCGCGGGAAGACTCCCGCCGCGACGTCCAGAAGGCCGACGATCATGACGGCCGTACCTACCAGGCCGGGCACCGACTCCGGCCGTGGGCCACGGAGGATTCGGCGTACCCCGCTCGGAACCTGTCCCGACTTATCGCCATCTATCCTGCTAGACATCGCTTCCCGTTGCTCCGCGAGAGATCATGTGGCCGAAGGCCGCGACAGCCTCCGGTGTGTGGTGCGTCCATTAGGACGACATCGACGGGGAGCGGGTTCACTCTTCCGCCGGAAATTTCCAGTCCTGCCATCAGAAAGTCGACTGACTGCTCATGGGTCTCACCAGTAACACGGTCCTGGCGCTGGCCATCATCGCCGGTGTGCTGCTCTTCGCAGCCACCGTCTGGTTCTGGCCGAAGCTCTCGGGCCGCACCTGGCGCGCGTTCGCCGGCCGGATCGGCCTCCTGCTGGCGACCCAGCTGGCGCTCTTCTCGGCTGTGGGGCTCGCGGCCAACAAGTCGTTCCTCTTCTACGGTTCCTGGGCAGACCTGTTCGGCCAGGAGACGTCGATGGGCAAGGTCGTCGACCACTCGATGAGCACCAAGGACATCAAGGTCGTGGACAAGCAGAAGCTGGACGTCCCCGGTGGCGCGAAGCCCCAGGTGGGCGGTCAGATCCTGAAGGTTGCCATAACCGGGCAGAAGTCGAAGATAACGAGCCCCGGCTACGTGTGGCTCCCGCCGGAGTACTTCCAGCCGCAGCACAAGGACCAGAACTTCCCGGCGTCCATCGTGCTGACCGGCTACCCGGGCACCGCAGAGAACCTGATCAAAGGGCTCGACTACCCCATGAAGGCCTTCAGCCTGTCCAAGGCGGGCAAGATGAAGCCGATGATCCTGGTCATGCTGCGTCCCACAGTGGCACCCCCTCGTGACACCGAGTGCGTTGACATACCCGGTGGCCCGCAGACCGAGACCTTCTTCGCGCAGGACCTGCCGCAGGCCATCACGGACACCTTCCGCGTCGGCAAGGACCCCAAGAACATGGGCTTCATCGGGAATTCCACGGGTGGATACTGCGCCCTGAAGATCGCCGCGCACTACCCGCAGACCTTCGGTGCAGCCGCGGGTCTGTCCGCGTACTACGAGGCCCCCGACGACCCGACCACCGGCGACCTGTTCCACGGGGACGACGCGCTGAAGAAGCGCGCCGACGTCCTGCACAGCATCGAGCACAAGAAGCCGACCGGTACGTCCTTCCTCGTCACCAGCAGCGAGACGGGCGAGCCGAACCTCGGTGACACCAAGAAGTTCGTCAAGCTGGTCAAGGGCCCGGACCGGGTCTCCTCGATCATCCTCGACAGCGGCGGCCACAACTTCAACACGTGGCGGCGCGAGATCCCGCCGATGCTGGTGTGGATGAGCAACCGCATCCAGGCCTGATGCCTTGGCCGTACCTGCGAAGGGCCCGACTCCGGTCGGGCCCTTTCGCTATGCCTCCTGCAACTGCGCCCGGCGCAGTGCCCGGTGGACCCCCTCCGGGGTCAGTACGCCGACCAGTTCGCCGGAGGCCGGGTCCGTGACGCCGATCCGGCCCGAGTCCTCCTGGAGCAGGGCGGAGAGCGCCTCGCGCAGCGTCGCGCCCAGCTCCACCACCACGGCCGGGGCCGGTGCCCTGCCCTCCGCCGCCGTCAGATCGGCCGCCTCGACCGGGGTCACCGCGAGCCGCTTGAGCCCACGGTCGGCGCCGACGAAGGAGGCCACGTACGCGGTGGCCGGGGCCCCGAGCACGGCAGCCGGGCGCGCGAACTGCTCGATGGTGCCCGCCCCGTAGACGGCCATGCGGTCGCCGAGCCGGATCGCCTCCTCCAGGTCGTGCGTGACCAGCAGGATCGTTTTGCGCACCGTCTTCTGCAGCGCCAGGAACTCGTTCTGCAGCCGCTCGCGCACCACCGGGTCCACCGCGCCGAACGGCTCGTCCATCAGCAGCACCGGCGGATCGGCGGCGAGCGCGCGGGCCACGCCGACGCGCTGGCGCTGCCCGCCGGACAGCTGCTCCGGGTACCGGCCCCCGTACACGGCCGGATCCAGGCCCACCAGTTCGAGCAGCTCGGCCGCCCGCGCACGCGCCTTGGCCTTCGGGGTGCCGATCAGCTGCGGCACGGTCGCCGTGTTCTCCAGCACCGTCTTGTGCGGGAAGAGCCCGACCTGCTGGATGACGTACCCGATCCGGCGGCGCAGCTCGACCGGGTCGGCGGCGGCGATGTCCTCGCCGCCGAGCAGGATCCGGCCGGAGGTCGGCTCGATCAGCCGGTTGACCATCTTCATCGTGGTCGTTTTGCCGCAGCCGGACGGTCCCACGAGCGTGACCAACTCGCCCTCCGCCACTTCGAAGGACAGGTCCTCGACGGCTGTCGTCCCGTCGGGGTAGCGCTTGGTCACATGCTCGAATCGGATCACTTCGCCATCCTTCCTCACCCGCACGCCGTGGTTGGCGAAGGCTTTATGAGGAGAGTGTTACGCGACTGCGAAGGAACACGGCCACTGTCGGTGCCGGGGGTTAGGGTCCTCTTGTACGTACGTTCGGGTGGGGGTGAGGGACATGGCCGGGCAGAACTGCCTCGTGGCGAACGACTGGATCTGCTGGGAGTACGTCTCCTCCCGCTCCCAGGAACTCACCGACGCCACCCTCGAACACATCTGGATCACGGGCGTGTCGGTCCTCATCGGCGTCGCGGTCTCCGTCCCGCTCGCCCTGCTGGCCCGCCGCGGCCGGCGCTGGGCGGCGCCCGTGCTCGCCTTCACCACGCTGCTCTACACGGTCCCCTCGCTCGCCATGTTCTCCCTGCTGCTGCCGGTGTTCGGACTCTCGGCGGCGCTGGTGGTGACCGGTCTGGTGCTGTATTCGCTGACCATCCTCGTCCGTAACGTCCTGGCCGGCCTGGAAGCCGTCCCCGCGGACGTGCGGGAGGCCGCGCGCGGCATGGGATACGGCCCCGGGCGGCTGCTGTGGCAGGTCGAACTGCCGCTGGCGCTGCCCGCGCTGCTCGCCGGGGTGCGGATCGCGACCGTCTCCACGATCGCGCTGACCACGGTCGGCTCCATCGTGGGCAAGGGCGGCCTGGGCAATCTCATCGCCCCTGCCGTGAACAGTTCCTTCAAGGCCCAGGTGCTCACCGCCTCGGTGCTGTGCGTGCTGCTCGCGCTCGTGGCCGACCTGCTGCTGCTCGGCGTGCAGCGGCTGCTCACGCCGTGGACCCGGGCGTCCGGCGCCCGGCCCGCGGGCTCCGGCAAGGAGGCCTGAGGTGATGGGAGTGCTGGGACAGGCCTGGGACTGGCTGGCGAACGGTGCCAACTGGTCGGGCGAGAGCGGCGTCTGGCACCGGCTCGGCGAGCACGTCTACGTCAGCGGGATCGCCCTCGCGATCGCCTGCGCGGTGGCCCTGCCCGTCGGCCTGTACCTCGGCCACCTCGGCAAGGGCGGCGCCCTCGCCGTCAACGTCTCCAACATCGGCCGGGCCGTGCCCGTCTTCGCGGTGCTGGCCCTGTTCATGGTCTCCCCCCTGCGCAACGCGGGTTACCTGCCCACCATCGCCGCGCTCGTGCTGTTCGCGATACCGCCGCTCCTGACGAACACGTATGTCGGCATGCGCGAGGTGGACCGGTCGGTGGTGGAGGCCGCCCGCGGCATGGGCATGTCCGGGAGTCAGCTGTTCCTCCGGGTCGAACTGCCGCTCGCCCGTCCGCTGGTGATGACCGGGCTGCGCTCGGCCGCCGTACAGGTCATCGCCACGGCCACGATCGCGGCGATGGTCGGCCAGGGCGGTCTCGGCCGGATCATCACCGCCGGATTCAACACGTACAACACCGCGCAGGTCGTCGCGGGCGCCCTGCTGGTGGCGGCGCTGGCGCTGCTGGTGGAGGGCGCGCTGGTGGCGGCCGACCGGCTGCTGCCCCGGCCGGCGGCGACGTCCCGCTGATCCCTTTCCCCCGCCTCGAACGGAGTACTCCCATGAGCAAGACCACCCGCGTCCTCGGCGCGTCCCTGGGCGCCCTCGCCCTGACGGCGTCGCTGGCCGCCTGCGGCGGCGACAGCCTGGAGAAGAGCAAGGACGGCGGCTCGGCGGCCTCCTCCGGGTCCTCCTCGGGCGGGGGCAAGGGCGCCCTGGTCATCGGCGCGGCCGGGTTCACCGAGTCCAACGTGCTGGCCGAGCTCTACGCGCAGGTCCTCAAGGACGCGGGCTACAGCACCTCCGTCAAGACGGTCAGCAACCGCGAGCTGTACGAACCGTCGCTGGAGAAGGGCGAGATCGACATCGTCCCGGAGTACGCGGCCACCCTCGCGGAGTTCCTCAACGCCAAGGTGAACGGCCCCAAGGCGCCCGAGGAGAAGCCGGTCGCGTCCAGCGACGTCGCGGCGACGGTGGCGGGCCTGGAGAAGCTCGCGGGCCCGCTCGGACTGAAGGCGCTGCCCGCGGGCGCGGCGGTCGACCAGAACGCGTTCGCGGTGAGCAAGGAATTCGCCCAGAAGAACAACCTGAAGACCCTTTCCGATCTCGGGGCGTCCGGGCTGAAGGTGAAGATCGCGGCGGGCGACGAATGCGCCGTCCGCCCCTTCTGCGCACCCGGGTTGACCAAGACGTACGGGATCCAGGTTTCCGGCATC
This sequence comes from Streptomyces sp. NPDC006463, assembly GCF_042870715.1. NCBI lineage: Bacteria > Bacillati > Actinomycetota > Actinomycetes > Kitasatosporales > Streptomycetaceae > Streptomyces > Streptomyces sp. NPDC006463. The sequence continues at coordinate 62,811 of NZ_JBIAHP010000010.1, read as the reverse complement.
GACCCGAAGGGCGTCGGCACCCCGCAGGCCAAGCAGGCGGTGAAGGACGGCGCGGACCAGCTGGTGCTGACCACCACCACGGACGCCACGCTCGACAGCTTCGGCCTGGTCCTGCTGGAGGACGACAAGAAGCTCCAGAACGCCGACAACGTGCTTCCGGTGGTCAACGGCAAGGACGCGGGCACCCCGGAGGTCGCGGCCGCCCTGGACAAGCTGACCAAGGCGCTCGCGACGGCCGACCTCGTCGACCTGAACCGCAAGGTGGACGCGGAGCGCGCCAAGCCGGCGGACGTGGCGAAGGCCTACCTGGAGTCCAAGGGCCTCCTCAAGAACTAGCGGTTACGCGGTCGATGCGGAAATGTGGGGCATCTGCTCGGGAAAGAGATTGCCGCGCGGGTACCCCACATGGCCTCTACGCCCTGTAAATTTCAGGCCATGCCCCGTGGACGCCACCGCAATCCCGAACCTCTGCACCGGCTGCTCACGCCGACGGCCGTCGCCGGTGTGTCCCTCGCCAGCGTCGGCGCCGCCTGGCTGCTCGCGGGCCCCGACGACGGCACCGCCCTGCGGCTGCTCGTGGCCCTCGCGGCGGCCGCCGGGGTCACCGGCGGCGTCGTGATGCGCGCCTGGGACCGCTCGGCGGGCCGCCGCGTCGCGGAGCTCGCGCGCGAGCGCGTCAAGGACGAGTGGAAGACGGACGAGCGGATGGCCGAGCTCGAATCCGATCTCGAAGAGGCCCGGGCGCTGCGCGCCAGGCTCGACGCCAAGCTGCGCGCCAAGCGGGTCGAAATCGCCGGGCTGCGCGGCGAACACGCGGCGCTGCTGCGGCGGTACGCGACCGCCGAGACCGAGCGGGCGAGCGCCCTGGAGGGCCGTCGGCTGCTGGCCATCGAGGTCTCTTCGGCCCCGGCGGCCGCGCCGAAGGAACTCCCGGTGGTCTCCGAGGAGCGCACCTCGGCGGGCGCGCCCACCTCGGTCGGCTACGCCCGGGCGCATGCGGCTCTGAGCGCGCTGGTCCGCAAGGCGCAGCCCCGGGAGCTGCCCGCGGCGCCGTCGGCCCCCGCGGCCTCGGTCCCGGCGCGCCGGCCGGCCGCGGCCGTGGCCCCGTACGCGGCGCAGCGGCGGACGACGTCCCGCGTCGAGGGCGGCTTCGACTTCTTCGGCGCCGCCAAGAACGCGGCGCAGGCCCGCGCCGCGATCGAGGCGGTCCAGAACGAGGACCTGGCCGACGTGGTCGGCGCCGAAGCCCTCGCGGTCCACGAGGCGGAGACGGCGCGGCCCCAGGCCGAGCCGACGGCTCCCGAGGCACCCGAGTCGGGCCAGGTCATCGACCTGACGGCCCACGACGAGACCGAGCCGATCGACGTCGTCCGCCTGCGCACCGCGATCTCGTAGTTCAGGACGTGGGGCCAGACGCGTAGGCCTCAGGCCGCGTACGAGGCCACCAGGCGGGCCAGGTGGCGGCCCGCGAGCAGGAGCGGGGTGCGGCTGCGGGTCACCTGGGAGGTCATCTCGGCGCCCTCCAGGGTGTTGACCACGGTGATCGCCAGATCGCGGGCCTCCGGCTCCGGGTAGCCCGACGCCAGGAGCTTGGCGGCCACCAGGTGCTGCCAGTTGGCGAAGGCCTGCGCACAGGCTTCCTGCAGGTCGGGCAGGCGCCCGACGGTCTCCAGGGCCGTGGCCGTGACGGGGCAGCCGTCCCGCCAGTCGGAGGCCTCCAGTGCCTGCGCGAGCAGCGTGGCGACGGCCTCGATCGCCTCCGCCGGGTCCGGGTAAGCGCCGAGCCCGGCGCGGAGCAGCCCGGCGAACTCCTCGTCGCCGAAGTGGATGGCGGCCACCGCGAGCTCTTGCTTGCCTCCGGGGAAGAAGTGGTACAGCGAGCCAAGGGTGGCTTCGGCCTCGCGGACGAGCTGTTTGACCGGGGTGTTCTCGTAACCGCCGTGCTGCATGAGGCGGGAGGCGGTGCGGACCAGCCGGTCGCGCGTCCCCAGTGCTGTCTTCGTCGCTGCTGCCATGGGCGAGGATCCTACCGTCGATTCCGGATAGAGCGTTCGTTCCAGTGCGTGCTACGGTCGCCCCGAGCGTTGGATAGAGCGTTCGTTCCAGTCGATTCGTTGGGGAGAGCTCCGTCATGAACCAGTTATCAACTGCCTGGGACACCACGGTCACCGTCGTCGGTCTCGGCCCCATGGGCCGGGCCATGGCCGCGGCCTATCTCGACGCGGGCTACGGGGTCACCGTGTGGAACCGCAGTGCCGGCAAGGACACCGACCTCGTGGCGCGCGGGGCGCGCCGGGCGGGCAGCACCGCCGAGGCCGTCGCCGCGAGCAGGCTGACCGTGCTCAGCCTCATCGACGTGGAGGCCATGTACACGGCCCTCGGTGACACCGACCTCGGCGGCCGGGTGCTGGCCAACCTGTCCTCTGACGTCCCGGACAAGGCCCGCGAGGCCGCGCGGTGGGCCGAGGCGCGCGGGGCCTCGTACCTCACGGGCGGCGTCAACGTACCGCCGGCCGGCATCGGCCGGGAAGGCTCGTCCGCCTTCGTCAGCGGCCCCGCGGAGGTCTACGAGGAGCACCGCGCCACGCTCGACGTGCTCGCCGCCACCGACTACCGGGGCGCCGACCCCGGCTACGCGCAGCTCTACTACCAGCTCAACATGATCCTCTTCTGGACCGCTTACACCGGCTGGTACCAGGCGCTCGCCGTGGCGCGGGCCAACGGCCTGACGGCCGCGGACGTCCTGCCCTACGCCGGGTACACGGCCGACGCGATGCGCGGCTTCTACGAGCACAGCGCGCCGCGCATCGACGGGGGCGAGCACGACGGCACGGACCAGCGTCTCGCCATGTGCGCGGCGAGCGTCGAGCACATCCTGCGCACCGCCGCCGACTCCGGTGTCGACACCGGGATCCTCGCCGCGCACGCCGATCTCTACCGGCGCGGGGTGGCAGCGGGCTTCGGCGCGGACAGCAGCTCGCGGCTGATCCAGCTGCTGGACACCAAGGAGTAGGGGAAAGCCTCCGCCTGAGGGTCAGGGGTAGGCCAGCACGACGAGCACGCCCGCGGCCTCCAGCAGCAGCTGCGCGCTGAGCGCGCCCCGCGCGACGCGCACCGGCGCGGCCATCGCCACGACGAGGGCCGGCACCACGGCGACGAGCAGGGCCCCGAAGGCGGTGGCCGGGAAGGGCACGCATTCGATGTCGTCGACGAAGCACCGGCCGCCCTTGTCGGTGGCCAGCAGCAGGACCTTCGCGACGAAGAGGGCGGGCAGGAACAGCACGGCGGCGATCCCCGAGCGCGTCCGGATGCGGACCGCGTCCTCGGACGGGGGCGCGGAGACGGCGGCGGGCTGCGGCTTCCAGGACATGGCCCCATCCTGTTCCGCGCCGGCGGTACGCAGATCCGCGCGGGTACTCAGCCCGCGCGGATCCCCGTACTCAGAACAGCGGCAGCTGCCCCGGATGGGGCGCCAGGGCGAAACCGTCGAGCATGGGCGCCGAGGCGCCCAGGACCACCCGGGCCCGGGAGCCGGGGCAGGACACGAGGTCGCCGCGGCCCCGCCCGGCCGGTGGATCGTGCCGGGCGATCCTCCCGGCGGTCACGGCGCAGTCGCGGCCGCAGGCGGGGCAAGCGCGACGGGGGGAGTGGGACATGCCCCAAGTCTGCCCTGTGGCACCGACATCGGCCTCCCCCTAGACGCTCCCCGGCCGGGCGGCGAGCCACGCCTGGTGTGCCCGGTCCACCCGGTTCCACAGCGCCGCCCGGTCCGCGGGGGTGAGGTCGTCCAGGTTCCGCCGGAAGACGCTCCCGATGACCTCGAAGAACTCCTCGGCGCCGGTCAGTTCGCGCTCGCTCGTCCCCTTGGCGCCGTCGATGCGGGTCAGGATCCGGCCGCGCAGCGCGTCGGAGCCCTCCGCGTCACGCCGCAGTACCGCGAAGGTCCGTACGAACGGGGACTCCCCAGCCGTCGAGAGCCACGTGTGCATGGCCTCGAAGTCGGCGGTCACGGCCGGGGCGTCACGGAAGTTCACCCGGGGCATGGGGCCGGCGCACTTGCGCAGCGTCCAGCCCGGACCCTCGCCCTCCAGCGGTTCCAGCCGCTCCAGCGCGTACCGGAACCCGCCCTGCTCGTACGCGCCCTCGCGCAGCGGCAGCGGTTCGTACGGCCCGTCGCCGAGGCCGGCGTCCACCCAGTACGTCGTCCCCTCGACGCGGACGGTCAGGGTGAGGTGCCCGCCGCTGATCCCGCGGTCCTCGGGATCGGCGTTGACGCCTCCGGCGTGCCGCGTCACCTCGTAGCCCAGGGATTCGAGGAGCAGCGCGAACCCGCCGTTGAGGTGGAAGCAGTAGCCCCCGCGCCCGGCGGCGAATCGCCGGGCGGACAGCTCGGGGTCGATGCCGGGCGGCCGGCCGAGCTGGATGTCGACGTTGTCGTACGCGATGTGCTCCAGGTGCGCCCGCTGAAGGGCGAACAGCCCTTCGGCGGAGGGGACACCGGGGTCGGTGATGCCGAGCCGGCTCAGGTAGCCGCCGTGTATGCCAGAGGTCATCCGGCAACCCTAGATCGGCCTACTTGTCGATGTCCCCGACGACGAAGAACAGCGAGCCCAGGATCGCCACCATGTCCGCGACCAGCTGCCCCGGCAGGAGCACGGCGAGGGCCTGGATGTTGTTGTACGAGGCGCTGCGCAGCTTCAGCCGGTACGGGGTCTTCTCGCCCTTCGAGACGAGGTAGTAGCCGTTGATGCCGAGGGGGTTCTCGGTCCAGGCGTACGTGTGGCCCTCGGGTGCCTTCAGGACCTTGGGCAGGCGCTGGTTGACCGGGCCGGGCGGGAGTTCGGCCATCCGGTCCAGGCAGGCCACGGCGAGGTCGAGCGCGTTGTGGGTCTGGTCGAGCAGGACCTCGAAGCGGGCCAGGCAGTCGCCCTCGGGGCGGGTGACCACCTTGAGGACGTCCTGGAGCTCGCCGTACGCGAGGTACGGCTCGTCGCGGCGCAGGTCGAAGTCGACGCCGGAGGCGCGGGCGATGGGGCCGGAGACCCCGTACGCGTGCACCGCCTCGGCGGACAGGACGCCGACGCCTCGGGTGCGGCCCCGGAAGATCTCGTTGCCGTGGACGAGCTTGTCGTAGACGTCCATGCGGGTGCGGACGTCGGCGATGGCCTCGCGGGCCCGGCCGAGCCAGCCGGCCGGGAGGTCCTCCTTGAGGCCGCCGACGCGGTTGAACATGTAGTGCATGCGGCCGCCGGAGATCTCCTCCATGACGGCCTGGAGCTCCTCGCGTTCGCGGAACGCGTGGAAGATCGGGGTGATCCCGCCCAGTTCGAGGGGGTACGAGCCGAGGAACATCAGGTGGTTCAGCACCCGGTTCAGCTCGGCCAGCAGGGTCCGCATCCACACGGCCCGCTCGGGGACCTCCATGCCGAGCATCCGCTCGACGGCCATGACCACGCCGAGCTCGTTGGAGAACGCCGACAGCCAGTCGTGGCGGTTCGCGAGCATCACGATCTGCCGGTAGTCGCGGGCCTCGAAGAGCTTCTCCGCACCGCGGTGCATGTAGCCGACCACCGGCTCGGCGCTGACGATCCGCTCGCCGTCCAGGACGAGGCGCAGGCGCAGCACGCCGTGCGTGGAAGGGTGCTGGGGGCCGATGTTGAGCACCATGTCGGTGCTCTCCGCCGCGCCGCCGATGCCGACCGTGGTCTCCGTCATGCGGGCATTGTCTCAGTCCTAGGGTGGGGGGATGGATACGGGGACGACGGGTGAGACGGACAGGCCCGAGTGGGTGGGGCTGCCGGGTGGGCTGCTCACGCTGCGGCGGCTGCTGCTGGTGATCTGGGGAGGCGTTCTCGCGGTGGCGACCGGCGTCGTACTGGGCCTGCTCGCCGGGCCCGCTTGGGCGGCCTTCGCGGGGTGCTGGCTCGTCGTCCTGGCCTGGGGGTGGGTGCTGCTCGGCCGGAACTGGCGGTCCTGGCGTTACGCCGAGCGCGCGGACGACCTGCTGATCAGCCGGGGCGTGCTGTGGCGGGAGGAGACCGTGGTCCCGTACGGGCGGATGCAGCTGGTCGAGGTGACCTCGGGGCCGCTGGAGCGGCGCTTCGGGCTGGCCTCCGTGCAACTGCACACGGCGGCCGCGGCGACGGACGCCAAGATCCCGGGCCTGGTGCCGGCCGAGGCGCAGCGCCTGCGCGACCGGCTCACCGAGCTCGGCGAAGCAAGGTCGGCGGGCCTGTGAGCGCCGGTCCGGAGGGCGGCGAGCCGGCGGTACCGTACCGGCCCGCCGCCGTGCCCGCGGGCGGGCCCGCCGCCGTGCCCGCGGCCGGGCCCGCGGGGTCGGCAGGTGAGCGGAGGCTGCACCTGCTCACTCCGCTGCGGCGCGCGTGGGTGCCCATCGCCGCGACCGTCGGCGTCATCGCCCAGCAGGGCGACCGGGCGGAGCGCTGGATAGCGGACCTGCCCGCGCTCCTGCGGGTGGCGGCGCTCGCGGGCCTGCTCCTGGTGTTCGGCACGTACGGATTCCTGAGCTGGTGGTTCACCCACTACGCCGTCACCGACACCGAACTGCGCATCCGCACCGGGCTGATCTTCCGGCGCACCGCGCACATCCGCCTCGACCGGATCCAGGCGGTCGACGTCACCCGGCCGCTGCTGGCCCGGCTGGCAGGGGTCGCCAGTCTGCGGCTCGACGTCATCGGCACCGAGGAGAAGGACGAGCTGGCCTTCCTGGGCGAGAAGGAGGCCGTGGCCCTGCGCGCCGAGCTCCTCGCCCGGGCGGCGGGCTTCGCTCCCGAGGAGGCGGCGCGCCTGGGCGAGGCCCCCGAACGGGAGCTGTTGCGCGTGGGCCCGCGCGACCTCGCCGTGTCGCTGCTGCTGAGCCTCGGCGTGTGGGCGGCGCTGGCCGGCGGGATCATCGCGCCCGTGGTCGCCTGGTGGATCAGCTCCAGCCCGTGGGCGGCCGTGGTCACCCTCCTGCCGATACTCGGCGCCGTCTGGTCCGCGAGCGCGGGCCGCTTCCTCGCCGAGTACGACTGGACGGTCGCCGAGTCCCCGGACGGGCTGCGCCTGGACCACGGACTGCTGGACCGGGTCCACGAGACCGTGCCGCCGGGGCGCGTGCAGACCGTACGGATCGTGGAGCCGCTGCTGTGGCGGCGGCTCGACCGGGTCCGGGTGGAGCTGGCCGTGGCGGGTTCGAAGAACGGGGTCCTGGTCCCGGTGGCCTCGCGGGCCGCCGCGTACGCCGTGATCGCCCGGGTCCTGCCGGGGGTGGACCTGGCGGCCCTGTCCTTCACCGGCTCCCCGGGGGCCGGTTCGCGCTGGGTGGTCCCGGTGTGGTGGAAGGGCTACGCCCTGGCCGTCTCGCCGGAGGTGTTCGCCGCCCGGCGCGGCCTCCTGTGCCGCCGTACGGAGATCGTCCCGCACGCCAAGGTGCAGAGCGTCCGCCTCACCCAGGGCCCCTGGGAGCGTGCCCGCGGCGTGGCCGACGTCCACGTGGACACCGGCGCGAACGCCACGGTCACGGCCAGGCTGCGGGCCGCGGACGAGGCCGCCGCCCTGCTGGCCGCCCAGGCCGCCCGGGCACGTACCTCCCGTGCGTCGGCCCGTCCGGACCGCTGGATGGCGTAGGGCCGGACGAGGGGTTGACCGCGGCACGGACGGCGTCCCCCGGGCCGGGCTGCCCGGGGGACGCCGTGCGGGGAGGACTACGCGGCCGGGCCGCCGCCCGCCCGGACCAGCCCCGTCTCGTACGCCAGGACCACGACCTGGACGCGGTCGCGCAGGCTCAGCTTCGTCAGGATGCGGCCCACGTGCGTCTTCACCGTCGCCTCCGACAGGACCAGCCGGGCCGCGATCTCGCCGTTCGACAGGCCCTGCGCCACCAGCAGCATGACCTCGCGCTCGCGCTCCGTCAGCCGCTCGACCTCCTTGTTCCGCGGCTCCTCGGTCGTGGTCGGCAGCATCGGGGCGAACCGGTCCAGCAGCCGCCGCGTCGTCGACGGGGCGACCACGGCGTCGCCGCTGTGCACCGACCGGATCGCCGCCAGCAGCTCGGCGGGCGGCACGTCCTTCAGCATGAAGCCGCTCGCGCCCGCCTTCAGCCCGGAGAACGCGTACTCGTCCAGGTCGAAGGTGGTCAGGATGATCACCTTCGGGTGCTCCGGCGGCTCACAGATCCGGCGCGTCGCCTCCACCCCGTCGAGCTTCGGCATGCGCACGTCCATCAGCACCACGTCCACCTTGGTGGCCCGCAGCACCTCCAGAGCCTCCAGGCCGTCGCCCGCCTCGGCGACGACCTCCATGTCCGGCTGGGCGGCGAGCACCATCCGGAAGCCGGTGCGCAGCAGCACCTGGTCGTCGACCAGCATCACTCGGATGGACATCCGTTACCTCGTCCTCTTCAACTCTTCTTCAAGGGAAGCAATGCGCTGATCCGGAAGCCGCCGCCCGGCCGCGGCCCGGTGTCCAGGGTTCCGCCGACCATACCGATCCGCTCGCGCATGCCGATCAGGCCGTGCCCGGCGCCGTCGGCGCCGCCGTCCTCGTACAACTCGTGTGCCGCGCCCCGCCCGTCGTCCTCGACGAGCAGGCCGAGCCCGTCGTCGAAGTAGACCAGCCGCACGCTCGCCTTCGCGTCGGGCCCCCCGTGCTTGCGCGTGTTGGTCAGCGCCTCCTGCACGATCCGGTACGCGGTCAGCTCGACGCCACTGGGCAGCCGCCGCGGCGCGCCCTCGACCTCGAAGTCCACCGAGAGCCCGGCCGCCCGTACCTGCTCGACCAGGACCTCGATCTGCTCGACGTCCGGCTGCGGCACGTAGTCCTCCGACTCCTGCGGCTCGCCGGTGCGCAGCACGCCCAGCAGCCGGCGCATCTCGGCGAGGGCCTGGCGGCCGGTGCCGGAGATGGTCTGGAGCGCCTCCTTGGCCTGTTCGGGGGCCACGTCCATGACGTAGGCCGCTCCGTCCGCCTGGACCACCATCACCGAGACGTTGTGCGCGACGACGTCGTGCAGTTCGCGGGCGATCCGGGCGCGCTCGGCGGCCACGGCCACCTTGGCCTGGGCCTCGCGCTGGTTCTCCAGCCGCTGGTTGCGCTCGATGAGCTGGGCGTAATAGGCCCGGCGGGTGCGCAGCGAGTCGCCCAGCACCCAGGCGAGGACGAACGGGACGATCATGAAGAGGGCGAAGAGGACGTTGTCGACGTCGTTCGTGCCCTTGTCCACGCCGTACCGCAGGAAGTAGAGCGGCGCGGCGGCCAGCCCCCAGCCCAGGGCGGTGCGCGACACCCAGCGCGGGACCTCGCTCGCGGCGACCGTGAAGAGGATGACGAGCATCGCGAAGTCGTAGAACCCGGCGACGATGCCGAAGGCCAGCTGGTAGAGCCCGGCGCCGAGGGTGAGCCAGAACATCGCCTGGGTCCACCTGCGGCGCAGCGCGACGGCGACGCTCAGGGCGACCACCGCCGGGACTGCTACGAGCCGCATGGAGGCGCTGAGGCCTTCGGACACGACGTTCACCATGGAGATCCCGAAGAAGAGGACAGCCCAGAAGCTGTCGACGCCCGTCGGGTGTCTGCGGAGGAAGTCGTAGAGGCGCTGCACGTAACCCAGAGTAGGGAACGCAGATAGGTGCTGGAGTCAACCAGAGGTGCGAACCTCGCGCCGGGCGAGTACTCCCCAAGGTGGACGGTGACCATAACCTTTGTGTGATGCGTGCTCAGGGAGAAGCTCAGGGGGACGGCGTGATTCCGGTCCGGTGGCGGGCGGCGATGGAGGCCGCGCTGTACGGGCCCGACGGTTTCTACGTGCGGCCGGGCGGTCCGGGTCCCGCCGGGCACTTCCGTACGTCCGTGCACGCGTCCGGGCTGTACGCGGGGGCCGTGGCGCGGCTGCTGCGGTGGGTGGACACCGAGCTCGGGCACCCGCAGGGGCTGGACCTGGTCGACGTGGGGGCCGGGCGGGGGGAGCTGCTGGCCGGGGTGCTCGCCGCGCTGCCGGCGGAGGTGGCCGCGCGGGTGCGCGCGTACGCCGTGGAGCGGGCGGAGCGGCCCGCGGGGCTCGACCCCCGGGTCCGCTGGGTCGCGGCGCCGCCCGAAGGGATCGCGGGGCTGCTCTTCGCGAACGAATGGCTTGACAACGTGCCGCTGGAGGTCGCGGAGGACGGGCGCTACGTCCTGGTCGCGCCGGACGGTACGGAGAGCCCCGGTGGCGCCGTCGACGGCGCGGACCTGGCCTGGCTGGAGCGGTGGTGGCCGGGCGGCGGGCGCGCGGAGATCGGCCGGGCGCGGGACGAGGCCTGGGCGGCGGCCGTGGCGAGCGTGGAGCGGGGTCTGGCGGTGGCGGTGGACTATGCCCACACCCGGGACGCGCGGCCTCCGTACGGCACCCTGACGGGGTTCAGGGCGGGCCGGGAGGTTCCGCCGGTCCCCGACGGCAGCTGCGATGTCACCGCCCATGTGGCCCTGGACGCGTGCGCGGGCCCGGGCTCGGTCCTGCTGACCCAGCGCGAGGCCCTCACCGCCCTCGGCGTCTCGGGCGCCCGCCCCCCGCTGGCCCTGGCCTCCACCGACCCGGCGGCCTACGTCCGCGCGCTCGCCTCGGCGGGCGAAGCGGCGGAACTGACCTCTCGTACGGGCCTGGGCGCCTTCGGCTGGCTGGTCCAGCCGGTCGGCATCCCGCCGTGGCCGCGGGCGGACCGGACCTAGAGCCGCTTCGCGCTGCGCAGGGTCGTCGCGTAGTAGCCGTTGCCGTCGAGGCGCGAGGTACCGCCCTTGTCACCGATGGTCGGGCCGTTGGCCTCCTCCCGGCTGGAGATGAAGATCTTGTGGCCGTCGGTGTCCGTGCCCAGGTAGATGCCCGTGTGGTCGAGTCGGTCCTTGGTTCGCGCGTCGAGCTTGAAGAACAGCAGGTCGCCCGGCTGGATCACGTCGATCGAGACGGGCCGGTCCTGCGCGCCGACCCCCTTGAGGGGCAGGATGTCCGCGCCCAGGGCGGCGCGGGCCATGCCGTTCGCGGTCCGCGGCAGGCCGGAGCCGGGCTTGTCGTCGGACAGGAGCGGGTAGCGGGCCCGGTAGCCGAAGACGGTGCGGACGAAACCGGAGCAGTCCATGGACCGGTACCTGGCCGTCTGGGGCTGCTTCTTGGTGCCGTCGCGGAAGGTGTACGGGGTGCCGAGGTAGTCGTAGAAGTCCGACTGCTCCAGGCGCAGGTCGTTGCCGACCGAGCCGGCGGGGTTGAGCGGGCCGAAGGAGGCGTCACCGGCGTACGAGGTGCCCTGCGCGTCCTTCTTCACCGGGGCCTGGTCGCCGTACTGGAACGCCATCGCGAAGATGTCGTCCTCCTGGCTCCCGAAGTACTTCTTGAACCACTCCTTGAACCACTTCTCGTTCTCCGCGCCCGGCTTCCACGCCTCCGGCATGAGGCGGACCCAGTTCTCGGTCACGACCCGGGTCGTGGTGTTGGCCGGTTCGGTGAAGGTGCGGCTCGGCCCGGTGAGGGTGGCCGTGCGGGCGCCGTCGGTGAAGGTGGCCAGCACCTGCCCGGTGCCGTCGCGCATCACCGACCGGTCGGGGCTCTGGAGGCGTTCCCACTTCTCGGCACCCGCCTCGCCCGCGCCGGCACCGGCCGCGATGTTCTGGTCGGCGACGACCTGGACGGCGGGCGCCTTGGCCTGCTCCTGTGCGCGCAGCGCGTACGTGAGGTACGCGCTGCCGGCCAGCAGCGCGAGCACGATGACCGCGTGCAGCGCGGAACGTGTGCGGCTCTTCGACTTGGCGGTCATGCGGGGGGCTCCGGGGCGGTTGAGGACGGGCGCGGGACTGTTCGGGGCTACGCGGCCGGCATGACGCCGAGCAGGATGCCGGCGGTCAGCACGACGTACGTCATGAGCGTGGCGCTGCCGGTGGCGAGCAGGGTGGCCCCCTTCGGCTGGCGGACCAGCTGGTAGCCGATCAGGCCCGGAACGATGAAGCCGAGGGTCTGGTTCGTGTAGAGGAGCGGGAACTCCATCTGGAGCACGATCACGACGGTGGCCTGGAGCAGGACGCCGAGCAGCACGACGGCCGCGAACAGCCGCTTGCCGTAGAGGATCACGAAGCGCTGCACGACGAGCGTCAGCACGTACGTCGTGACGGTCACGCCGACCACGAGGGCCGCTCGCTGGAGGTCCTCCAGGAGGGTCAGCGCCAGCCAGCCGGGGGTGATCATTCCGCCGGGGGAGAGGTTGGTCGTGAGGTAGCAGACGAGCGAGAACAGCAGACCCAGGGCAATGCCGATCGCGGCGATCTCGGGGGTGAGGACGGCGGGGATCAACGGGTTTCTCCTGGCTTGTGCCATTGCCCCTGTGGGGGGTTCGGGTGGATCTGCGGCTGCGGCTGCGGTGGCGGCAGTTGCTGCTGCTGCGGCCATGCCGGTACCGGCGTGGCGGCGCGGATGCCGTACGGGTCGGGGGCCGGGGCGTGCGGCGCGGCCGCGCCCGGCGCCTGCGCGTACCCGGCCGGCACCTGCGGGGCCCGGGCGTGGGGGACGTGGCCGTACGGGACCTGGCCGCCCGGGCCATGGGCGTAGGGGCCCTGGCCGTTCGGGCCCTGCGCGTACGGGTCCGCGCCGTACGGAGCCTGCGCGTACGGGTCCGCGCCGTACGGGGCGTCCGCGTACGGGTCGAGGGGGCGGGCGAACTGCCCCGTCGGCTCCTCCGGCCATCCGGGGTCCCCGCCCTCGGCGTCGTCCGCCTCGTCCGGCGGCAGCTCCGCGAGGTGCTCCAGCAGCACCTCGCCCTGCCCGTGGATGTTGCCGATGGCGACGAGCGAGGAGCTGGGGCCGAGGTGCCCCAGCAGCTCCCGCATGAACTCCTCGCCGTCGCGGTGGTCGCCGCCCAGGTCGACGGCGCGGTCGCGCCACTCGGCCGGGATCGCGTCGATGGCGCTCTTGGCCGGGTGGCCGATCACGAAGACCTTGTCCGGCCGCAGGTCGGGGATGATCGCGCCCATCTGGCCGTTGCGCTCGACCCGGTCGGGCCGGCAGTTGATCACGACGCTCAAGGGGCGTTCCACCGCACCCAGGTCCAGCAGCTGGTTGATGTTCATCAGCGTCGACTCGGGGTCGTTCGCCGCGAAGACGTTGGCGAACCGCAGCCGCTTCCCGCCGGGGGCCAGGTACCGCTCGACCGAGAGCACCCCCGGGTCCGGCGGGGCCTCGTACATCCCCCGCAGGGCGGTGTCCCGGTCGACGCCGAGGAGCTCGGCGACGGTGAGCGCGATGGCGACGTTCTCCTTGAAGGTGAACCAGCTGAAACCGCGCAGCTCCTCGTCGCTGACCGTGTCGGGGTCGGCGTACACCAGTCGGCAGTCGCGGGCGTCGGCCTCCTCCTGGAGGACGTCGAAGCGTTCCTTCTCGGCGGTGACGCAGATCCCGCCGTACGGCATCGAGCGGGACAGGGAGCGCGCGATGTCGTCGAGGGTCGGGCCCATCTCGGCGACGTGGTCCTCGCGGACGTTGCACAGGACGCCGATGGTCGACTGGATCAGCTTGGACTGGTTGATCTCCTGGAGCGCCGGCATGACCGCCATGCATTCCATGACGAGCGCGTCCGGCCGGTAGGCGGAGGCCCGCCGCACGATGCCGATCTGCTCCACGACGTTGGCGATGCCGAACTTGCGGTAGACGGGCTCCTCGGTGGCGTCCGGGTGGATGAACCGGGCCGCCGTGCCGGTGGTCTTGGCGACCGTGGTCAGACCGCCGCCGCGCAGCGCCCCCGCGCACAGCCGGGTGATGGAACTCTTGCCGCGGATGCCGTTGACCAGCACCCGGTTCGGTATCCGGTGCAGGCTGGCGAAGTGCCGCCGCTGCTCCACGATGCCCGCGACGAGCATGATCGCGCAGCAGACGAGCAGTACGCAGTAGAGGAAGAGCACGGGGGATCAGTTCCTTCCGGCCGGGGCGGACGCCCGCCCGCCGGCCTGCTTGCGCTGCTGCTGGAGCTGCTGGCGGATGATCTCCAGGCTGCGCGTCACGGCACCCACCTCGTCGTGGTGGCGCGGGTACAGCACCGTGCGCCGGTCGCCGTCGGCGAGGGCCTCGGCGCGCCGGGCGAGTTCGCGCAGCGGGGCGACCACGATGATCTGGAGCCAGCCCAGGCAGGCCGCGCCGACCGCGAAGCCGAGCAGGCCGGCGAGGACGGTGCGGTTCTGCAGGCTGTACTCGTGGATCGCCAGGCCCTTGGCGGACTGCCAGCTGACCACGGTCCAGTCCAGGGGCTTGGCGGCGCCGCCGCCCACGAACGGGGCGGCGGCCGCGATGACGTGGTCGCCGCCGCTGCGGTAGAGGATGCTGCCGGGCCGTGGGGACATGCCGACCTTGAGGGCGGAGCCCTCGACGAGGGCGTCGAGCCGCTCGTCGTCGAGCTTCTCGAAGGCGCGGTAGCCGCTGTTCGAGGCGATGATCCGGTGCTGGGAGTCGACCACCCGGATCTCTCCCAGACCCGGCCGCTTGAGCAGCGAGTTGACGAAGTCGATGCGGAACTCGCCGACGACCGCCGTGCCGCCTTGGCCGGGGATCTGGGCGGTGGCGACGACGACCGGCTCCTTGCCGCCGTCGTGGAGGGCGATCGGCTCCTTGCGGGGCCCCTTGCCACCGGCGGTCTGCGGTGTGCCGCCGGCCTGGGCGAGGACGTTGCCGGCGCCGTCGAGCACGTAAAGGGACGCGTAGCGCAGGTGTTCGCGGGTGGTGCGCTCCAGGACGGTGGTCATGTGCTGCGGGCTCGTGTCGTCGCCCATCAGCGAGGCGACGGACAGCAGGTCGGCCTGGCCCTCGTTGAGGGCGCGCCGGATCCGGTCGTTGAGGGTGTCGGTGCGCTCCCGCTGGTCGCTGACCAGCTGCTGCGGTACGACGACGTCCTCGCCGGCCCGGTTGACCAGCAGGCCCAGCGGCACGCACCAGGCCAGGAGCAGGACCCCGCACAGGGCGAGGAGCACGCGGGCGCCCGTGCGGCGCTTTCGCCTGCCGCGGGGGACGTGCGCCGGGTCCGCGTCGTCTCGCAGCTGGCCGCGCAAGCGCTCCAGGGCGGTCCCGATCCGGGCCGCCTCGGCCCCGCGGGGCAGGGACACCGGGCGGGTCAGGTCGCCGCGGGTCAGCCGCCGGCTCTCCAGGAACAAGGTGATCAGCGGGCGCTGCACGGTGCCGACGAGCAGGGCGACGACCAGGGCGCCGACCAGCAGCAGACCGCCGGCCAGGACCAGCCCGGCGAAGGCGTCGGAGGTGCGCGCGGGGTTCTGCGCGACGTTGACCATGGCGACGACGGTCAGTTCCAGGCTGGTGGCGGTGGTGCCGACGCCCGGTTCGGGGCCGGCGAGGCGCGCGTAGCCCGCGGCGGCGCGTTCACCGCCCCATTCGCCTCCCAGCAGGCTGCCGCTGACCCCTGGGAAGCCGCCGGAGCCGGGCTCCTTCGCGGTCAGGGGGTTGGCCCTGGTCCGTTTGGCCGCGGTCTTGGCGAAGGAGGCGAGCTGCTTGGTGTCGCGTTTGACGTCGGCGCGCTGGAGGTCGGTGAGGACCATCTCGGGCTCGGGGATGCCGTCGTTGCTGAGCACCGTGCCGTCGGATCCGACGACGGCGATGGACCGGAAGTTGCCGAGGCTGATGCCGGGGAAGCGCAGGCTGCTGGAGGCGACCAGCAACTGCTGGGGCTGGTCCTTCCAGGACAGCAGGGAGAGGGTGAGCAGCCGGG
This sequence comes from Streptomyces sp. NPDC006463, assembly GCF_042870715.1. Classification (NCBI taxonomy): domain Bacteria; kingdom Bacillati; phylum Actinomycetota; class Actinomycetes; order Kitasatosporales; family Streptomycetaceae; genus Streptomyces; species Streptomyces sp. NPDC006463. The sequence continues at coordinate 47,092 of NZ_JBIAHP010000010.1, read as the reverse complement.
TCTCGCCGTTGGCCAGCTTGACCATGCGGGGGGCCAGGCCGCCTTCGCCGGAGAGCCGGGTGCGGTCGATCGCGGTCAGGGGGAGGTTCTCGCCGCGGGCGGCCAGCAGCCGGCCCGAGCCGATCTCGACGACCGCGGTGCCGCGCCACTTCTGGTAGACGCTGCCGATCTTGTCGAGCACGGCGTCGGGGGCGACGGGCTTCCCGGTGGAGAACAGGGCCGCGGCCCGGTCGAGGTCGGTGACGCTCTCGTCCAGCGAGGCGCGCAGGGCGATCGCGCCGTCCTCGGCGAAGTGCTGCTGGGAGGTGAGCACGGCCGCGGGCAGCCGGTCCTCGCGGACGCTTCCCAGGCTCAGCGCGGTGAACCCCGCCAGGGCGAGCAGCAGCACCGACAGCACGGTGATCGGCGGTCTGATGCCGCCGAGCAGTGACATGTCGGCCCTGCGGCCGGCCTTGCGCCGCCGCTGGTTGCGGGATGCGGCCACGGAGCGGGGTCCTTCCTGGACTGCGGGAGAGCGGGGGGTCGTAACTACGAGGGCCGGTGCGCCCGGTGGCGTTATCCGGGCAGCCCCCGCACGGGTCGCAGTCCGTCCTTGCCGGCGCCGCGGTTGAGCATGGTGCCCTGGGTGCGCTCGAAGGCCAGGCGATAGCGGGCGCGCTGCTCCGGCAGCAGGTTCTTGTCGTTCTGGAGGGCCTCCACGACGTCGACCAGGCGGTGGTCGCGTACCGGCTGGGTGTTCGTGCCGGGCAGGTCCGACCCCGGGTCGCTCTCGGGGTCCGGCGGGATGTCGGTGAAGGTGGGCACGAAGCGGGCCTGGACGTCCCACTTGCCGTTCTTCTCGCTGAACTCGAACCAGCCGATGGCGCCCTCCTCGGTCAGACCGCTGGGCACGTCGTGGCGGGCGAGCTGGTTGCCGAGGCCGTAGGCGACCCATGTGCCGTCGACCTTCTCCATCGGCTGCACGACGTGGGCGTGGTGGCCGATGACCAGGTTGATCCCGGTCTCCTTGGCGATCCGGCGGGCCAGTTCCAGCTGCGGGTTGCTCGGGTTCGGCTGGTGCTCGCGGCCCCAGTGGATGGAGAGGATCACCACCTCGGCTCCGGCGGCGCGGGCCTTCTTCTCGGCGGCGGCGATGGCCTTGAAGCTGATGAGGTTGGCCAGCCAGGGCTTGTCCTTGGGGACCTCGCGCCCGTTGAAGCCGAAGGCGAAGGAGATCTGGGCGACCTTGACGCCCTTGACGTCCAGGATCAGGGGCTTGTCGCTCTCGTCCTTGCTCCGGGCGGATCCGGTGTGCTTGAGGCCCTCCCGGTCCAGGGTGTCCAGGGTGCGGAAGACGCCCTCCGGGCCGTGGTCGAGGGTGTGGTTCGAGGCCGTCGAGCAGGTGTCGTACCCGACGTTCTTGATCGTCTTGGCGATCTGCGGCGGGACGAGGAAGTCGGGGTAGGTCTGGAAGGGGCCGTTCGGCTGGCCCAGGACCGGCTCCATGTGGCAGATGCCGAGATCGGCCTTGCTGATGACCGGCTTGACCCCCGCCATGATCCGGTCGAAGTCGTACCCCGTGTGCCCGGCCGCCTTGGCGTCCCGGGCGGCCTGGTCGGTCAGCTGGGGGTGGATGAGGATGTCGCCCGCGGCGGCGACGGTGAAGGACCGGCCCGCGCTCCTGGCGCCCGCGCCCGCCGCATCGCCCGCCGCCGGCCCCGGCTTCTCCTGAGCTCCGCCGAGGAGGCCGCATCCCGCGAGCGAAAGGCTCAGCGGGAGGATGAGGAGCGCGGCGCGGGTCAGGGCGGAGACCGGGCGGGCAGGGGCGATTTTCACTCAGCTATTTTCAGCCAGTGAAGACTGTGAAGTTCACAAAGGACATAACGATTGGTGCGATCGTCTGCGGCGTGATCATGCTGCTGGTGGCCTACGCCACTTTCGATCCAGCCAATTCGGTCGAAAAGGGAACCGCACCCGCTGCGCCCCCTGTGGCGCAGGACATAGACCTGCTCGACCGGGTCACCCGATTCGCCGCGGAATTCGGCACGACGGGCGGCTATCGCGCGCCCACTCAGGCCGAGAAGACGATCATCGTCGAGGGTATTTCCGCCCTTTTCGAGGGGAATGTCGACGCGGCGCGCTCCCGGCTGGCCGAGGTGGACTACAAGCTCGACACCTTCACCGACACGGCCGGCGGACGCCGCTTCGCGGAGGTCTCCGACGGGGCGGGCCGGTCCGGTTCGGCCACCCGGGGCTGGGGCCGTGTCTACGTCGACCTCGACGGACCCCCGCGCTGGTCGGTCCAGGTCCCGCACCCCGTCGCCGACCAGGGCACCGAGCGGCTCGGGGCCAGGGTGCTGCGCGGCGCCCCCGGCGGGGTCATGGTCATGGCGGGGGCCCACCGTACGGCGGGGACCGGCGCGGGCCCCGGGGAGGGCGCAGCCGGCGACGAGGCGGACGACGGGGGCGAAGGGGGCGAAGGGGGCGAGGGGGCGCCGGCCGACATGGCGCACCGCACCGACTCGGTCTTCCACGCCGTGATCGCGGAACTCGCCCGGCGCGGCCTGCCGGGCATCCAACTGCACGGCTTCGCCGACAGCTCCGTCCCCGGCACCGACTCCGTCGTCTCCACCGGTGCGGGGAGCCGGGCGGTCGAGGACGCCGAACGGCTGGCCGGAAAGCTGCACGGGCAGGGCTTCGACGTGTGCCGGGCGTGGTCCGCCACCTGCAAGCTGTCGGGCCGGACCAATGAGCAGGGCCGGCTCGCCGCCGAGCACGGGACCCGCTTCCTGCACGTGGAACTGAGCAGGACCACCCGCTCCGGCTCCCGTCGGCTGGACAAGGCCGCCGAGGCGATCGCGTACGTCACCGCGGGGTGGTCGCGGGGCGCCCCGTAGGAGACGGCGAAGGGGCCGGCACCCCGTGAGCGGGATCCCGGCCCCTTCGGCCACCTGGGTGTGACTACTGCTGGACCTCGTCGTGGCCCTCGTGCAGGCCGCCGCCGCTTCCGCCGCCGGGCGTCGGCGCGGAGACGACCGGCTTCGAGAGCGGGGCCAGGTCGAAGGCGTAGTGGCCGACCGCGTCCGCGATGACGTCGACGTTGATGTCGAGCGCCTTCTGGTCGATGTTCGTGATGTCGTCACCCTTGCCGTGGTAGTTCACGTCATAGGCGACGCCGGCCTGCCCGCCGAACTTCGCGGCCTCCTCCGGCGTCTTGATGCCCTCGGCGCCCGTGAACGTACCGCCCGACGGGATGCCGACCTCGATGAACGGGCCGTAGTCCGAGCGGCCGGAGAAGTCCGTGCCCGCGTGCGGGATCTTCTTGGAGTCGAGGAAGTCGTTGATCCCCTTCTCCAGCTGGGCGGAGCCCTCCGGGCCGGGGCCCGCGCCCACCCCGTCCGAGTTGTCGCCGTCGTACACGAAGTACGCGGAGTTCGGCGAGGCGATCATGTCGAAGTTCAGGTAGAGCTTGATCTGCTTCTTCTGCGCGTCCGTCAGCCCCGCGACGTACGCCTCGGAGCCGAGCAGGCCGTACTCCTCCGCCGACCACCAGGCGAACTTGACCTTGTTCTTGATCTTCGTCTGGCTGCTCGCGAGGCGCTGCGCGACCTGGAGGATGCCGGCCGAACCGGAGCCGTTGTCGTTGATGCCCGGGCCCGCCGCCACCGAGTCGAGGTGCGCTCCGAGGAAGACGGTGTTGTCCGCGTCCCCGCCGCGGGTCTCCGCGACGACGTTGTACGTCTTGCGGTTCTCGCGGAACTGGCGGATGTCGAGGGTGACCTCGACCGGGCCGGCCGCTGCGTCGGCGGCGAGCTTCTCGCCGTCCGCCTGGGTGATGCCGCCGGTCGGGACCTTGCCCGCGTTCGCGTCGCCGAGGGTGCCGTTCAGGGCGCCCGCCGTGTTGTTGTAGATGACCGCGCCGACCGCGCCGGCCGCCGCCGCGTTGGCCTGCTTGGCGGCGAAGGTGCAGCCGCCGCGCTTGACAAGCGCGATCTTGCCGGTGAAGGCGCCGGCGGCGAAGTCGCCGGGCTCGCAGCCGTTCGTACCGTCCGCGTCGACCGGCGCCACGGCGACCTGGGCGGTCACGCCCCCCTCGGGGGTGCTCGCCGTGTACGTCATCAGGTGGATCGGGACGTCGTGCGCGCCGCTGCCGTTCACCGTCAGCTTCTCGGCGATGGTCTCGACGTAGACGAAGTCGAACTCGTTCTTCGTGACCTGGTAGCCGGCCGCCTTCATCACGGCCTCGACGTACTTGGCGGACTGCTCGTGGCCCTTGGAGCCGGCGACGCGCGTGCCCTTGTTGTAGTCGGCGATCGACTGGAAGACCTTCAGGTGGCTGTAGGCGCCCTTGCCGGTCGCGTCCTTGACCAGCTTCCTGGCCAGCGCGTCACCACGCGCGGCGTCGCTCTGCGGGCTTCCGGTGGCACCGGCCGGCCCGGCGAGGAGCAGCGGGGAGACGAGGGCCGCGGCTGCCAGGGCGGCGGTTGCTGCGGCTATACGGCGAGAGGGCATGTAGGTCCTTTCACGGCAAAGTGCGAGCAGGCGAAACGGTGGACGCACGTTAAGCAGCGAAGAGCCACTCTGGCCAGAGTTTTAACTGATTCCGGTTCAGCAATTCCGCATATCGGCGAGCTTGCGTCTAACGGAGGATGCCCTCGATGAAGTCCGAACCGATGCGGGCGACCGCAGGCAGATCCAACTGATGTTGGGCATAACGCCCTTGACGCCGTGTATGGATCAGACCGGCCTTTTTCAATACCGCCAGATGCCGTGACACCTCCGGCGCGGTGATCCCGTACACGGTCGCCAGCTCGCTCGTCGTGTACGGGGCCCTGGCCAGACTCCGGCACAGCATCATCCGCATGGGATGTGCCAGTGCCTCCATCCGCCGCTGGAGCAGCTCCACCGATCCGGGCGCGGCCGCCAGTTCGGGGGTGCCGAGCGGGTAGTGGACCACCGGCCGCCAGCCCGGCGCGTGCAGCACCAGCAGGTGCGGCCAGCCGAAGTTGGTCGGTATGAAGACCAGGCCGGGGCCCAGGCGGGGGTCCATGGCGGTGGTCGAGCCGTCGACCATCTTGTCGGCGGTGATGGTGGTGCGGCCCTCGTCGACGCCGAGCGCGCCCGAGACCTCCTTCAGTGCGGCCGGCAGCCCCTTGCGGCGCAGAAGCTCGGTCTTGTGCCGGGCGTCGGCGCTCTGCCCGGGCTCGACGCGCTTCCAGGTCTCGGCGAAGAACGCCTCGTCGCAGTCCTCTAGGAGCCGCCGCATCCACACCCGGACGGCGGCGGTGTCGTCCAGCAGGCGCAGCGAGAAGTCCAGCTGGCGGGGGCCGCGGGCGGCGGCCGTCTCCAGCGCCCTGGCACGCGCCGCCGGGTCCGTGAGCGGGGAGGGCCAGCCGCCCTCGTTGTACAGGGCCAGCCAGCAGTGCTCCAGGGCGGCCATCACGAACCGTTCGTCGTCCAGCCGGTCGAGTACGTCGAGCTCCTCGGCCAGGGTCGCGGCGGGCAGTCCGGTCCCGCCGGGGACTCCGGCGAAGGGCATGAAGATGTCGGCGAAGGAGCTCCGCCACATGAAGTCGCCCTCCAGCAGCCGGTCCGCGAGGCACGGGTCGAGGGCGGCGGCGGTGGCGGTGGTCCAGGAGCTGAGCGCGGGGTGGTGGGCGGGCTGGGAGAGCGCGTGCAGGGCCATGCAGAGCTCCGCGAGCGGCGAGGGGGAGAAGGAGATCCGCTCGGCGGGGAGCCCGGCGATGTCGATGGTGACGCTCATCCGCCCATTCTGCGGGGTGCGCCCGGGCAGTCACGGGGAGAGGGTGGGCATATGACCGCAATCGAGCAATACCTCATCGACATCTACCGGGCGTCCCAGCACGGCGACCCGATGCCCCCGCCGCCGGGTCGGGACGATCTCGCCGTGGTCCGCGAGACCCGGTCGTACGAGCAGTTCCGGGCCGTACTGGACGGACGCCCGGGCAATCACCCCTGGTGGGCGGCACTGCGCAGGCTCACGGCCCGAACGTGATCTCGTACGCGACCTCCGCGCGCCGGTCCGCGACCATGATGTCGGCCGTCTCCACCGGGCGGCCGTCCGCCGCGTAGTGCGTCCGCTCGATCTCGGTGATCAGGTCGCCGACACTGATGCCGAGCAGATCGGCACGCGCCTGGTCCGCGCGCGCCGGCCGCGGGATCTCCGTCGCCGATACGACCGTCACCCCGATCGCCCGCATCCGCTCGATCACCCCGGCCCCCTTCAGCGGCCCGTTCTCCGGGAGTACGACCGGCGTGCGGTCCGTGACCGCCATCGGCTCCCACGACTCGCAGGTCTCCACCGGCCGCCCCTGGGACAGGAACGCGTACGAGGTGACCACGCACGGGTCCCCCGGGGCGATGGCCAGCCGCGCCGCGATCCGCTCCGGCGCCGGGGTGCGGGCCTTGGACCGCGACTGCCACGTACCGCCGCCGTTGTCGCGGCCGCCCGGGCCGCTCAGCCGCCGCAGCCGGGAGCGCGGGATCCGCATCCGCCGGCGCGGGCCCCGGACGTAGGTGCCGGAGCCGGCCCGGCCTTCGAGGAAGCCCTCGATGATCAGGAGCTCCATCGCCCGCTGCGCGACGCTCTGCCCGACCGCGTACTCCTCGGCGAACCGGGCCCGCGACGGCAGCCGGGCTCCGGCCGTCCATTCCCCGGCCCTGATCCGCTCCCGGAGCGCGTCGGCAATCTGCAAGTACGCAGTGTCACGAGGCATTTGGACAAGTTAACACCGCGCACATGCGCGTGCCCCCGGCTTCCGCACCCGTGAGCGGGAGGAGCCGGGGGCACTCATCTGCCGCCCCGTTACTCGAAGTTGGGCGCGTTGCGCTCGTAGACCAGCCGCAGGCCGATCAGCGTCAGCCACGGCTCGTGGTCGTCGATCACCGAGGACTCGCCGAGCACGATCGGCGCCAGCCCGCCGGTGGCGATGACGCGGACGTCGTCCGGGTCGCCGTTCGGGCCCGCCAGCTCCTTGGCCATCCGGGCGACGATCCCGTCGACCTGCCCCGCGAAGCCGTACACCACGCCCGACTGCATCGCCTCGACCGTGGACTTGCCGACCACGTTGCGCGGCCGGGCCAGTTCGATCTTCCGCAGCTGGGCGCCGCGGATTCCCAGTGCCTCCATCGAGATCTCGATGCCCGGGGAGATCACCCCGCCCACGTACTCGCCCTTCGCGGACACCGCGTCGAAGGTGGTCGCCGTACCCAGGTCGACCACGATCGCCGGGCCCCCGTAGAGCTCGACCACCGCGACCGCGTTCACGATGCGGTCCGCGCCGACCTCCTTCGGGTTGTCCATGAGGATCGGCACGCCCGTCTTGGTGCCGGGCTCCACGATCACCGCCGGCACGTCGCCGTAGTAGCGGCGGGTGACCTCGCGCAGCTCGTGCAGGACCGCCGGCACCGTCGAGCAGATCGCGATGCCGTGGATGCCGTCGCCCAGCTCGCTGCCGAGCATCGGGTGCATGCCCATCAGGCCCTGCATGAGCACGGCCATCTCGTCCGCCGTGCGCCGCGGGTCGGTCGAGATGCGCCAGTGCTCGACGATCTCGTCACCGTCGAACAGCCCCAGGACCGTGTGGGTGTTGCCCACGTCGATGGTGAGGAGCACCGGTTACACCGCCTCGCGCAGATCGAGGCCGATGTCCAGGATCGGCGAGGAGTGGGTCAGCCCGCCGACGGCCAGGTAGTCCACGCCGGTCTCCGCGTACGCCCGGGCGGTGTCCAGGGTCAGGCGGCCCGAGGACTCCAGCACCGCGCGGCCGGCCACCAGCGCCACGGCCTCGGCGGTCTGCGCGACCGTGAAGTTGTCCAGCAGGATCAGGTCGGCGCCCGCTTCCAGGACCTCACCGATCTGCTCCATGGTGTCGACCTCGACCTCGATCGGGACCTCCGGGAAGGCCTCCCGTACGGCCTTGAAGGCCTGCGCGACCCCGCCCGCCGCCACCACGTGGTTGTCCTTGACCAGCGCCGCGTCGGACAGCGACATGCGGTGGTTGACGCCGCCGCCGCAGCGCACCGCGTACTTCTCCAGCGCGCGCAGGCCCGGCGTGGTCTTGCGGGTGTCGCGGACCTTCGCCCCGGTGCCCTCCAGCACGTCCGCCCAGCGGCGGGTGGCCGTCGCGATGCCCGACAGGCGGCACAGGATGTTCAGCGCGCTGCGCTCCGCCGTGAGCAGGTCGCGGGTGCGCGAGCGTACGGACAGCAGCAGCTGCCCGGCCGTGACGGTGTCGCCGTCCTCCGCGTGCCGCTCCACCTCGAAGGCCTCCGTGCAGACCACGGAGAACACGGCCTCGGCGATGCGCAGACCGGACACGACGCCGTCCTCGCGCGCGACGAAGTCGGCCACCGCCTCCGCGTCCTCGGGCACCGTGGCGACGGTGGTGACGTCGACGCCGCCGTCCAGGTCCTCGGAGAGCGCCATGTGCGCGATGTCCTCGACCTCGACGGGGTCCAGGCCCGCGTCCGCGAGCAGCTGGGCCAGCGCCGGGTCGAGGCCGCTCTCCTCGCCGCCACCGCAGGCGCAGTCGTCGCCGCAGCCGCCGTCGTTCTGGTCGATCAGGGGAAGTTCGGGGGTGCTCACGGTCACTGCTCCAGGCTCTGGGTGCTCAAGGGGACGTGCACGGACGGGAAGTCCGCGGAGTCGGTGGGGGCGACGACCAGGGCGCGCTTCTCGGTCGCCGAGAGCCGGACGACGAGGTGGCGGCGCCAGACGGCGTCGTCCCGGTCCGGATGGTCCTCGCGCCAGTGGCAGCCGCGGGTCTCCACGCGCCGCTGCGCGGCCGCGACCAGCACCCGGGCCACGCACAGCAGGTTCGTGGCCTCCCAGGTGTCCACCCCCGGTTCGGCGGTCTTGCCGTGCGCTTCGAGGTTGTTCAGGGCGGTCGCGTACAGGCCTTCGAGGGCCTCGGCGGCCGTACGCAGCGACTCGGCCGAGCGCAGCACGCCCGCGCCGTCCGTCATGATCCGCTGGACCTCGAACCGCGCCTCGGCGGGCTGCAGCGGGCCGGTCGCGGGAACGGGTATGCCCGGGCCGTTGCCGGTGCGGGCCTGCGCGGCGATGTCGTCCGCGATCCGCTCCGCGAACACCAGCCCCTCCAGGAGGGAGTTGGAGGCCAGCCGGTTCGCGCCGTGCACACCGGTGCAGGCGACCTCGCCGCACGCGTACAGGCCGGGGACGGTGGTGCGCCCGTGCAGGTCGGTCCGTACGCCGCCGGACGCGTAGTGCGCGGCGGGCGCGACCGGGATCGGCTCGGTCACCGGATCGATGCCGTGCGCGCGGCAGGCGGCGAGGATGGTCGGGAAGCGCTGCTCCCACATCTCGGCGCCGAAGTGCCGGGCGTCCAGGAACATGTGCCGCGCATCCTGCTCCTGCATGCGGCGCATGATGCCCTTGGCGACGATGTCGCGCGGTGCCAGCTCCGCGAGCTCGTGCTGCCCCACCATGAACCGGACGCCGTCCGCGTCGACGAGGTACGCGCCCTCGCCGCGCACCGCCTCCGACACCAGGGGCTGCTGCCCCTCGGCGTCCGGGCCGAGGAACAGCACCGTCGGGTGGAACTGCACGAATTCCAGGTCGGAGACCTCGGCCCCGGCGCGCAGCGCGAGCGCCACCCCGTCGCCCGTCGACACCGACGGGTTGGTGGTCGCCGAGAAGACCTGGCCCATGCCGCCGGTCGCGAGGATCACGGCGGGCGCGTGGACGGCGCCGACGCCGTCGTGCTGGCCCTCGCCCATGACGTGCAGCGTGACACCGGCCGTCCGCCCCTGCGCGTCCTGCAGCAGGTCCAGTACGAGCGCGTTCTCCACGGTCTCGATGCCGGCGGCCTGCACGGCCTCGACCAGGGCCCGCGAGATCTCGGCGCCGGTGGCGTCGCCGCCAGCGTGCGCGATCCGGCGCCGGTGGTGGCCGCCCTCGCGGGTCAGCTCTATCTCCCCGGTCTCCGCGGAGGTGTCGAAGACGGCGCCGGTGGCCATCAGCCGCCGGACCGCGTCCGGGCCTTCGGTGACGAGCAGCCGTACGGCCGCCTCGTCGCACAGGCCGGCGCCCGCGACGAGGGTGTCTTCCAGGTGCTGCTCGGGGGTGTCGCCCTCGCCGAGGGCCGCGGCGATCCCGCCCTGGGCCCAGCGGGTGGAGCCGTCGTCGAGCCGTGCCTTGGTGACCACGACCGTACGGCGGCCCGCGGCGGCGCAGCGCAGCGCGGCGGTCAGCCCCGCGACGCCGGAGCCGACGACCACGACATCGGCGTCGAGCGACCAGCCGGGGGCCGGTGCGTGCAGCCGTATGCCGGTGCCGGCGCCGCCCGACTGGATGTCTCTGCCTGGGGTGCTCACGAATGTGCTCCGAATTCCAGTGGGATGTTGTCGATCAGCCGGGTCGTGCCCACCTTCGCGGCGACGGCCAGGACGGCGTGCCCCGTGAATCCGGGACCGGCCTCGGTGAAGTCCTGCGGGTCCACCAGCGCCACGTAGTCCAGCACGAGCGGCGGCTCGTGCCGGGCCGCCTCCTCCAGCACGTGCTGTGCGGCGGCCCGTACGGCGTCCGGCAGCCCGCAGCCCGCGACCGACACGGCGTGCGCGTCCGCGGAGGCGCGGATCTCGCCGAGCTTCGCCAGCGCGCTGGCGCGCTCGTCGCTGGCCGGGGAGGCCTCGGCGCGGGCCTGCAAAGCCGCCTGCGCGGCGAGCCGGTCGCGCCCGGCGAACAGGGCGCGCGACAGCGTCAGGGCGGTGCGCCGCTCGGCGGGGGAGAGGTAGCGGTTGCGGGACGACAGCGCGAGCCCGTCCTCCTCGCGGACCGTCGGTACGCCGACCACCTCGACGGGGAAGTTCAGATCGGTCACCATGCGCCGGATCAGGGCCAGTTGCTGCGCGTCCTTCTGGCCGAAGAGGGCCAGGTCGGGGCGGGTGAGGTGGAGCAGCTTGGCGACGACGGTCAGCATTCCGTCGAAGTGGCCGGGGCGGGTGGCCCCTTCGAGGCGCTCACCCATGGGTCCGGCGCTGATCCGCACCTGCGGGTCGCCGCCCGGGTAGACCTCCTCGATGGCGGGCGCGAACACCGCGTCGGCGCCCGCCTCTTCGGCGATCCGCCGGTCGGCGTCGAGGGTGCGGGGATAGCGGTCGAGGTCCTCGTTCGCCCCGAACTGCAGGGGATTGACGAAGACGGTGACGACGACCTGGCCGTCGGGGCCGGCCTGTTCGCGGGCGGTGCGGATGAGGGTGGCGTGCCCCTCGTGCAGGGCGCCCATGGTCATCACCACGGCCCGGCGTCCGGCGCGCGCGAGCTCGTGGAGCTCCTCGGCGGTGTGCAGCAGCAGTGGTTCGCTCATCGGGCGTCGCCGTCCTTGTCCGCGAGGACGCCGAGCAGGTCCTCGGCGAGCTCGGGCTTGAGCAGACCGTGCGCGAGGGCCCGGTCGGCGGTGGTCCGGGCCATGGCCAGGTATCCGGCGACCGCGGCGGGCGCGTGCTTGCGCAGCTCCGAGACGTGCGCGGCGACCGTGCCGGCGTCGCCGCGGGCCACCGGGCCGGTCAGGGCGGCGTCACCGGAGCGCAGCGCGTTGTCGAGGGCGGCGCCGAGCAGCGGGCCGAGCATCCGGTCGGGGTGCTCGACCCCGGCCGTGCGCAGCAGCTCCATCGACTGGGCGACCAGGGTGACCAGGTGGTTCGCGCCGAGCGCGAGGGCCGCGTGGTAGAGCGGACGGTTGTCCTCCGCGATCCACTCGGGCTCCCCGCCCATCTCGATGACCAGGGCCTCGGCGGCGAGCCGCAGCTCCTCGGGGGCGGTGACGCCGAAGGAGCAGCCGGCCAGGCGCTGCACGTCGACGTCGGTGCCGGTGAAGGTCATCGCGGGGTGCAGGGCCAGCGGCAGCGCGCCCGCGCGGCGCGCCGGGTCGAGCACGGAGGTCCCGTACCGCCCGGAGGTGTGTACGAGGAGCTGCCCGGGCCGGATCGCACCGGTCTCGGCGAGGCCCTCGACGAGGGTCGGCAGCGCGTCGTCCGGCACCGTGAGCAGGACCAGGTCGGCGAGCTCGAACACCTGCGCGGGCGGGACGAGGGGTACGTCGGGCAGCATCCGCGCGGCGCGCCGCACGGACGCGTCGGAGACGCCGGATACGGCGACGGGCCGGTGCCCGGCCTGCTGGAGCGCGCGGGCCAGTGCCGGGCCGACCCGGCCGGCTCCGACGACGCCGACCGTCAGCCGGGCAGGGCGTGGCTGCTGTGTTGGGTTCACGCGGGAAGGGCCTTCCGTTCCAGTCCGCGGGGGGTACCGGACGATACGCCGCCATGCTAGCTCCTGGCCTCTTTGGCCGGTCGGCGATGATTCGGGCCATGGACGAGGACAGCGAGCGCGAGAAGCGGCAGGTGGCGGCCTGGCGGGCGGCGGAGCGGAAGCTCTCCCGCTGCCTGCGCGAGCCGACGGTGGGCGAGCTGCTGGCGCAGCTCGCCGGAGCCCCGTACGACATGGACCAGCCGGCCGACGTGTACGGGGACGGGGTCGTCGACGCGCTGGAGCGGCGGGTCGCGGAGCTGCTGGGCACCGAGGACGCGGCGTTCTTCCCGACCGGGACCATGGCGCAGCAGGTGGCCCTGCGCTGCTGGGCCGGGCGGACCGGGAACCCGGTGGTGGCGCTGCACCCGATGAGTCATCCGGAGCGGTGGGAGGGGCAGGCGCTCTCGACCGTCTCCGGGCTGCGGGTGGCGCACCCGACGGTGGAGGCCCGTCAGCCGTCGGCGGCGGAGGTCGCGGACCTCGCGGAGCCGTTCGGCACGCTGATGCTGGAGCTGCCGCTGCGGGACGCGGGCTTCCTGCTCCCCACGTGGGAGGAGCTGGAGGCGCTGGTCGACGCGGCCCGGGAGCGTGAGGCGGTGGTGCACTTCGACGGGGCCCGGCTGTGGGAGTCCACGGTGCACTTCGGGCGCCCGCTGACGGAGATCGCCGGTCTGGCGGATTCCGTCTACGTCTCGTTCTACAAGTCGCTCGGCGGCTTGAGCGGGGCGGCGCTGGCCGGGCCGCGGGACTTCGTGGAGGAGACCAGGGTCTGGCGGCACCGGTACGGGGGCCAGGTCTTCCGGCAGTTCCCGCAGGCCCTGGCCGCGCTGACCGGGCTGGAGCGGGAGCTTCCGCGCCTGGAGTCGTACGTCGCGCAGGCGCGGATGGTGGCGGGCGCGCTGGGGCCGGCGTTCGCCGCGTCCGGGATCCCGTGGTTCCGGATCAACCCGGAGCTCCCGCACACGCACCAGTTCCAGGTGTGGCTGCCGTACGAGGCGGACCGTCTGGCGCAGGCGGGTCTGCGCCAGGCGCAGGAGACGGGGCGGGTCCTGTTCCGCAGCTGGTCCCGGGCCGGTGTACCGGGCCTCTCCCTGACGGAGGTGGAGGTCACGGCCCCGGGCCTGTCCTGGACGCCGGCGGACGTGGCGTCGGCGGTGTCGGAGTTCGCGGCGCGGCTGTAGGGCCCGGGGCGGAGCCCCAGCGGGTCCGGGCAGGGCCCGGTTTCGGGAAGGGGCGGGGCGCGGGAGGCTCCGCCGCGGCGGCACCGCCCCCACCACGGACGGGAGTGGTGCGAAACTCCGAATTACCGGGAAGTCAGCGGTTCCGGCCGGTCACGGGGATACCGTCCCTCCTGGAATGACCGGCGACCCGGGCCCGGAGGAGACACCATGACCGCTCAGCCCACGTGGCAGAAGTCCTCGTTCTGCGGTGAGGGGGACGCCTGCGTCTACGTATCCGCCGCACCCGGCACCCTGGTGCGCGTAGCCGACCACGCCGACCCCGCGCACCTCGTGCTCGCCACGACCCAGGCCGCCTGGGCCGAATTCCTCCGGGCGGTCAAGGAGACCGGCTGAGGGATCCGCCGCGCCGAGCCCGTTCACCCTCAGGGGTTTTTGTCCGATTAGCGCGTATCTTCGGCCTATGCCCACGCCTTACGGATCCCGCGGCGGCCTGGCGTTCAGCGCCGCTGAGCTGCACGTGCTCAGGCGCTCGCTCGCCCACGCCCTTCAGTCCTCCTCGGCCCCCCTGGCGGCCGAGGAGGTCCAGGACTGCCTGCGCCTCGCGCAGTCGGTGGACGACGTGGTCCAGGAGGCGGCCCGGCTCAGAGCCTTCCTCGCCGAGGATCTGGCCCGCTACCGGGGCGCTCTGCCCGGCAGCCTCTCCGGCTACCTGGAGCTGCTGCAGGACGCCCTGGCGGCCGGGTACGAGCCCGTGCCCGACGACCTCGCCGCGCTGCGGGCCCTGCGTGCCAACCCGGTCGCGGCCGCGGTGCTGGACCGCGCCCAGGCCGCCCTGGAGCGCTCCGTACGCCGGCGGCTGACGACCGCCCCCGCGCCCCGGACCCGGCTGCTGGCCCTGGCCGGGGGCAAGGACGGGCAGGGCCGGCAGCCGGGCCGTCCGGCGCCCCGGCCCGATGAGCCGCCGCGCCCCGAGCGGCCGGGGCGGCCCGAGCAGCCGGGGAAGCCCATCCCGACGCCCGGCGAGGTGTTCCCGCCGCGCCGCAAGCCCACCCCGCCCCCGGCGGCCGAGCGCACCGCCGTGTAGCTACGCTGATGGGCATGGACTACGTCTCCGCGCTCGTGCCCCCCGTCGTGATGGCCGCGTTCTTCATCGCTCTCGTCGTGACGATCGTGAAGAGCCAGGGCGGCGCCAACAAGGCCAAGGAGGACGCGGCGGTCGACGCCGTGATCGCCCGGGCCGAGGCCGCCCGCCAGCCCCAGAAGTAGAACCCTTCGGGTATCGGGCGCAGGGCCTCGGGCCCGGCGCCCGATTTTTTGCGCGTTGGCGGGTCGAATAGTCGGGCAATTACCCACAAGCCGCACTATCGTGCTGTTGTGCCTCGCCCCTTGGGAGAACTCGAAGACGCGGTGATGACGCGGGTGTGGCAGTGGAACCGCCCGGTCACCGTTCGGGAAGTGCTGGAAGACCTCCAGCAGGAACGGTCCATCGCGTACACCACGGTCATGACCGTTATGGACAATCTCCATCAGAAGGGCTGGGTCCGCCGGGAAGCGGAAGGCCGCGCCTATCGATATACGGCGGTCTCCACCCGTGCCGCCTACTCGGCCGCACTGATGAACGAAGCCTGGTCGACGAGCGACAACCCCGCGGCCGCCCTCGTCGCCTTCTTCGGCATGATGTCCGCGGAACAGCGGGAAGCCCTCAGGGACGCCGTTCGGATCGTCCAGCACGACGACGAGTCCGCCGAGTCGGCCGCCGAGTCCGCCGCCGAGTCGGCCGTCGAAGCCCCCGCCGAGGTGGCGGCCGAAGCCCCCGCGCCGGCCGAAGCCGAAGGGGACTCCGCCGAGCGTCCGGGCACACCGGGGCGATAACGTCCGGGGCCATGGGAGAGTTTTCCGCTGCACACGCAGAAACAGTGACGATCCGCCGTGCCCGCACCGGTGATGTTCCCGCGCTGAGGCGCCTGCTCGACCAGTACGTGCAGCAGCGGATCCTGCTCGACAAAGCCCCGGTCGTCCTTTACGAGGACATCCAGGAGTTCTGGGTCGCGGAACGCGACTCCGACGGCCAGGTCGTCGGCTGCGGAGCTCTCCACGTGATGTGGGAAGACCTTGCCGAAGTGCGCACTCTGGCGGTCGACCGCGACTTGAAGGGCGCGGGCGTCGGTCATCAGGTACTGGCGCAGTTGTTGCGGACGGCCCGCGAGCTCGGGGTGAGCCGGGTTTTCTGCCTCACCTTCGAAGTGGACTTCTTCGCGAAGCACGGCTTCGTCGAGATCGGGGAGACCCCGGTGGACACCGATGTCTACATGGAGCTCCTGCGTTCCTATGACGAGGGCGTCGCCGAGTTCCTCGGTCTCGAACGAGTGAAGCCGAACACCTTGGGTAACAGCCGGATGCTTCTGCACCTCTGAACGATCAACGCGG
This sequence comes from Streptomyces sp. NPDC006463, assembly GCF_042870715.1. Taxonomy (NCBI): domain Bacteria; kingdom Bacillati; phylum Actinomycetota; class Actinomycetes; order Kitasatosporales; family Streptomycetaceae; genus Streptomyces; species Streptomyces sp. NPDC006463. The sequence goes on along the minus strand of NZ_JBIAHP010000010.1, from coordinate 31,213 downwards.
CTTTTCCGGCGGTCCACCCGCCTGTGGCCTATGTCCGAATCGCGCACGTTTCCCTCCCTGTTGCGGTCTCGAACCTCTCGCCGGGGGGTTTGTGTTTTCCAGGCAAAAGCGGTTTCCTTTCCGCGTACTGCTTTTCGATGAAAGGAAATCCCGGTGGCACAGAAGGTTCAGGTCCTTCTTGTCGACGACCTCGACGGTGTCGAGGCGGACGAGACGGTGACGTTCGCTCTGGACGGCAAGACCTACGAGATCGACCTCACCACCGCCAACGCTGAAAAGCTCCGCGGTCTGCTCGACCCGTACACCAAGGGCGGCCGCCGCACCGGTGGGCGCGCCACCGCGGCCCGCGCCAAGGGCCGCGCCTCCGCGACGGCCGGTAACCCGGACACCGCCGAGATCCGCGCATGGGCGAAGGAGAACGGTTACAACGTGAACGACCGGGGTCGCGTCCCGGCCGAGATCCGCGAGGCCTACGAGAAGGCCAAGGGCTGACCGGACCGGATCGTACGGCGCCGTAGGCGGGCGCGGTGGCACTCCGTCGCCGCGGCGGCCACCAGGCGTACGAGATCGGGCCGACGGGCGGGCCCGGCGCCTTCTCCGAGGCCCGGCAGGGCGGGCAGCAGCGCCTCGCAGCCCTGCTCGGGGGGTCGCAGCCACACGGCGGCTCCCCGGGGGTCAGGGGCCTCGCCCGGGGGCGCGGGGGCGGTGATCCGGCCACCCGCACCCAGGCCGGTGAGCTCCAGGTCGACCCCGCCCCACTCCAGCCAGTCGAGCAGCCCTTCCAGCTCCTCCGCACTCCCTGCGGCCACCAGGAACCGCATCCGGCGCCCCATGAGGGCCACCGGCCCGGTGGCGACGGGCCTGCGGAGCAGTGCCGCGCCGGCGTCGGACGGCAGCTCCAGTACGTCGAACCGGGACCCGGTGACGAGCTGGACGGGCGGGCCGCCCGTGACGGCCCAGCCGAGCACCCGCCGGTACCAGGAGGCGTACGCGGCTTCCCCGGTCGGGACGCGCGGCAGTGGGACGGTGGGGGCGCCGACGGTGCTGAAGGCCATGACCGGAGCAACTCCCCGAACGGCTCCGGGTTACGGCCGGGGCACCTCCCGGCGGCAGCCGGGAGAGTGACACACGGCACCCGGATCAATGCGGAACGTAAACATCCGCGGGGTGGAGTCCCACATTCGGGACGGAAGTGTGTTCGCCCTTAGCGGAGGGAACCGCTGCCGCGGGCATGGAGTGTCAGTCCTTACGGGTAAGACATTCCTAGTGGATCGGGGCGACACGCTGATTTGAGCGGCTTCCGTTCGCCATCGGCGTACACGCATGACGGGTATCTGCCTGGCCTGCGGGAACATCGTCTCGCACCATCGGGTTGGAGCAGTTGTCGGCTCTTCAAGCCGGTTTTCCTCGCAGATGTTGGGGTGAGCCGCGGACGGATGTCGGCAGTTGGAATGAGCTGTCCCGCCCCGCGGGACTAGCATGCGGAAGGACAGGGCGGGGACCGACCCCGAACTGCCCGACCGCTCTGAGGAGCGATAAACGATGTTCGAGAGGTTCACCGACCGCGCGCGGCGGGTTGTCGTCCTGGCTCAGGAAGAAGCCCGGATGCTCAACCACAACTACATCGGCACCGAGCACATCCTCCTGGGCTTGATCCACGAGGGTGAGGGTGTCGCCGCTAAGGCCCTGGAGAGCCTCGGGATTTCGCTCGAGGCTGTTCGCCAGCAGGTTGAGGAGATCATCGGTCAGGGGCAGCAGGCCCCGTCCGGCCACATCCCCTTCACCCCGCGGGCGAAGAAGGTCCTGGAGCTGTCGCTCCGAGAGGCCCTCCAGCTCGGCCACAACTACATCGGCACCGAGCACATCCTGCTCGGCCTGATCCGCGAGGGCGAGGGCGTCGCCGCCCAGGTCCTCGTGAAGCTGGGCGCCGATCTCAACCGAGTCCGGCAGCAGGTCATCCAGCTGCTCTCCGGCTACACCGGCGGAGGCAAGGAGTCGGCCACGGCCGGCGGCCCGGCCGAGGGTACGCCCTCGACCTCGCTCGTCCTGGACCAGTTCGGCCGCAACCTCACCCAGGCGGCCCGCGAATCCAAGCTCGACCCGGTCATCGGGCGCGAGAAGGAGATCGAGCGGGTCATGCAGGTGCTGTCCCGCCGTACCAAGAACAACCCGGTCCTCATCGGCGAGCCCGGCGTCGGCAAGACCGCCGTCGTCGAGGGCCTGGCCCAGGCGATCGTCAAGGGCGAGGTCCCCGAGACCCTCAAGGACAAGCACCTTTACACGCTTGACCTGGGTGCCCTGGTCGCCGGTTCCCGCTACCGCGGTGACTTCGAGGAGCGCCTGAAGAAGGTGCTCAAGGAGATCCGCACCCGCGGCGACATCATCCTGTTCATCGACGAGCTCCACACCCTCGTGGGTGCGGGCGCCGCCGAGGGCGCGATCGACGCCGCCAGCATCCTCAAGCCCATGCTGGCCCGTGGTGAGCTCCAGACCATCGGTGCCACGACGCTGGACGAGTACCGCAAGCACCTCGAGAAGGACGCGGCCCTTGAGCGCCGCTTCCAGCCGATCCAGGTGGCGGAGCCTTCCCTCCCCCACACGATCGAGATCCTCAAGGGCCTGCGCGACCGCTACGAGGCCCACCACCGCGTCTCCATCACGGACGAGGCCCTCGTCCAGGCGGCGACGCTGGCGGACCGGTACATCTCGGACCGCTTCCTCCCGGACAAGGCGATCGACCTGATCGACGAGGCCGGCTCCCGGATGCGCATCCGCCGGATGACCGCGCCGCCGGACCTCCGCGAGTTCGACGAGAAGATCGCGGCCGTGCGCCGCGACAAGGAGTCGGCCATCGACTCCCAGGACTTCGAGAAGGCGGCGTCTCTCCGTGACAAGGAGAAGCAGCTGCTGGCGGCGAAGGCCAAGCGCGAGAAGGAATGGAAGGCCGGCGACATGGACGTCGTCGCCGAGGTCGACGGCGAGCTCATCGCCGAAGTCCTCGCGACCGCGACCGGCATTCCCGTCTTCAAGCTCACCGAGGAGGAGTCCTCGCGACTGCTCCGCATGGAGGACGAGCTCCACCGTCGGGTCATCGGCCAGAAGGACGCCATCAAGGCGCTCTCGCAGGCGATCCGCCGTACCCGTGCGGGTCTGAAGGACCCGAAGCGCCCGGGTGGCTCGTTCATCTTCGCCGGTCCGTCCGGTGTCGGTAAGACCGAGCTCTCCAAGACGCTCGCCGAATTCCTCTTCGGCGACGAGGACGCGCTGATCTCCCTCGACATGTCGGAGTTCAGCGAGAAGCACACGGTTTCCCGTCTCTTCGGTTCGCCCCCCGGCTACGTGGGCTACGAAGAGGGCGGCCAGCTCACCGAGAAGGTGCGCCGGAAGCCGTTCTCCGTCGTCCTCTTCGACGAGGTCGAGAAGGCCCACCCGGATATCTTCAATTCCCTTCTCCAGATCCTGGAGGACGGTCGTCTGACCGACTCCCAGGGCCGGGTCGTGGACTTCAAGAACACGGTCATCATCATGACGACCAACCTGGGTACCCGGGACATCTCGAAGGGCTTCAACCTGGGCTTCGCGGCCCAGGGTGACACCAAGACCGGCTACGAGCGGATGAAGGCGAAGGTCAACGAAGAGCTCAAGCAGCACTTCCGGCCCGAGTTCCTCAACCGCGTCGACGACACGGTCGTCTTCCACCAGCTCACCGAGGAAGACATCATCCAGATCGTCGACCTGATGATCGCGAAGGTCGACGAGCGCCTGAAGGACCGCGACATGGGCATCGAGCTGAGCGGCGACGCGAAGCTCCTGCTCGCCAAGCGCGGCTACGACCCGATCATGGGTGCCCGGCCGCTGCGCCGGACCATCCAGCGCGAGATCGAGGACCTGCTGTCGGAGAAGATCCTCTTCGGCGAGCTTCGTCCCGGTCAGATCGTGGTCGTCGGCAAGGAGGGTGAGGGCGACGACGCCAAGTTCACCTTCCGCGGCGAGGAGAAGTCGGCTCTGCCGGACCTCCCCCCGATCGAGGCCACGGGCTCCGGCCCGGACCTGTCGAAGGGCGCGTAACCACCGCGGGGCGGTAGCAGTACGAAGGGCGGCCCCGGGACCGAGAGGTCCCGGGGCCGCCCCTTTTGCGCGAACGGGACCGTAGCGGCGCGCCTCGGAGCCGACCAGAGCCTGGCAGGGTTCCGCGCGGACTTCGCAGGAGGAGGCCGCCGCAGCGGGCCGGGAAGGGGCTCCCGCGCTCCGACAGCACCCGCCCGCGGCCCCTGGACGGTCTCCAGGCCGCCGCGCCGGTCGGGGGCCCTTCTCGGGCGGGCGGTAGCGGTTCTGCAGGCTGCGGTCCGGCAGCCGCAGGCCCCGCCCGCGGCCCTGGACGGTCTCCAGGCCGCCGCGCCGGTCGGGGGCCCTTCTCGGGCGGGCGGTAGCGGTTCTGCAGGCTGCGGTCCGGCAGCCGCAGGCCCCGC
>NZ_JBIAHP010000010.1:0-26647 GCF_042870715.1 Streptomyces sp. NPDC006463 | reverse complement strand
CCTCCAGGCCGCCGCGCCGGTCGGGGGCCCTTCTCGGGCGGGCGGTAGCGGTTCTGCAGGCTGCGGTCCGGCAGCCGCAGGCCCCGCCCGCGGCCCCTGGACGGTCTCCAGGCCGCCGCGCCGGTCGGGGGCCTCCTCGGGCGGGCGGTAGCGGTTCTGCAGGACCGGACGGCGGGTACGGCGGGCAGCGGGTCCGCGACCAGGGCCTCGGTCGGGTCCGGCAGTCGCAGGCCCCGCCCGCGGCCCTGGACGGTCTCCAGGCCGCCGCGCCCGTCGGGGGCCTTCTCGGGCGGGCGGTAGCGGTTCTGCAGGACCGGACGGCGGGTACGGCGGGCAGTGCGTCCGCGACCAGGGCCTCGGCCCGGTCCCGGCAGTCGCAGGCTGCCCCGCTTGCGGTCCCGGAGGCCCAGCGGCATCGAGGCCCCGGCCAGGTCCATCTCGGCCCGCTCCGGCAGCTGCAGGCCCCGCTCGCGCGTCCCGGAGGCGCAGCGGCATCGACAGGGCGGCCGTGGAGAGGCTCCTTGCGGCCCGACGGCAGGAAGCAGCCGCCCCGCTCGCCGGTGCAGGGCGCAGACGAGCCCGCACAGCCGCGGATCGGTGGCCGGCCGGGCCCAGGTCCGGCTTGGTGCGTACGGACTCCAGCAGTCGAACGGGCCGCCCAGCCGGAGGCCGGGGCCTTGAAGGGGAGATCCAATGGCCCCCGCCCGGTGACAAGCCGCACAGGACAAATCGGACCTACTAGGAACTTTCGTAGATCCAGAGGTCCGATTTGCCCCACCCTTGACCAAGTGGGAACGGGGTCAACAGGAGGGGCGGCTGAGGGCGTACCTACGGCCTCCGGTAGTAATCGGGAGGTTTGGGGATGTCGGGGGACGCGGGTTACCAAGGGTGGGCAAGCCCGGCACACGGCTCAGCGTGCCGGGTCACTTGATGCCCGAACCCGTCCCAGTCCCCGGCCCCGGAGGTCTCATTCATGTTCGCGAAGCGCGTCATCACCCGTCGTACCCGTATCGCCGTCGGCGCAACCACTCTCGGTGCGGTGCTGGCTCTGGGGGCCGGGACGACCGCCGCGTTCGCCGACACGACGCAGACCTCCGCGAAGGCCGGTACCTGGAGCAAGCCGGTCGCGAAGTACACGCTGTCCGCGACCTTCGGCAAGGGCGGCAGCATGTGGTCCCACAAGCACTCCGGCCAGGACTTCGCCGTCCCGGTCGGCACCCCGGTCAAGGCCGCGGGCGCCGGCACCGTCGTGAAGGCCGGCCCGGGCGGCGGCGGTGACGGCCCCGCGTACGGCAACGCCATCGTGATCAAGCACGCGAACAACACGTACTCGCAGTACGCGCACCTCTCGAAGATCCAGGTCAAGATCGGCCAGAAGGTCTCCGCGGGCAAGCAGATCGCCCTGTCCGGCAACACCGGGAACTCCAGCGGCCCGCACCTCCACTTCGAGATCCGGACCACCCCGAACTACGGTTCGGCCATCAACCCGGTCTCCTTCCTGCGCGGCGCCGGCGTCACCGTCTGAACCGGCTGAGCCGCCTGAGCCGGCTGAACCAGCTGGATCAGCCGACCCATCAGGCGCGTCGGGCGCGCAGGCCGCGTCAGGTCAGCAGCCAGGCGTGCGACGGCTTCGTCGTCGCGGGGAGCTTGCCGTCCTCGTACGCGGTGACCTGCTCCTGCGAGAACGCCGAGTCGTAGATCCGGATGTTGTGCATGGCCCCCTGCCACGCGTTGATCCAGATGTTGTGGTGCTTGGACCGCCCCAGCTGGAGCGGACCGGGGGCCTGCCAGATGCCCGGCACCTGCGTCTCGCCGGCCTTCTTGCCCTCCACGTAGAGGGCGATCGTCTTCTTCTCCGCGTCGTACGTCGCCATCAGCGTGGTGGGTGTTTTGACCATGGGCAGCCCCTCGGCGGCGACGGTCCGCGCGGTCGCCGCGGCGCCCTTGTCGCCCGTCTGCACCCGGAAGATCCAGGCCGGCTTGCCGTTCATCTCGTCGAGACCGAGCTCGAACGAGAAGGACTCCCCGTCGCCCTGGCTCACGGCGATCCGCCCGCCCTTGGTGGCGGAGTTGTAGACGCGGGCCGTGACGGTGAAGCTCTTCGACACGTCCACCGCCTGCTCGGCGGCCTGCGCGTACGAGTTCGCCGTCCCCTTCGAGATGATCTGGAACCGCTTGCCCACCGGCGCGATCTGCGTGTCGGTGCCCAGCCGGATGCCGATCTTGCCGTAGCTGTCGCGCAGCAGCGTCTGGTCACCCTCGACGGTGGGGGAGTACGGCGCCGGAGACTTCGACCCGGACGGATCCGGTGAGGCGGACGCGGACGACGCGTTGTCGTCCGCCTTGTCCTGCTTCCCGTTGTCGCCGCCGAGCAGGAAGAACGTTCCACCGCCGGCCAGCAGCGCCAGTACGGTCACGCCGCCGCCCAGCATCCACAGCCGCTTGCGCCGCCGCTCGGCGGCGGAGCGGTCCGCCATGGCCTCCCAGTCCGGCTGGTCGCCGCCGGGTATGCCGGGCACCGCCTGCTGCGCCGGGGACCACGGGGCCTGCGCCGACGGGTCCTGCGCGTACGGATCCGGCTGGTGCGGGCCCTGCTGGTACGGGTTCGGCGGCCCGGGCTGCTGCGGGTAGCCGTAGCCACCGGCGTCCTTCGCGGGCGCCTGCGGTGGGAAGCCGTAGCCGCTCTGCACCGGCCCGGGCGGGAAGCCGTAGCCGCCCTGGGCGGGCGGTGCCGGCGGGAACCCGTAGCCACCGTTCCCCGGGGCGGGCTCGGGCTGCGGGTTGCTCTGAGGATTCGTGCCGTCGGTCATGCCACGGATGCTAAGTCACGAGCCCCCGGCCCGTACCGCCCGGTACCGACAAGGCCCGCGTCCTGGCCCCGCGTCCTAGCCCTGCGGCAGCTTGATCACCGGGAAGCTTCCCGTCGCCGTCGGCGCGTGCTCCGGCAGCCACAGCACCGCCACCGCGCCCGCGGCCCTGCCCTCGCGCTCCGAGCCGCCCGGAGCGGCCACGTTGCGGAAGGTCAGCCGGGCGCCCAGCACCCGGGCCTGCCCCTCCGCGATGGTCAGCCCCAGTCCGTGCCCCACGCCCGCGCGGTCCGTCGACCCGGTCCGGAACCGGCTCGGCCCCTCGCGCAGCAGCGCCTCCGGGAAGCCCGGCCCGTGGTCCCGGATCCGCACGACCCGGCCCTCGACGTCGACCTGGACCGGCGGCCGCCCGTACCGCGCCGCGTTTGCCAGCAGATTGCCCAGGATCCGCTCCAGGCGGCGCGGGTCGGTGCTGACGATCTCGTCCGCGACGATCCGTACGGAGGCCTCCGGCATCAGCGCCGTCACGCGTCGGCTCACGAACTCGCCCAGCGCCACGTCCTGGAGCTCCGCCCGCTCGGACGCGCTGTCCAGCCGGGCCACTTCCAGCACGTCCTCGACCAGCGCGCGCATGGCCTGCGCCCGGTCGCGCACCAGCTCGGTCGGCCGCCCCGGAGGCAGCAGTTCCGCCGCTGTGAGCAGGCCCGTCACGGGCGTGCGCAGCTCGTGCGCGATGTCCGCCGTGACCCGCCGCTCGGCCTCCAGCCGCTGCTGGAGGGCGTCGGCCATGGCGTCCACGGCCCGCGCGAGGTCGTCCGTCTCGTCCCGTACGACACCCCCGACCGCATCGCGCACCCGCACCTCGGGATCCCCGTGCGCCACCCGCTGCGCGGCCGCCGCGGCCTTGCGCAGCCGGCGCGAGATCTGTCCGCCGATGAGCACGCCCAGCGCCGCACCGCCGATCACGACGGCGAGGGAGCCGACCACGAGCGCCCGGTCCAGGTCGCGCACCATGTTGGCGCTCTCCCGGAACTGCGTGTGCAGCGACAGCACCTGCCCGTTGCCGAGCGGTACCGCGGCCCACACCTCGGGGGCCGCCTTCGCTGACTCCTGGATGTACGTCCCGCGCCGCCCGGAGCGGGCCTTCTCCCGCAGCTGGGCGGGCAGTTCCGGGTCGTTGAGCTTGGCGCCCATGGGGGGCTTGCGCCCGGCCTCGGCGTTGCGGGAGATGAACTGCACGCGGTCCAGCTGCACCTCGCGGGCGCTCTCCAGCATCGACACGCGGGCAGCACTGTGCACCACCAGGCTCAGCGCGACGACGGTCAGTGCGCCGACGGCGGCGATGGCGAGTGTGATCTTCCAGCGGATCCCCGTGCGCAGGGTGAAGCGCCTCATGCTTTGGTGCCTCAGGCCTTCAGCTTGTATCCGAAGCCTCGGACCGTCTCGATCCGGTCCTGCCCGATCTTGGTGCGCAGTCGCTGGACGTGGACGTCGACGACGCGGGTGTCGCCGCCCCAGTCGTAGTCCCAGACCCGCTCCAGCAGGCGGTCGCGCGACAGTACGGTGCCGGGCGCGGAGGAGAACTCCAGCAGCAGCCGCATCTCGGTCGGGGTCAGCGCCACGGCCGCGCCCGCCTTGCGCACCTCCATACCCTCCGTGTCGACCTCCAGGTCGCCGAAGGACAGCACCCCGCGCTCCGCGTCCTGGCCGTCGCCGCCGTTCGGGCCGCCGTTCTGCGGGCCGCCGGCGTGGCCGAAGCGGCGCAGCACGGCGCGGATCCGGGCGACGAGGACCGAGCCGTCGAAGGGCTTGGTGACGTAGTCGTCGGCGCCCGCCTCCAGGCCCAGCACCACGTCGATGGAGTCGGCGCGCGCCGACAGCATGATCACGGGGACGGTGGACTCGTCGCGGATGCGGCGGCACAGGCTCACGCCGTCCATGCCGGGGACCATCACGTCGAGCAGGGCGATGTCGGGGCGGTCGGCCCGGAAGGACTCCAGGCCGGACAGGCCGTCGGGCATGGCCGTGACCACGAACCCGTCGCGTTCCAGCGCCAGGGTCGTGGCCTCGCGGATGACGTCGTCGTCCTCCACGAACAGGACATGGGTCTCGGCCATGCGGAAGCCTCGCCTCGGTTCTTCGGTACTCAGTGCTTCTGGGTGACGGCCGGGGCGGGCTGGCTCCCGCTGTCGACCACGTTGCTGTACTCGGAGTGCACGCGGTCCTGCTCGGTGAACTTCTCTCCGTTCCACCGGTACGTGATCACGTCCTCGCCCGACGGATAGGCGAGGGCGTCGCTCTTTCCGTACACCTGCTTGGTGACCACCAGGTCGCCCCGGTCGATCTCCGCGTAGACGGGCGGCTGCTCGTCCGAGAAGACATTCTCGTACGTCGAGCCGTCCGCGCGGTACACGTACGAGCCCCTCCCCAGGGCGTCGGCGCAGGACAGGACGTTGACCACGATGTCGACGACGCTGCTGCCGGTGACCTTCCCGTAGCTCACGTCCACCGGATACTCCTTGCCCGTGCAGGGCTTGAGGTCCCGTTTGATCTCGGCGCTGACCTTGGGGTCGGCCTTGAGGAGCGCCACCGGGTCGACCTTCTTCAGGGGCCCGCCGGAGGGGGCGGCCGAGGAGGCGTCGGGGGAGGGGGCGTTCGGTGTGGTCTTCGCCACTGCGTCGGTCCGTGCGGGCCCGCCGTCACGCAGGCCGGTGCCGCCCGTGGCGCAGCCGACCGCGAACACAGCTGTGCCGACGAGGACGACCGTCCCCGCCGACATCAGGACCAGCGAATGCCTGCCGGTCAGTCCTTGGCCGTTCAGGCCGCGCACCGCTCACGCCCTTCGTACCGCATGGTGTGGTCACCGCGTTCCAGCGCGCGCATGTCCAGGTCCCGGCTCTCCAGTTCCTGCCGGAGACGGGCCAGCGCGCGATGCAGAGTGCTCTTCACGGTACCCGCAGACATTCCGAGTGCCGCGGCCGTCTCCTCGGTGCTCATCTGCTCCCAGTGTCGCAGCACGACCACACTGCGCTGCTTGGGCGCGAGCACCTTGAGGATGTCCATCAGCAGGGCGCGGTCGGCGCGCTGGTCGGAGCCGTCCTCGACCGAGGCGTCGGGGAGCTGCTCGGTGGGGACCTCTTCGAGCTTGCGGGCGCGCCACCACTCGGTACGGGTGTTGATCATGACCCGACGGAGGTAGGCGTCGGCCAGGGACTTGTCGGCGATGCCGTCCCAGCGGCCGTAGGTGCGCACGAGGGCGGTCTGCAGGAGGTCCTGCGCGTCGGTGGGGTCCGGGACCAGGCGCCGGGCGCTGCGCAGCAGTGCATCCTGCCGAGTGCGTACGTACTCCTCGAATCCGAGTACCTCGCCGTGCGCCATCTCAGACCGCCTCCGTTCCGACCAACCGCTCAACCGCCGACTTACGGATCCGAAGTTACGGACGGGTTGTCACGGGGCTGTGCGGGCCAGCCTTCGGTGGGCGCACGGACACCCATAGGTTGTGTAACAGTGCCCGTGAGCTGCGGTTTCCCGGCTGGAAGCGGAATCGAGGACTCAGCTTCCAGCCATGTGCGGATCGGTTCGGATCAGCTGAGGGGGAGCCGGTAGCGCCCTCCTTCGAGCGGCTCCACCAGGCCGTCGGAGACCAGCCCGTCGAGCGCCCGGGCGCGCTGCACCGGCTCCTCCCAGACGGTGTCGAGCACGGCCTGCGGAACCGGGCCCACCGCCTCCCGGAGCACGGCGAGCAGCCTGCCGCGCACCTGCCGGTCGGTCCCCGCGTACGTCTGCCCGCGCCGCGGCGGCCCCTCGTGCGCCGGCTTCCCGGCGAGGCGCCACGCGCACAGCCCGGCCACCGGGCAGCGGGCGCAGTCGGGGTTCTTGGCGGTGCACACGAGCGCGCCGAGCTCCATCGAGGCCGCCGCCCAGCGGGCCGCGGTGTCCTCGTCCCCGGGCAGCAGGGCCCGGGCGAGGCGTCGTTCGGCGGCGGTGGTGGCGTTCGGCGGGTACTCGACCCCGGTGGCGGTGCGCGCGAAGACCCGCCGGACGTTGGTGTCGAGCACGGGGTGCCGCTGCCCGTACGCGAAGGAGGCCACGGCGGCCGCGGTGTACTCGCCGATCCCGGGCAGCGAAAGGAGTTGCGCGTGGTCCCGCGGTACGTCGCCCCCGTGCCGCTCCGTTATCGCCACGGCCGCGCCGTGCAGCCGCAGGGCCCGGCGGGGGTAGCCGAGCCGCCCCCAGGCCCGTACGGCCTCGCCGGGGGCCTCGGCGGCCAGGTCGGCGGGGCGTGGCCACCGGGCGAGCCAGTGCTCGTACACCGGCAGCACCCGGCTGACCGGGGTCTGCTGGAGCATGAACTCGCTGACCATGACCCCCCAGGGGCCGGCCTCGGGGCGGCGCCAGGGCAGGTCGCGGGCGTGCTCGTCGAACCACGCGATGACGGGGGAGTGCAGCGGGTGGGGGACGGCGGTTTCGGGGGAATTGGGGGATGCAGTCATGGCAGACGGCATCCTGGCACGTTTCGGGTCCCGCGCGCCGGGCCCGGGCCGGTGAACCAGACAGCGGCGCGGACCCCGCTCGCCCGCATGGCGGCGATGACCGTACTGACGGGACCGGCGAGGGCCAGGACGAGGAGGGCGGCCAGCGAACCGCCCAGCAGCAGGCCCATCGCCACGTCGTGCGGGTAGTGCACGCCGACGAAGACGCGGGAGAAGGCCATCAGCAGCGCGAGCGGGACGGTCAGCAGCGCGATGCGGCGTACGGCCAGGGCCAGCGCGACGGCGGCGGCGCCCGCGAGGGCGGAGTGGTTGCTGGGGAAGGACCAGTCGCCGGTCGCCGGGCACGGGACCAGCGAGGCAGCCGCCCCGGCCACCGCACGGCAGGGCCGCTCCTCCTCCACGGTGGACTTCACGACCTCCGAGGCGACGTACACGGCCGCCGTGGCCAGCGGGGCCAGGACGGCGAGCGCGACCGCGCGGGGACCGTTGTGTCCGCGCGAACGCCACCAGACGGCCAGGAAGAGCACTCCGAAGAGCAGTAGCCCGTACTCCGTCCAGGCCTCGAACGCCGACCGGACCCAGGCGGGTGTCGAGTGGGCGAAGCCGGTTATGTCGAGGTAGAGGCCGGAGCTGTTCATGGTCACCGACCGTACGCAAGCGGAATCGATCTTCGCATCAGACCCCTGGCCGATTCCCGCTGCTCCCGGCTGCGCCCGCAGGATGATCATCGCCAAAACAAGTCCGCCGTGCGGCATGTGGGGCACTGATCGGGTCCCGAACTCTCGTAAAGTTCCGTCCGTGGGATCTCTGCGCAATCCGGTCGGGCCGCTCCCCTCCTCCATCTACTGGCGACGGAGGGCTGTGCTGGCGTCCGTTGTCGCGCTCCTGGCGCTCCTCGCCGTATGGACCGTCAGTTCCGGCGGGGGCAAGACGAGTACGAACGGAAAGGGCCGGGGCGGCAAGGATCCCGTCACCACGATCACTCCCGGACCGGCCGGTTCGGGTCCGGCGATCAGCCAGGCCCCGGGCGGACGCACGGAGTCGGGCGGCGCCGCGGGTACGGGCTCCGGGGGCGCGGGCTCCACGGACGGGGGCAAGAACGGCGATCCGGGCAGCGCCACGGGCTCCACCGGCGCGGGTTCCTCCGGCTCCGGCGGCGCGGCCTCCGGCGGCGCGGCCTCCGGCGGCGCGGCTCCGGTCCCGGCGGACCCCGGCCTTCCCACGTGCGCGCCGGCCGCGCTGCAGTGGGAGGTCAAGAGCGTGAAGAACGAGTATGAGGCGAACGAGAAGCCCCGCCTCGAACTCGTCGCCCGCAACATCGCCGGCACCACCTGCAAGGTCGACCTCGGCCCGAAGCAGGCGGTCCTGACCATCCTTCAGGCGACCAGCGGCAAGGCGGTGTGGTCCTCGGCGGACTGTCCGACGGGCCCGGGCAGCGCGTTCTACCGCGTTCCCGCGCAGAGCGAGACGAAGCAGTCACTGGAGTGGGACCGCAAGTTCAGCGCACCCGACCAGTGCCAGTCGCCTCCGGCGGGGGCTGCGGCTCCCGACACGTACGTGGTCGAGGTCAAGTCGCCCGGCATGCCGGTGGCCCGCACCTCGTTCGTCCTGAAGAAGGAATAACCCCTGCGGGGCGGCCCGAGGGCCTAGACGTACCGCTCAAGGATCGAGGACTCCGCGAGCCGCGAGAGGCCCTCGCGGACGCTGCGGGCACGGGCCTCGCCCACCCCGTCCACCATCTGCAGGTCGTCCACGCTGGCGGCGAGCAGCTTCTGCAGGCCGCCGAAGTGCTCCACCAGCCGCTCGATGATCGCCCCCGGCAGCCGCGGAACCTTCGCCAGCAGCCGGTAGCCCCGCGGCGACACGGCCGAGTCCAGGGTCTCCGGCGACCCGGTGTACCCCAGCGCCTTCGCCACGATCGCCAGCTCCAGCAGCTCCGGATGCGTCAGCGCGTCCAGGGCCGGCAGCGCTTCCTCCACCGTGCGGGAACGCTTCGCCGTCGGCTCCGGCACGTAGTCCCGGATGACCAGCTCCCGCTCCTGCTCGATCCCGACCGTCAGCTCGTCCAGCTGCAGCGACAGCAGCCGTCCGTCCGTACCCAGCTCGACCACGTATTCGGCGATCTCGGTCGCGATCCGGCGGACCATTTCCAGCCGCTGCGCGACCGCCGTCACGTCGCGGACCGTGACCAGGTCCTCGATCTCCAGCGCCGACAGCGTGCCCGCGACCTCGTCGAGCCGCAGCTTGTACCGCTCCAGCGTGGCCAGGGCCTGGTTCGCGCGCGACAGGATCGCCCCGGACTCCTCCAGGACCCGGCGCTCCCCGTCCACGTACAGCGCGATCAGCCGCATCGACTGCGACACCGACACCACGGGGAACCCGCACTGCTTGGAGACGCGGTCCGCCGTGCGGTGGCGCGTACCGGTCTCCTCCGTCGGGATCGACGCGTCCGGCACCAGCTGCACACCGGCCCGCAGGATCTTGGTGAGGTCCTTGTCGAGGATGAGCGCACCGTCGAGCTTGCACAGCTCGCGCAGCCGGGTCGCGGTGAACTCGACGTCCAGGACGAAGCCGCCGGTGCACATGGCGTCGACGGTCTTGTCCATGCCGAGGACGATGAGCCCGCCGGTGTTGCCGCGGACGATCCGCTCCAAGCCGTCACGCAGCGGCTGACCGGGCGCGACCGCGCTCAGCGAGGCGCGCATCATGGCCTCCTGCTTGGAGCTCGCGCCCGACTTTCCGGATGCTGCTGCCCCGTCCTTGGCTGCCACTGCACTCCTCGGGTCGCGGGTTGCGCCGCCCAGCGCCGCGGGCACGGAGACGTGCGTACGGCCGGGCGGACCAGCCCAAAGTCTACCGGCGCGCGCTGCGGCCCCGCCGTGGCTTGGCCAGGTACGCCCGGCGGGGACCCCGTACGGACCCTCTGACCAGCTACTCCTTGGCCGGAGTACGGGCACGGCCGCGCGGCAGCACCCGTAGCGCGTCGCCCATGTCGGCCACCTCGACGACCTTCATCCCGGCAGGCACCTTGCCCGGATCCGAGGGCACGAGGGCGTGCGTGAAGCCGAGCCGGTGCGCCTCCGCGAGCCGCCGCTGTACGCCGGTCACCCGCCGCACCTCACCCGCGAGGCCGACCTCCCCGATCGCCACGAGGTTCTTCGGCAGCGGGACGTCGCTGGCGGCGGAGGCCAGCGCGAGCGCGATCGCCAGGTCGGCGGCCGGCTCGGTCAGCTTCACCCCGCCCACGGTGGCGCTGTAGATGTCGCGCTTGCCCAGCGCGGTGATCCGGCCGCGCTGCTCCAGCACCGCCAGCATCATCGAGACGCGCGAGGTCTCCAGGCCCGACGTGGTGCGCCGCGGGGAGGGGATCTGCGAGTCCACGGTCAGCGCCTGCACCTCGGCGACCAGCGGGCGCTTGCCCTCCAGGGTCACGGTCAGGCAGGTCCCGGGCACGGCCTCGGCGCGCCGGGTCAGGAACAGCCCGCTCGGGTCGGCGAGCCCGGTGATCCCCTCGTCGTGCAGCTCGAAGCAGCCGACCTCGTCGGTGGCCCCGTACCGGTTCTTGACGCCGCGCACGAGCCGCAGCCGGGCGTGCCGGTCGCCCTCGAAGCTCAGCACCACGTCGACCAGGTGCTCCAGGAGGCGGGGGCCGGCGATCGCCCCGTCCTTCGTCACGTGGCCGACGAGGAGCGTGGACATCCCGCGCTCCTTGGAGGCGCGGATCAGCGCCCCGGCGACCTCGCGCACCTGGGCCATGCCGCCGGGCGCGCCGTCGATCTCCGGGGAGGCGACGGTCTGTACGGAGTCCATGATCAGCAGGGAGGGCTTCACCGCGTCCAGGTGCCCCAGTACGGCGGACAGGTCGGTCTCGGCGGCCAGGTAGAGGTGGTCGTTCAGCGCGTTGATCCGGTCGGCGCGCAGCCGCACCTGGCTCGCGCTCTCCTCGCCCGTGACGTACAGCGTGCGGTGCGCATCGCTGGCGGCCTTCGCGGCGACGTCCAGCAGCAGCGTCGACTTGCCCACGCCTGGCTCCCCGGCGAGCAGCACCACGGCGCCGGGCACGAGCCCGCCGCCGAGTACGCGGTCCAGCTCGTCCACGCCGGTGCTGCGCGCGGTCGCCGTCCGGCTGTCGACCTGGGCGATCGGCACCGCGGCGGTCGACACCCGGCCGGCGGCGGTGGTCCGCACGGCGGGCGCGCCCATTTCCTCGACGGTGCCCCACGCCTGGCATTCGGGACACCGCCCGAGCCATTTCGCCGTCGTCCAGCCGCACTCGGAGCAGCGGTAGGACGGCCGGTCCTTGGCGGATGAACGAGCAGTGCGGGCAGCCATGCCGCTCACGGTAGACGACCCCTCTGACAGCGGGGCCGGCGCAGGCGGCAAGCCGACAACACCGGAGTCATCAGGGCACCGATCTGTTCACCCGTAAGGGCTAAATGTGGTGAAGGCTTCCGGGGCGTCACCGGCGTGCCGCCTACGGTCGCCAGGTGGACAGCAGCAACCAGTCACGCTCCTCAGCGCGCACCGGCGCACACCGGGCGCACGGGCGCACGCCCCGCGAAGGGGACGAGCCGCCCGCGTTCCGGCACGAGCCCTACCTGGACGGCCTGTTCACGTACTGCCTGTCGGTCCTGTGCGACCACGACACGGCCACTGACGTGCTGGGCGACGTGCTCGCCGTGGCCGAGCGGCATCCCGGCCGGTGCCCCGCCGAAGGGGACCGGCGGGCCTGGCTGTACGCGCTCGCCCGCTGGGGCTGCCTGCGCCGACTGGCCGAGCAGCGGCACGCGCGGCAGGGAGCGCATAGCGCCCGGCGCGCGCCGGAGCGCATGGATCCCAGCCGTGCGCCGGGCAGCGGAACCGGCTCCGGCACCGAGGCCGACCGGGTCCCCGAAGCCCGCCGCCCGTTTGACGTGAGCGCCCACCGCCGTACCGAGCTGGCCCGGCTCGCCTGGCCGGAGGCCGCGGGCACCACGCCCGAGCAGCGCGAGGCGCTGGAGCTCGCCGTGCGCCACCGCCTCGGCGTCACCGAGCTGGCCGCCGTCCTCGGCACCTCGGAGGCCGCCGCCCGCGAGCTCCTGTCCGGCGCCGCCTGTGAGGTGGAGCGCACCCGCGCCGCCCTCGCCGTCGTGGAGACCGGCGGCTGTCCCAGCGTCTCCCGGCTCACCTGCGACGGACAGGTGCTGCTGTCCACCACCCTGCGCGCCGAGCTCGTACGCCACGTCGACGACTGTCCGCGCTGCCGCCGCGTGGCCGAACGCGTGGGTGCCGGCGCCCCCTGGCCCGGCTCCGGCGTCGACACGGCCGCCCTCCCGCTGGTCCCCGCCCCCCGCACCGCCGTACAGGCGGCGATGATCCGCTCCGGCCGGGGCCGCCGCCGGAACGGCCCGCGCTTCGACCGCACCGGCTTCCCGATGGACCCCAAGGACCACGCGGCCCGCCGCGACCGGCTGCGCTCCCGGGCGGTGACCACCACCGTGGTCGCCACCGTCGTCGCGGCGCCGGTCCTGGCGCTGTGGGCGGCGTACCGCGGCGCGCCCAGCACCGGCGAACCCGTCGGCGGCGACGGCACCCGCATCTCGGCGAGCGAGTCCGAGATCCCGCTGCCGCAGGTCGGCGGCCGCCCGCTGACCGCGTACGAGAACGCCGGGAACGCCGCCACCACCACGAGCGGCCCCGGCTTCGCCCAGGGCAGCTCCGACTCGGACGTCTCCGTCGAGGTGATCAGCAGCGGGCCCCCGGCGACCCCCGAACCCGGCCGCCCCGGCGCCCCCGGCCGCCTCACCGTCGCCGCGTCCTCCCACGGCGCCACCACACTGCTCACCCTCACCGCCTCCGGCGGCGGTCCGGTGGACTGGCGGCTCTGGTCCGACGCGCCCTGGCTGCGCGCGAGCAGGACCGCGGGCACGCTGGCCCCCGGAGAATCGGTCACCCTGCGGATCGCAGTGGACCCCGAAGCCCAGCCCGTGGGGGCCTGGACCGCCAGGGTGGGGGTGGATCCCGCCGGCGCGGTCATCGCCATCCAGGGCCGCGGGCGCCCGGCCCCGACGCCGGAGCCGCCGTCGACCCCGACGCCGACTCCCACGCCGACACCTACGCCCACGCCTACGCAGACACCGACACCGACCCCGACGCCCACGCCGACCCCGACACCCACTCCCACGCCGACGGAGTCGGCGACGCCGACTCCGTTGCCGACCTCAGGAGGAACGGTTTCCCCGGGGCCGTCGGCCTCCGCGGCCTAAGGGCTGTCCCGTAATCCCCGGCGGGCGCACGACGCCGGCTACGGCACCTCGCCGCGTTGTCGGAACGCCCGAATACGCCCATCCCGGCGGCTCCGGAGGCCCTAGGAGGGGTCGGCCGGGTGCGGGGCCATCGGCAGCAGCGAGGCCAGCCGCGCCTCGCACAGCTTCACCAGCGCCTCGTAGCCCTCCTTGCCCATCAGCTCCGTCAGCTCCGCGCGGTACGACACGTACACCGGGTCCCCGGCGCCGTGCGCCGAAGTGGCCGATGTGCACCACCAGTGCAGGTCGTGGCCGCCCGGGCCCCAGCCGCGGCGGTCGTACTCGCCGATCGACACCTGGAGCACGCGGGTGTCGTCGGGCCGGTCGATCCATTCGTAGGTGCGGCGGATCGGCAGCTGCCAGCAGACGTCCGGCTTGGTCTCCAGCGGCTCCTGGCCGCTCTTCAGCGCCAGGATGTGCAGCGAACAGCCGGCCCCGGCGGGGAACCCCGGCCGGTTCAGGAAGATGCACGCGCCGTCCCAGCGGCGGGTCTGCTTCTCCCCGTCGTCGTCCAGCTGCGTCCACCCGCTCTCGCTGCCGACGTCGTGGAACTGCCACAGCTCGGGGGTCAGCCGGGCCACGTGCCCGGCGACGCGCTTCTCGTCGTCCTCGTCGGAGAAGTGCGCGCCGAGCGTGCAGCAGCCGTCGTCCGCGCGGCCCGCCTGGATGCCCTGGCAGCCGCTGCCGAAGATGCAGGTCCAGCGGGAGGTCAGCCAGGTCAGGTCACAGCGGAAGACCTGCTCGTCATCGGCCGGATCGGGGAACTCCACCCAGGCCCGGGGGAAGTCGAGGCCCTTCTCGTCGGCCGCGAGCGCGGCCTTGGACATGGCCTTGGACTTGCCGCCGTCCGCGGCCTTGACCTTGGCCTTGTTGTTGTCGGTGCCCTTGTCGTTCTTCGACCGGGTCTTGTTGGCCTTCTTCGTATTTGGCACAAACCCAAGCCTAAGCGCCCCTTACGCAACCCCTGAGCGTTCGTCGCAGTAGCGTTTCCCCCTATGAGACTCGGTGTCCTGGATGTGGGTTCGAATACGATCCATCTGCTGGTGGTCGACGCGCACCCCGGTGCGCGCCCCCAGCCTGCGCATTCGCACAAGGTGGAGATGCGGCTGGCGGAGCTCCTCGACGAGCGCGGAGCCGTCACCCCGAAGGGCGTCGAGAGTCTCGTGTCGGTGATCACCGACGCGGTGCAGGCCGCCGAGGACAAGGGGTGCCAGGACCTGCTGCCCTTCGCGACCAGCGCCGTACGCGAGGCCAAGAACGCGGAAGAGGTCCTGGCGCGGGTCAAGGCCGAGACCGGTGTCGACCTGCCGGTCCTGAGCGGTGACGACGAGGCGCGGCTGACGTTCCTCGCCGCGCGCCGCTGGTTCGGCTGGTCGGCCGGGAAGCTGCTCGTCCTCGACATCGGCGGCGGCTCGCTGGAGGTCGCGTTCGGCATCGACGAGGACCCGGACGCGGCCGTCTCCCTGCCGCTGGGCGCGGGCCGCCTGACGGCGGGCTGGCTGCCGGGCGACCCGCCGGACGCGATGGACGTGAAGGCCCTGCGCAGGCACGTACGGGCCGAGATCGCGCGCACGGTCCGCGAATTCAGCCGCTTCGGCGCCCCGGACCATGTGGTGGCGACGTCGAAGACCTTCAAGCAGCTGGCCCGCATCGCGGGCGCGGCCCGCTCGGCGGAGGGCCTCTACGTGCAGCGGGACCTGACCCGGAAATCCCTGGAGGAGTGGGTCCCCCGGCTGGCCGCGATGACGACGGTCCAGCGCTCCGCCCTGCCGGGCGTCTCGGAGGGCCGGGCGAACCAGCTGCTGGCCGGCGCGCTGGTCGCGGAGGCGGCGATGGACCTGTTCGGCGTCGACGACCTGGAGATCTGCCCGTGGGCGCTGCGCGAGGGCATCATCCTGCGCCGGCTGGACCACCTGCCGACGGACAACGCCTAGCAGTGGCCGGGGGCGGGCGGGGGCTGCCAGGACGAGGGGCGGAGGTCCCGGGACGAGGTGCGGAAGTCCCGGGAGGAGGGGCGGGAGGCCCCGGGAGGCTGCCTGGCCCGTACCCTGTCCCCGTGGCAGAACCAGTCCGCATCCCGACCGCGAAAGTCGCCCTTTCCACCGCCTCCGTCTATCCGGAGTCCACGGCGACCGCCTTCGAGATCGCCGCGCGCCTCGGCTACGACGGCGTCGAGGTGATGGTCTGGACGGACCCGGTCAGTCAGGACATCGACGCCCTGCGGCGGCTGTCCGACCACCACCAGGTCCCGATCCTCGCCATCCACGCACCGTGTCTGCTCATCACCCAGCGGGTCTGGTCCACCGACCCCTGGACCAAGCTCCAGCGCGCACAGGCGGCGGCCGAGCGGCTCGGCGCGTCCACCGTCGTGGTGCATCCGCCGTTCCGCTGGCAGCGCCAGTACGCCCGTGACTTCGTCACCGGCATCTGGCGGATGGCGGACGAGACCGACGTCCGGTTCGCCGTCGAGAACATGTACCCCTGGCGCTACCGCGACCGCGAGATGCTCGCGTACGCGCCCGAGTGGGACGTGACCAAGGACGACTACCGGCACTTCACCGTCGACCTGTCGCACACCGCGACCGCCCGCACGGACGCCACCGCGATGATCGACCGGATGGGCGAGCGGCTGGCCCATGTCCACCTCGCCGACGGCAACGGTTCGGCCAAGGACGAGCACCTGGTCCCGGGGCGCGGTACGCAGCCCTGCGCCGAGCTGCTGGAACGGCTCGCCCGGACGTCGTTCGACGGGCACGTGGTCATCGAGGTGAACACGCGGCGCGCCATGTCCTCCGCCGAGCGCGAGGCGGACCTCGCCGAGGCGCTGGCCTTCACCCGCCTGCACCTCGCCGCGGCCCCCGCGCCCGCCCCCGCCGCGGACGCGCGCGACCGGGCCCGCCGGCCATGACCGAGCCCGCGCGGCCGCGCCGCCGCGGCCCCGGCCGCCCCCGCCAGGACGAGGCCGACGAGGGCCCCGGCACCCAGGAGCGCATCCGCCTCGCCGCCCGCTCCGAGTTCGCCGCACGCGGCTACGACAAGACCTCCGTACGCGGCGTCGCCAAGGCCGCCGGCGTGGACCCGGCCCTGGTGCACCACTACTTCGGCAGCAAGGAAGACCTCTTCGCCGCCGCCATCGAGCTGAGCATGGAGCCGGCGATGGTGGTTCCGGCGATCCTCGGCGAAGGCCCGGACGGCATCGGCGAACGCCTCGCCCGCTACTTCCTCGGTGTCTGGGAGAACCCGGTCACCCGGGTCCCGCTGCTCGCCGTGATCCGCTCCGCCCTCACGCACGAGGCCGCAGCGAAGGTCCTGCGCGGGCTCGTCCTGCGCCGCGTGCTGGAGCGCGTGGCCGCCGACCTCGACGTCCCCGACCCGACCTTCCGCGCCGAGCTCGCCGCCTCCCACATGGTCGGCATCGCGATCCTGCGCTACGTCGTCCAGGTCGAGCCCCTCGCGTCCGCCGACCCGGAGGACATCGTGGCCCTGGTGGCCCCGACCCTGCAGCGCTACCTGACCGAGGAATGACCCGCCCGTCCCGGCATGCGGACTTGCTGTCCGTATCCCGGGCGAGGGGCGTAGCCTCGTAACTGATTCATATCTACAGTCGTGGCCGCGCTCGCAAGGCCGGCCGCACTCATGGGGAGTGAACCCGATGCCCGAGCTGAGGTCCCGCACCGTCACCCACGGCCGCAACATGGCGGGCGCACGCGCCCTTATGCGTGCGTCGGGCGTAGCGAGCGAGGACATCGGCAAGCCGATCATCGCGGTCGCCAACTCGTTCACCGAGTTCGTGCCCGGCCACACCCACCTGGCCCCGGTCGGCCGGATCGTCTCCGACGCCATCCGCGCCGCGGGCGCGATCCCCCGCGAGTTCAACACGATCGCGGTCGACGACGGCATCGCGATGGGCCACGCCGGCATGCTCTACTCCCTGCCGTCCCGCGACCTGATCGCGGACAGCGTGGAGTACATGGTGGAGGCGCACTGCGCCGACGCGCTGATCTGCATCTCCAACTGCGACAAGATCACCCCCGGCATGCTGATGGCCGCCATGCGCCTGAACATCCCGGTGGTCTTCGTCTCCGGCGGCCCGATGGAGGCCGGCCAGGCCACCCTCGTCGACGGCACCGTCCGCAAGCTCGACCTGATCGACGCCATGGTCGACGCCTCCAACGAGAACGTCTCGGACGAGGACGTCCTGCGCATCGAGGAGAACGCCTGCCCGACCTGCGGCTCGTGTTCCGGCATGTTCACCGCCAACTCGATGAACTGCCTCGCCGAGGCCATCGGCCTGGCCCTCCCCGGCAACGGCTCGGTCCTCGCCACCCACACCGCCCGGCGCGCCCTGTACGAGGACGCCGGCCGCACGATCGTCGAGATCACCAAGCGCCACTACGAGCAGGACGACCACTCGGTCCTGCCCCGCAACATCGCCACCCGCCAGGCCTTCGAGAACGCCATGGCGCTCGACATCGCGATGGGCGGCTCGACCAACACGATCCTCCACCTCCTGGCCGCCGCGCAGGAGGCGGGTCTGGACTACGACCTCAAGGACATCGACGAGGTCTCGCGCCGCGTCCCGTGCCTGGCCAAGGTCGCCCCGAACGTGGCGCCCGGCGGCACGTACTACATGGAGGACATCCACCGGGCCGGCGGCATCCCCGCCATCCTGGGCGAGCTGCACCGCGGCGGGCTCCTGAACAAGGACGTCACCTCGGTCCACTCCACCAACCTGGAGGACTGGCTGGCCGAGTGGGACGCCCGCTCCGGCACGGCGTCCGAGGTGGCCATGGAGCTGTGGCACGCGGCCCCCGGCTGCAAGCGCTCCGCCACCGCCTTCTCCCAGTCCGAGCGCTGGGAGAGCCTCGACCTCGACGCCGAGGGCGGCTGCATCCGCTCCGTGCAGCACGCGTACTCCAAGGACGGCGGCCTCGCCGTCCTGAAGGGCAACATCGCGGTCGACGGCTGCGTCGTGAAGACGGCCGGCGTCGACGAGTCGATCTGGACCTTCGAGGGCCCGGCGGTCGTCTGCGAATCGCAGGACGAGGCCGTCGACAAGATCCTCCGCAAGGAGATCAAGGAGGGCGACGTCGTCGTCATCCGCTACGAGGGCCCGCGCGGTGGCCCCGGCATGCAGGAGATGCTCTACCCGACCTCCTTCCTCAAGGGCCGCGGCCTCGGCAAGGCCTGCGCCCTGGTGACCGACGGCCGCTTCTCCGGCGGTACCTCGGGCCTGTCCATCGGCCACGCCTCCCCGGAGGCGGCCTCGGGCGGCACCATCGCGGTCATCGAGGACGGCGACCGGATCCGCATCGACATCCCGAACCGCTCCATCGAGCTCCTCGTCGACGACGCCACGCTGGCGGCGCGGCACGAGGCCCTCGCCGGCGTCTACGCCCCCAAGAACCGCGAGCGCAAGGTCTCCGCGGCCCTGCGCGCCTACGCGGCGATGGCCACCAGCGCCGACAAGGGCGCGGTCCGCGACGTGAGCCGTCTTTCCTGACGCACCCCGGCTCCCCACGCCCCGAACCCCGCCGGAAGGGTCACCACCCGGCGGGGTTCGCCGCGTCCACGGCGAACACCGATCCGTCGGGCGCGCTCCCCAACACCCGCCCGTCGCCGACCACCGGCGCGGGCACCGTCGCCGTGAAGGAACGGCCCGTGCCCATACGGGGCTTCGTCTGGCCCATGAGACGGCCGGCGGCGGCGTCGACCGCGAGCAGCCGGCCGTCCACCGCGGTCAGGTAGACGCGGCCGCCGTCGGCCACGGGCCGTGAGGCGACGGCCACGCCGGTCTCCAGCCGCCACTCCTCCTTGTCCGGGCCGACCGCCGCCAGCGCGCCCGACGCACCGAAGACGTAGACCACGCCCTGGGTGTCGACGGCTGCCTGCGCCTGGGGGAGGCTGACCGGCAGCGCGGTCTCCTTCACGGACCGCGTCCGCAGATCCACTCGCAGGACCCCGCGGGTCCGCGACCCGGTGTCGGTCCGCAGCAGGTGCAGTGCTCCGTGCGAGACCCCGACCGGTTCCGCCGTGCCGGGGGTGTGCTGCTGCCACCGCACCGTGCCGCTCGCGCAGTCGACGGCCGAGACCTGGGTCGAGCGGCCGTCGGAGGCCGGAGTGGCCGCGTACAGGAAGCAGCCGTCCGGCCCCTCCGGGCCGGCGAGCCAGAGCGATCCCACGCCGCCGATCTGCTTCGTCCACCGGGTGGCTCCCGTGGCGGGGTCGAGTGCGGTCGCCTTGCCGTCCCCGCCCGTCACCATCACGGCCCCGCCGGCCGGCACGATCCGGCCGCCCCCGGGCAGCGGCTTCTGCCAGCGCTGCGTACCGGTTCCCGGGTCGAAGGCCTGGACCGTGCGGCTGCCCGGCGTCGCCGTCAGGACGAGTCCGCCGACGGACAGCGGCGACTGACCGTCCGCACCCGGTGTCGTCGCGCGCACGGACCAGGTGACGGAGCCGTCCGCCGGATTCAGCCGCGCGGCGGTCAGACCGGGTGTCGAGCAGTACACGGCACCGACGGCCGTGGAGCAGGACACGACGAGGTTCTCGCGGCCCTGGCTCTCCAGGGGTGTCGCCCACGGCTTCAGCGGCTGTCCCGGCGGCGTCGGCTCCGCCGCGGACGTCCGTACGGTCTGCCCCGGATCCTCCCTGAAGTGGAGGTACCCGCCGGCCGCCCCACCCGTCAGCAACAGGCCCGTTCCGAGCGCGGCAGCGGTTCGCCACCGTCGCAGCCGGCGGCGGTTCGTGAGCCGGGCCGGCTCCTCGACCCGCACCCGCCGGTGGGTTTCCTCCTCGACCGCAGGCTTCGCCTCCGGGACCAGTGGCTGCCGCGGCTGCGGTATGAAGGCCCGGGTCTCCTCGCCGGTCGGGTACGCGGCTGCCCGCAGCTCGTGGAGCAGTGCGTCGGGCGTGGGCCGGTCGGCGGGATCCTTGGCGAGGCAGCGCGCTATGACCGGCGCGAGCGCCGCCGGCACCCCGGTCAGATCGGGCTCGCTGTGCACCACCTGGTACGCGACGAGGTAGTGGCTGTCGGAGTCGAAGGGCCCGCGCCCCGTCGCAGCGTGCACGAGGACGGCGCCCATCGCGAAGACATCGGCGGCGGGCCCGACCTCCCGCGGCCGCTGGAACTGCTCGGGAGCCATGAAGGGGGGCGTCCCGATCAGTTTCCCGGTCTCGGTCCGCAGATCGCTGTCGGCCGGCCGGGAGATCCCGAAGTCGATGACCCGTACCCCGTCGGACGCCATCAGGACGTTGCTCGGCTTCAGATCCCGGTGCACGACACCGGCCCGGTGGATGTCCCGCAGCGCCTCCGCCAGCCCGGCGCCGAGCCTGGCCAGTTCCAGGGGGCCCAGCGCCTGCTCCCGTACCTGTTCGGCGAGTGTGGGCGCGTCGATGAACAAGGTGGCCATCCACGGCCGTTCCGCGTCGGGATCCGCGTCCACGACGGGCGCGGTGAACGCCCCGCTCACCCGCCGGGCGGCCGTGACCTCCTGCCGGAACCTGGCCCGGAATTCCGGATCCACGGCGTGCTGAGCGTGTACGACCTTGACGGCGAGCCGCAGCCCGGATGCGGAGGTGGCCAGATGGACCACCCCCATGCCACCGGAACCCAGTACGGATTCCAGCCGGTACTGCCCGGCGTACTCCGGAAATCCGGCCCGTTCCGCGCGCAGTGAATACACTGCCGACCACCCCCGCCGGAGCCTAGTCGATGGCGCATATGGATCGGTAAGGGCCTGCTACCCTGCGCGAGTTGCAGAGCTTCATGCTCAAAGGGGGAGATTTCCTATGTCGGTTGAGAACGAGATGAATCAGGTCCAGAGCACTGAGGGGGACGGCTTCGAGTACTTCCCGGTCGCGCCGGGATACCGTGTCAACGTCCGCAGCGGTCCGGGCACCAACTACTCGGTCGTGAAGGTGCTCCCTTACGACGCCGTCGTCGGGATCCGCTGCCAGTGCCCGGGCACCACCGTCTCGGGCCCCTACGGCACGACGAACGTCTGGGACTGCATCGGGAACGGCCTGTTCGTCTCCGACGCGTACGTGAAGACGGGCAGCGACGGCTACGTCGCCAACCGCTGCGGCTGAGCGTCCGGCGCCCGCGCCGCCCGTCTGACACGTGAGACGCACCCGGCCGGCCGGGCCCGGCGGGAGATAATCGCTGGTGTGAACGACGACCACCGACACCAGCCCCTCCCCCAGCCACCGCTGGGGGGACCCCCAGCCGAGCCGGCCGCGCAGGCCCCGGCCCCCGCCCCGGCGACCCCCGCCGGACCCGAGCCCGAGCCGATCCGCTACTTCGGCACCACCTGGGTGAACCACGACGGCAACTACGCCCTGCGCCGCGCCGCCGTCGCCGTCGGCTCGCTGGTCACCGCCGTGGCCGCCGCGTTCCTCCTGCGCCTCGCCTACGAGGGCCTGGAGATCGGCGACGTCGGCCCCTTCCTCAGCATCTCCGTCGTCGTGCTCTTCGCGGTCGCCAGCTCCATCGCCTTCGCCAAGACCTGGGACTCCTTCAGCCGCCGGCCGGCCCCCTCCTCCGACGAGGCCGCCCTCAAGGGCCTCAAGACGATCGGTTTCATCGGCTCCCTCATCGCGTACTTCCTGCGCTGCCTCGTCGAGGCCCCGGGCGAGAAGCTGCGCCGCGCCGAGTACGAGCGCGCCGTGGCCGAGTTCGCCCGCCGCCGCAGCGCCCGCACCGGCAACCCGGCCGCGCGCCGCCCCAAGCGCAAGAAGTAGCGCACCCCCCGATTGACGCCCCGGCACCGCCAGGAGCATTATTCATCACATGATGAATAACCAGCCCGAGGAACCCCCACCAGCCGTACACACCCACGAACCGGCCGTGCACGCCCACGACCTCACCGTCCGCCGCGGCACCGGCCGCACCCCCCGAACCGTCATCGACGGCATCGCCTTCGACGTCCCCCGCGGCC
The DNA here is from genome assembly GCF_042870715.1 of Streptomyces sp. NPDC006463. Classification (NCBI taxonomy): domain Bacteria; kingdom Bacillati; phylum Actinomycetota; class Actinomycetes; order Kitasatosporales; family Streptomycetaceae; genus Streptomyces; species Streptomyces sp. NPDC006463. Next base: position 4,127 of record NZ_JBIAHP010000010.1, on the reverse strand, counting down.
GTATCACCGGCCTCCTCGGCCCCTCGGGCTGCGGAAAGTCCACCCTCATGCGCGCCGTCGTCGGCACCCAGGCCCACGTCACCGGCACCCTCGACGTCCTCGGCCGCCCCGCCGGCCACCCCGAGCTCCGCCACCGCATCGGCTACGTCACCCAGGCGCCCTCCGTCTACGACGACCTCACCGTCCGGCAGAACCTCGACTACTTCGCCGCGATCCTCGACCCGGGCCGCGCCGCCGCCGAACGCCGCCACGAGAGCGTCACCCGCGCCATCGCGGACGTCGACCTCTCCGGCCACGCCACGGCACTCGCCGGGAACCTCTCCGGCGGCCAGCGCAGCCGCGTCTCCCTCGCCGTCGCCCTGCTCGGCACCCCCGAGCTCCTGGTCCTCGACGAACCCACCGTCGGCCTCGACCCCGTCCTGCGCCGCGACCTGTGGAACCTCTTCCACACCCTCGCCGCCACCCGCGGCACCACCCTCCTCGTCTCCTCCCACGTCATGGACGAGGCGGAGCGCTGCCACGGCCTGCTCCTCATGCGCGAGGGCCGCATCCTCGCCCAGGACACCCCCGACGCCCTGCGCACCCGTACCCACTCCGCCACCGTCGAGGAAGGCTTCCTCCGCCTCGTCGACGAGGCCGACGCCATCGCCCGGGAGCCCCAGCCATGACTGCCACGACCGCAATGAGCGCCGCCCGCACCACCGCAACAGCCGCCCGCGTCCTGCGCCAGCTCCGCCACGACCCGCGCTCCATCGCGCTGATGCTGCTGGTCCCCGTACTGATGCTGACGCTGCTCCGCTTCGTCTTCGACGGCACCCCGCGCACCTTCGACAGCATCGGCGCCAGCCTCCTCGGCATCTTCCCGCTCATCACGATGTTCCTGGTGACGTCCATCGCCACCCTGCGCGAGCGCACCTCCGGCACCCTGGAACGCCTCCTCGCCATGCCGCTGGGCAAGGGCGACCTCATCGCCGGCTACGCCCTCGCCTTCGGAGCCGTCGCCGTCGTGCAGTCCCTCCTCGCCACCGGCCTCGCCCTGTGGCTCCTCGGCCTCGACGTCGTCGGCTCCCCGTGGCTGCTCCTGCTCGTCGCCCTCCTCGACGCCCTCCTCGGCACCGCACTCGGCCTCTTCGTGTCCGCCTTCGCGGCCTCCGAGTTCCAGGCCGTCCAGTTCATGCCGGCGGTGATCTTCCCCCAGCTGCTGCTGTGCGGCCTCTTCGCGGCCCGCAACACCATGCACCCCGTCCTGGAAGGCCTCTCCGACGTCCTGCCCATGTCCTACGCCGTGGACGGCATGACCCAGGTCCTCACCCACACCGACATGACCGCCGAATTCGTCCGCGACGCCGTCGTCGTCGCCGCCTGCGCCCTGCTCGTCCTCGCCCTCGGCGCGGCCACCCTCCGCCGGCGCACCCCCTGACGACCACGGACCGGACAACCGCCCTCCGCTCCCCGCCCGAGTGCAAGGATGAGGACGTATCCGCAGCACGCGGGCAACAATCCCCCAGCCACCGCTGGGAGGTACCCCCAGGCGAGGTGAATCGGGCATGACCCAGACAGTCGCGGTCCTCGGTACCGGCAAGATCGGCGAGGCCCTGCTCAGCGGAATGATCCGCGGCGGCTGGCCCGCCTCGAAGCTCCTCGTCACCGCCCGCCGTCCGGAGCGCGCCGAGGAGCTGCACTCCCGCTACGGCGTCGAGGCCGTCAGCAACGCGGAAGCAGCCAAGCGCGCCGACACCCTCATCCTCACCGTCAAGCCGCAGGACATGGCCAAGCTCCTCGAAGAGCTCGCCCCGCACGTCCCCGCGGACCGCCTGGTCATCAGCGGCGCCGCCGGCATCCCGACCGCCTTCTTCGAGGAACGCCTCGGGCCCGGCACCCCCGTCGTCCGCGTCATGACGAACACCCCGGCCCTCGTCGACGAGGCCATGTCCGTCATCTCGGCCGGCAGCCACGCCACCGCCGCGCACCTCCTGCACACCGAGGAGATCTTCGGCGGCGTCGGCAAGACCCTGCGCGTCCCCGAGTCCCAGCAGGACGCGGCCACCGCCCTCTCCGGCTCCGGGCCCGCCTACTTCTACTACCTCGTGGAGGCCATGACCGACGCCGGCATCCTCCTCGGCCTGCCCCGCGCCCAGGCCCACGACCTCATCGTCCAGGCCGCCATCGGCGCCGCCGTGATGCTCCGCGACAGCGGGGAGCACCCGGTCAAGCTCCGCGAGGCCGTCACCTCCCCTGCCGGTACGACGATCAACGCGATCGTGGAGCTGGAGAAGCACGGCGTCCGCGCGGCCCTGATCGCCGCGCTCGAAGCGGCCCGCGACCGAAGCCGCGAACTCGCTTCCGGCAACAGCTGACCGCGCGGTACGGGCCCCCGAGCCGGGGGCCCGTACCCGCCCCGCTCAGGGCGCCAGCAGCCCGATGGCCTCGTACGCCCGGTCCACCACCGGCCGCGCCAGCTCCCGGGCCCGCCCGGCGCCCTCCCGCAGCACCTTGTCCACCTCCGCCGGATCGGCCGCCAGCTCGGCGTGCCGCTCCCGCACCGGCCGCAGCAGCTCGACCACCGCGTCGGCGACGTCCCGCTTGAGCGCGCCGTAGCCGGTGTAGCCCCCGGCGAGCGCCACGGGATCCCCGCCCGTGCAGGCGGCCAGGATGTCCAGCAGGTTCGCGACACCCGGCCGTGTCTCCCGGTCGTGGACCACACCGCCGTCCCCGCTGTCGGTGACGGCCCGCATCACCTTCTTGCGGACGACCTCGGGCTCGTCGAGCAGATAGACGATCCCCGCACCGCTCTCGTGCGACTTCCCCATCTTCGACGTCGGATCCTGCAGGTCCATGACCCGCGCCGCCACCGCCGGGAGGGTCGGCTTCGGCACGGTGAAGGTGTGTCCGTAGCGCTGGTTGAACCGCACGGCGAGATCCCGGGTCAGCTCGACGTGCTGCCGCTGGTCCTCTCCCACGGGAACCTCATCGGTCCGGTACGCCAAGATGTCGGCGGCCATCAGCACGGGATAGGTGAGCAGGGACAGCCGTACGCCGTCCCCGGAGGCCTGTGCCTTCGTCGCCTTCTCCTTGTACTGGATCATCCGCCGCAGCTCTCCGTCGGTGGCGGTGCACTCCAGCAGGTACGCCAGCCGCGTGTGCTCGTCGACATGGCTCTGCACGAACAGCGTGCACCGCTGCGGATCCAGCCCGGCGGCGAGCAACAACGTCGCGGCCTGCCTGCTGAGCCGCCGTACGCGGGCCGGCTCGTGCTCGACGGTCAGCGCGTGCAGATCGACGACGCAGAACAGCGCCTCGTCGGGCTCCTGGTCGGCGGCGACCCACTGCCGTACAGCCCCCAGGTAGTTCCCCAGCGTCAGATGTCCGGTCGGCTTGACCCCGCTGAAGATCCTCGTCATGTCCTGCTCTCCCTTGTACGTGCTTGTACGTGAGTGGTGTCGAGGCCACCGCGTCGGGCGACCGAGCCACTCCCGGGGAGGGAGAAACAAAAACGGCCGCCGTAGCGGCGGCCGTGAGCGCATGCGTGCTCGCGTTGCAGATCGGCCGCCGTCAGGCGGCCCACCAACGGAGGTTGAGCGTGAGCGCATGCGTAGTCATGGGCCCAGCGTAGACGGAACGGGACGACGACGGCGTGAAGTTCGCGCATCCCGCGCCGGTGGTCAGCCGGTGGGCAGCCGGAGGTTGACACAGGTGTGCCCGATCCGTAAGGTTCTTCGAGTTGTCCGAAGTGAGCGCCGACCCCGGTCGGTCCCCGGACGGCCATCCCGCACTACACATTCGAACGAACGACGCACTCCGTCGTCCCGTTTTCATGCGTATTTGCGAATGAGGAATCTGCGTCCGAGGACGCCGCCGCCGATTAGGTTCGGGGGCAAGGAATCCGCTACTGTCTCACTCGCCGAAGGGCCCAACAGCCCCGAAGCAAATACCCGCTGACTGGGAGTCAGGCCCGAAAGGATCTGATAGAGTCGGAATCGCCGGAAAGGGAAAACGCGAAAGCGAAAAACCTGGAAAGCACCGAGGAAGTCGGACACGAAAGAGTCTGATAGAGTCGGAAACGCAAGAACACAGAACGAAAGCCCGGAGGAAAGCCCGAGAGGGTGAGTACAAAGGAAGCGTCCGTT
>NZ_JBIAHP010000009.1:325667-343330 GCF_042870715.1 Streptomyces sp. NPDC006463 | reverse complement strand
GCCCCCACCGCGTCGACTCCCTCCTCCGCCTTGCAATCCACGGCACCAGCCGACCCGGGCTGTCCGACCCTGATCCGTCAGACACCCCCTAGCGGCGGCACGCATTAGGAGGCGAGGAAGGACCGGACGCCCGCCGAGGTGGCGTCGTCGCCGAGCAGGTCGTTGTGCTTCAGGCAGCCGACCGGCGTGTTGGCCGCCCCCGTCAGCGGGACGCTGTCGTCAGGGTTGACGACCTCGTCGCAGTTCGACCAGAAGGTCGCGTACTTCACCGCGCCCGGGGTCTCGTCCCCGCCGTTCAGGTTCTTCACCACGTACGAGCCGGGGGTCATGTCCCGGCACGCCTGGTCCCACAGGGCGCAGGCCCACGCCGTGGAGGTACCCCGGTTGGGCCCGGCCAGCGAGACCCAGTGGCCCACGGTGGCCGCGCCGCCGCCGAACTTCACGTACCAGCGGCTCACCAGCGAGCCGAAGGAGTGCGCGACGACGTCGACCCTGGCGGCGCCGGTCTGCCGGCGGACCTCCTCGACGTACGCGCCGAGCCGCCCGGCGAGGACCTCGTTGACCGACAGGTGGGTGTCGTAACCCCAGGAGAAGAGTTCCGAGTCGGTGTAGCCGGCGGCGCGCAGGTCCCCCCGCAGGGCTCCCCAGACGCCCGGATCGGCGTTGTAACCGTGCACGAAGACCACCGGATTGCGCGATGATGCCTGGTCAGAGACATGACCCACCCCCCGGTCGGCGGCATGGGAGGGGAAGGGTGCCAGCAGCGCAAGGCAGAGCGTCAGGAGTGCGAGCGTTCTCTGGCGGGCCGTCAGCATCGGGTCCCCTTTACCTTGTTACGCGTGGGTAGCGCGTGCGGTGCGCGCATGGTGCTGCCTGTCGGTACAGAAATCCACCCCCATGCACGCGCGAGGCACCCCCGGCCGGAGCAGCCCAACGGGCGGTTAGAGCGAAATGTCCGAGATGATATGAGAAATGACCGGCATTCCGCCGGCCCTCTTGCGTCAGCGCTCTCGGAGGATCTGCCGTGACCGTCAGTCTTGAGCAGTTGCGCCGCTGCCACGTCGCCGTCGACCTGGGAGCCGCTAGGACCCGCGTGTACGTCAAGGGCGCGGGCCTCGTCGTCGACGAGCCCAGCGTCGCCGCGGTGAACACGCGGACCGGCGCGCTCATCGCCGTCGGGACCTTCGCCGAACGGATGACCGGCCGCACGCCCGACTACATCCGGGTCGTACGCCCCGTCTCCGGCGGCACGGTCGTCGACATCGAGATGGCCCAGCGGATGCTGCGCCACCTGCTCGGCGAGAAGCTGCGGCGCGCCCTGCGCCGCAAGCCCCGGCTGCGGGCCGCCGCCTGCACCCCGCACGACGCGGACCCGCTGGCCCAGCGGGCGACCGTGGAAACCCTCGTCGGGCTCGGCGCCCGCCGCGTAGAACTCGTCGACACCCTGATCGCCGCGGCCGTCGGCTGCGGCCTGCCCGTGGAGCAGCCGACCGCGACGATGATCATGGTGTGCGGGGCGGCGGCCACCCAGGTGGCCGTCCTCTCCCTCGGCTCGATCGTCACGGCCCAGCGGATCCCGGTCGGCGGCGAGGCCATCGACCACGCCGTGGTCCAGCACCTGCGCCACGCGCACGAGCTGATGCTGCCGAGCCAGGCGGTCCGGCCGCTGCAGCTGGCCCTGCACGGCAACGGCATCACCGCCGAGGGGCCTGCCTCCACCCTCATCCACGGCCGTGACGTGGCCACCGGACTGGCCCGTTCCGTCCATGTGGACACGGCAGCCGTACGCGACGCCATCCACACCCCGCTCACCGCCGTCCTCGACGGCATCGGCAAGGTGCTGCGGGACTGCCCGCCGGACCTGGTCGCGGACCTGACGGACCGGGGGATCATGATGGTGGGCGGCAGCGCCCTGCTGCCCGGCCTCGACCAGATGCTCCGCGACTCCACCGGGATGCCCGTCGCCATCGCGGAACGGCCGGACGTGTGCGCCGTACTGGGTCTCGGCGCGATGCTGGAAGGGAAGATCGCCCCCATGGTCCTCAACCCGCTGGCCGAATGACGGACGCCGGGGCGGAGCCCGACGAAAAATCCCAAGAGGAGTCCGAAGAGGAGCCCCGCGAGGCGCCGGCGAGCCTTCCGGTGCTGCTGGAGGCGGTGCTCGGCGTCGGCTCCGAGCTGGAACTGAACACCACCCTCCAGCACATCGTGGACTCGGCGACCGAGCTCTGCGCGGCACGGTACGGAGCGCTCGGGGTCATCGACCCCGAGCGCGTCCGGCTGACTGCCCTCTTCACCGCCGGGATCACCGAGGCCGAGCGGGCGGCGATCCCCCGGCTCAGGCGGGGACGGCGATCGGCAACGCCCGGCTCTTCGAGACCGCGCGCCGCCGGGAACGCTGGATCGAGGGCGCCGCCGCCGTGACCACCACCCTGCTGGCCGGACGCCCGGCGGCGGACGCGCTGATGTGCGTTGCCGAACGGGCCCGGCTGCTGGCGGACGCGGCGGCCGGGGTGGTGCTCCAGCCGACCCGCGAGGGCGGCATGGAGATCGTCGCCGCCTCCACCCAAGGGGACCCCGGCGACCTGGTGGGGACGGCCATCGCCCCCGGTTCGCCGGTACTGGAACAACTCCTCGGCGGCGAACCCGTCTTCATCGAGGACTCGGCCACCGATCCCCGGATGACCACGCACGTCCGGGAGCGGTTCGGGCCCAGCATGATGCTCCCGCTCCAGAGCGGCGGCCAGCTGATCGGCACCCTCGCCCTGCCGCGCGCCCGGGGCGGTCCCCCGTACGACGCCGTGGACCGGCTGCTGGCCTCGCAGTTCGCCTCCCAGGCGGCGCTGGCCCTCGTCCTCGCCGACGCGCAGCACGACCGGGAGCAGCTCGCGGTGTACGAGGACCGCGACCGCATCGCCCGCGACCTGCACGACCTGGTGGTCCAGCGGCTGTTCGCCACCGAGATGATGCTGGAGAGCACCCGGCGGCGCTCCTCGGCCGCGCCGTCGGGGGACACGGTGGGCGACGAGCTGAGCCGCGCCGTCGACGAGCTGGACTCCACCATCCAGGAGGTCCGCACCGCGATCTTCGCCCTGCAGCAGCCGCCGACCGACGCCCCGACGGGCTTCCGGGGGCGGGTCCTGCGCGAGACGGGCGGCGCGGGGGTGCTGCTCGGCTTCCAGCCGTCGGTGCACTTCGCCGGAGCGGTGGACGCGCTGCTGCCGGAGCCCGCGGCGGACCACCTGCTGGCCGCCCTGCGCGGCGCGCTGGCCGCGGCACACCGGCGCGGCGAGGTCACCTCCATCGAGGTGGAGGTGGACGCGACGCCGAACCGGGTCCGCCTGACGGTGGCGGACGACGGCCGCACGGAGTCGGGGACGCGGGGGACGGTGCTGACCTGGGAGTCGGCGCTGTAGCGCTGGCGGGTCTGGCCGGGGCCGGGCCGGCTCCGGCAGGTTCCTACGGCCGGTCCGGCCGGCCCGCGGCGCGCAGCGCGATGCGGGTGCTGGACTGTGCCACGCCGGCCTCCCGCTTCAGTCGGCGGAGCAGGCCGTCGAGCGCGGCGGGGTCGGCAGCGCGGGCCCGTACGAGGTAGTCGTGCTCGCCCGTCACGTGCACGACCTCGGTGATTCCCGGGAGCTTGGCGACCTGCCGCTCGAACTCCTCGTTCGTCGTGTCCTGGCGCAGGGTGACGTCGATGAAGACGACGAGCCCGCCGCGGGTGTCGGCGGCCGGGTCTACGAGGATGGTGAATCCCCGGATCACCCCGTCCCGGCGCATCCGGCGCACCCGGTCGGCCGCAGCGTTGGCGCTGAGGCCGACCCGGACGCCGAGGTCGCGGTACGAGATCCGCGCATCCTGCTGCAGAATGCCGAGGATTTCCCTGTCGAGGCCGTCCATACCGCGATTCTCGCAGCCGGAGCCGGTATTGGCGCCCGTCCGGCGGTCCGGGGGCCGGAACCTCCCCCCATGAGCGAACTGACGACTCCGGCCCTGGCGGGTGCGGTCGCGGGCCTGGGCGTGGCGATGCCGATGGGTGCGATGAGCGTGCTGCTGCTCCAGGAGGCGATGCGCCACCGCCGGGCGGCGGTGGCGGCGGCCGCGGGAATCGCGGCGGTCGACCTCGGGTACGCCGCGCTGGCCACCGCCCTGGGCCCGTGGGTGGCCTCCCACGTCTCCCCGGTCGAGGCCTGGGTCCGGCTGGCCTCGGCTGCGATCCTCCTGGCCATCGCCGCCCACGGCATCGCCAAGTCCCGCCGCCGCCCCGAACTCTCACCCCCGCCCGATCCGTCGGCCCCTGCCGCCGGGCGGATCCCCGGGCCGGGAACCGGGACCGGCTCCCGGCCCGGGCCGGGAGCCGCCCCCCGGCCGGCCAAGGCCTTCGCGCGGTATGTCGGCCTCACCGCCCTCAACCCCACCACCGCCCTCTACTTCGCCGCCCTCACCACCGCGCAGGGCGCCGCGCTGCGCACCGGCCCGGCCGGAGCCGCCTTCCTCCTCGGCGTCGGCGCCGCCTCGCTCCTGTGGCAGCAGGCCCTCGTCGGGCTCGGCGCACTCGCCGGGAGCAGGATCTCCGACGGCGCCCGCGCGTGGACCTTCCGACTCGGCTACGGCCTCGTCGCCGCCTATGCGATCAAGATCGCCCTTCCCCTCCCGTGAACAACCCCTAGGGTGAGCCCGTGACGACGACCCGCCTCTCGGCCCGCGCGGCCATCGCCTCCGTGACCGACCCCGGCAGCTTCACCGAACTCCCCGCCCCGCGGCGGGAGTCACCGGCCGACGGCCCCCTGGCCTGGACCGGCTACGACGACTCCCGCGCCCGCGCCCGCGCGCACACCGGCGAGCAGGAGTCCGTCGTCACCGGCACCGCCCTCGTCGGCGGCCTCGAAGCCACCGTGATCTCCTTCGAGTTCGGCTTCCTCGGCGGTTCGCTGGGCGAGTGCACCGGAGACCGGCTCGAAGCCGCGTACAGCCACGCTCGCGAGCACCGCCTCCCCCTCGTCTCCCTCATCGCCACCGGCGGCTCCCGCATGCAGGAGGGGATGCTCGCGCTGACCCAGCTCCAGCGCGTGGCCCGCCAGTGCGTCCTGACCCGGGCCGCCGGGCTGCCCCAGATCGCCGTCCTGCGCGATCCGACCACCGGCGGTGGCTGGGCCACGCTCGGTGCCGGGGCGGACGTCGTCCTCGCGCTGCCCGGAGCCCAGGTCGGCTTCGCCGGATCCCGGGTGCGGCCCGCGGACGCGGATCCGGCGGCCTACTGCGCCGAGGGGCAGTACGCCGCCGGGCACGTGGACGCCGTCGTCCCCCCGGCCGAGCTCCCCGGGGTCCTGTCCGACTGGCTCCGCGTCCTGACCGCGCCCCGCGCCGACGCTCCCGTCGAGCCCCCGGCCGCACTCGACGACGTACCGCCTCCGGCGACCGGCTGGGAGGCGGTCCGCCAGGCCCGTCATCCGGACCGCCCGCGCGCCGGGGCGTACCTGGACGCGTACTTCGGCCTGCGCCTCTCCGTCTCCGGGGACCGGGCGGGCGGCACCGACCCCGGGATGCTGTGCGGATTCGGGCTGCGGGAGGGCCGGGCCGTGGCGTACGCCGCCCAGTGCGGCACCGCCACCCGCCCGGCGGGATACCGCACGGCCGCCCGCCTCGTCCGCCTCGCGGACCGGCTCGGCATCCCCGTGCTCACCCTGGTGGACACCCCGGGTGCGGCCAACGACGCCGCCGCCGAACACGAGGGCGCGGGCGCGGCCATCGCGGACACCTTCGCGGCACTGGCCGCGGCCGCGGTCCCCGTCACGACCCTGCTGATCGGCGAGGGCGGCTCGGGCGGCGCCCTCGCGCTGGCCGCGCCGGGTAACACCTGGGTCACCCCGGACAGCTACTTCTCGGTGATCGCCCCGGAACTGGCGGCGGCCATCCTCAAGCGCCCGCCTGCGGCCGCCCCCGCCACGGCGGACCAACTCCGCGTCCGCCCCCAGGACCTGGTGGCCCTGGGCGTCGCCCGCGGCATCGTCGCCCCGGAAGGCCAGGCCCCGTAGACCTGGCGCAGGTCCTCAACCCCGGCCGGATCGGGCGTAGCGCGCCGGGCTGATCCCGACGTGCCTCCCGAAGTGCCGGGTCAGGTGGGCCTGGTCGTAGAAGCCCGCCGCCGTGGCCGCCTCGGCCGGCCGCGCCCCCGCCAGCAGCAGCCGCCGCGCCAGCGCCACCCGCTGCCCCGTGAGGTACGCGTGCGGCGGCAGCCCGTAGGCCGCCGTGAAGCTGCGGATCAGGTGCGTGGGGTGGCAGCGGTTCCCGGAAGCCCGCCCCAGCTCCGCCGAGGCCTCCTCCAGCGTGATCCCCTCGGCCACCCGCTCGTCGAGCAGCTCGCGCAGCCGTACGGCGACCCCCGCGCCCGGCGCCCCGCCCGTCGGCGCCTCACGCCCGGTCAGCCTCCGGTGCAGCCGCTCCCGTACGAAGGCCAGCCGCGCCTGCGCCTCGAAGGACTCCCGCTCGCCCAGCGCCACGTGCAGCCGGTGCACGCGGTCCCGCAGCGCCGGGTCGAGCAGCAGCGGGGTGTCGACGGCGGCTCCGGTCAGCCGCTCCGCCAGCACCGAGGTGTCCAGGTACAGGACGCGCTTGCGGAAGCCGGCCTCCGTCACGGTCCGCCCGTCGTGGACGACGCCGGGCGGCAGCAGGATCACCGAGTCCGACACCCCGACGCCGTGCCGCTCCCGGTCCAGCGCGAAGTCGACCCGCCCGCCGTCCAGGATCATCAGCGCCCAGGTGTCGTGCACGTGCGCCGGGTACGCGTGGTCGGTGAACCGGGCGTGGAAGACCTCGGCTATGCCTGGCACCGGCGGCTGCCAGGCGGAAACGGTGCTGCGCGGACGTATCGCGGCCATGTCAGGAACGTACAAGACCGCCCACGGGCACCCCGGCAGGCTGTCCGCATGACAACGCCACAGAAAGTCGACATCGCCGAGAAGCTGGCCGGTTTCAGCGAGCGGTGGGCCCCGCGCCGCATCGCCCGCGTCAACGACTACGACGTCAAGGTCGCCAAGATCCAGGGCGAGTTCGTCTGGCACACCCACGAGGACACCGACGAGCTCTTCCTCGTGGTCAGCGGCACCGTGACCATCCGGCTCCGCGACGGGGACGTCGTCCTGGGCCCCGGCCAGATGCATGTCGTCCCCCGCGGGGTGGAGCACTGCCCGGCGGCGGACGAGGAGGCGGCGATCCTGCTGTTCGAGCCCACCGGGACCACCAACACCGGTAGCACGGGCGGCGACCGCACCCGGGAAGCGGTGGACGCGTAAGGCCCCGGGCGCAAGACACCGGGCCGCAAGCACTCTGCGCCGGGCGTCCCTACGCCTGCGGCGAGAGTGCGTCGTAGCGGGCGAACGCCCGCCAGCGGAGCGCGAGCAGGGCCAGCACGGCCACGCAGGCGAGGCCGCCGCCCGTGATCGCCACGACCGGGGAGGTCAGGTCCGCGGCGGCCCCGGCGAGGAAGTCCCCGAGCCGGGGTCCGCCCGCGACGACCACGATGAAGACGCCCTGGAGGCGGCCGCGCATGTCGTCCGGGGTGGCCGCCTGGAGCATGGTGGTGCGGAACACCATGGAGATGGTGTCCGCGCACCCGGCCAGCGCCAGGAAGAACAGACCGAGCCACAGGTTCCGGGTGAGCCCGAAGACGGCGATGGCCAGGCCCCACGCGGCGACGGCCAAGAGGATGGCCAGCCCGTGCCGGCGGACGCGGCCCTGCCAGCCGGAGAACAGCCCGCCCAGCAGCGCCCCGACGGCGGGCGCGGCCACCAGCAGGCCGACCGTCTTCGCGTCGCCGCCGTACCAGAGCACGGCGATGGCCGGGAACAGCGCCTTCGGCTGCGCCAGCACCATGGCGGCCATGTCGGAGAAGAAGGTCATCCGGATGTTGGGCCGGGTCCCGAGGAAGCGCAGACCGTCGACGACGGAGGCCCTGCCGCGCGTCCCCTCGGCGCGGTCGGGCTTCATCGACGGCAGCCGCCACATCGCGTAGAGGGCGGCCGCGAAGGTCACGACATCGATGAGGTACGCCGCCTGGTACCCCCACCAGCCGACGATCAGCCCGCCGAGCATCGGGCCGGCCATCGCCCCGGATGTCATGGTCACGGAGTTCAGCGCGTTGGCGGCTGGCAGCTGCTCGGACGGCAGCAGCCGCGGGATCATGGCGGACCGGGCCGGTCCGGAGAGCGCGCCGCACACGGCCTGGAGCGCGACGACGGCGTACAGGAACCACACTCGGTGGTAGCCGAGCGACGCGGCCGCGGCGAGCGCGACCGACAGCCCGGCGGCGCCCAGGGAGCTGTAGAGGCCGAGCTTGCGCCGGTCCACGGTGTCGGCGATGGCTCCGCCGTAGAGCCCGAAGGTGACGAGCGGGACGAGCGAGAAGAGTCCGACGAGCCCGACGGAGAAGCTGGACCGCGTGATGTCGTAGACCTGGAGCGAGATCGCGAGGGCGGTCATCGCCTGGCCGAGCCAGGAGACGGTGCCGCCGATCCACAGCCGCCGGTAGTCGAGGGACGTACGGAGCGGGGTGAGGTCGGCGAGTATTCGCCGCTGGGCGCGGTCGGGCTCGGCGGTACGGGTCACAGCGGATGATAACCAGGGGCCGCCGCGGCCCCCTGGTCATTTTTTCCGGCGTTCGCACACCGGCAACAGTCACCCCACCCGGACCCCGGACCCCATACCGGGGCGCCCCTGCCGCTAACTCGCCACTATCACCGGACTTTTGACCGAATCGGCGTACGCTCCCCGCCTCCTGTTCGGCTCATGATGAAAAGACTCGTATGTCCAGGGAGGCGTAGTGATCGAACCTGGCAACAGCACAACGAGCACCGGCACCGAGCAGAACACGGTGCGCCCCACCGTTCCCCTCACCGTCGGTGTCGAGGAGGAGTTCCTCCTCGTCGACGCCCGCACCTTCCGGGTGGTCCCCGCCGCCCCGCTCGTCCTCGCCACGGCCGACGGGCTGCCGGGCGAGATACACCCCGAGGGCACCCGCTACCAGGTGGAGATCTCCACCCCGATCGCCCACTCGGCGGCCTCGCTGCGCGAAGAGCTCGCCACCCTGCGGCGCACCCTCGGGAGGGCGGCCCGCGCCCACGGCTGCCGCCTGCTGGCCGCGCCCTCGCCGGTCGTGGCCGTGGAGGGGCCGCTGCACCTGACCGACGACGAGCCGCGCCAGCGCGAGCAGCACCGCCGCTTCGGCTCGCTCACCGACACCCTCGTGAGCTGCGGCCGCCACGTCCACATCGGCACGCTCGACGTGGACACGGCGGTGGCGGTGTCCAACCGGGTCAGACCGTGGCTGCCGACGCTCATCGCGCTGGCCGCCAACTCGCCGTTCTGGGGCGGCCGTGACACCGGCCACGCCAGCTGGCGGGCGATGGCCTGGTCGGGCTGGCCCTCGGCGGGGCTGCCCCCGCACTTCACGTCCACGGCCCACTTCCGGCTCTCGGTGCAGACCCTGCTCGGCTCCGGGGCGGCCCTGGACACCAAGATGGTCTATTGGGACGTCCGCCCGTCGGGGCACTGGCCGACGCTCGAGGTCAGGGCCCCGGACATGTCCCCGGACATCGACACGGCCGTCCTCCAGGGCGAACTGGTCCGCGCCCTGGTGACCACCGCCTTACAGGAGATCGCGGAGCGGCGGCCCGAGCCGGCCCTGCGGGACGACGTACTGCGCCTGGCGCGCTGGCGGGCGGCCCACGACGGCCTGGAGGGCTTCGGCCTCGACCCGTACACGGGCGCCGAACTCCCGGCGGCCGATCTCGCGGAGGCCCTGCTGGACCTGGTCGCCCCGGCGCTGGCCGCCGCCGGCGACCTCGACCACGCGGCCAAGACCCTGGGCGCCCTCCTCCGGGACGGCTCGGGCGCCCACCGCCAACGCGCGGCCTTCGCGCGCCGCCAGGACCTGGCGGACGTACTGCGCTACCTCGCGGACGAAACGGAGAACTTCTAGCCGGGCACCGGATCCCCAGCTCCCCCAGGAACGCCAAAGCCGCAGGTGCAATCGTTTCTGCACCTGCGGCTCGCAGTGGGGCGGGTGGGACTCGAACCCACGGCCGACGGATTATGAGTCCGCTGCTCTAACCGGCTGAGCTACCGCCCCTTCACGGCGTGGCGCGTACATGTGTGCGCGCCGTCTGCCGCAGCATAGCCGCTCATACGATCTCCTGCCTCGGATGCCTCGCATGATCGGCTTCGCCTGTTCAGAGAGACCGCGCTGAGGGCTGCCCGGTTCCGTTCGGGGGCGACAAAAAGACGAAGAGGACCCACGAGGGGGTCCTCTTCGTCTCTTGGCTCCCCCGGCTGGACTCGAACCAGCAACCCTCCGGTTAACAGCCGAATGCTCTGCCAATTGAGCTACAGGGGACCGCGCTCCCCCGACTGGACTCGAACCAGTAACCTGCCGGTTAACAGCCGGCTGCTCTGCCAATTGAGCTACAGGGGATTGCTGCGGTGCATCGAACAGCCCACCTCCGGCCTTGCCGGGGGGCGAGCGCCCGTTGCGAGTCATAGATTAGCGCAAGCAGGGGGGTGCTCCGCCAATCGGTATCGACAGCAGGCCGGGCACCACACGACGAAGGGTGGCAGGCATGCGGTACAAGGTCACGTTCGTGGTCGGACTGGCCCTCGGGTACGTGCTCGGAACCCGGGCCGGGCGCGAGCGCTACGAGTCCATGAAGAAGTCCCTGCGGGAGTTCTCGCAGAACCCCGCGGTGCGCAACGCCGCCGAGACCGCCGGACACACCGGGCGCGAGTACGCCGGCAAGGCCTTCTCCGCGGTGAGCGAGAAGGTCGGTGACGCCGTACCGGCCTCCCTGGCCGGGCGGGTACGGGGACGGCGCGACCGGGTCGGCGGCGTCGACGACGACTGGGGCACCAGCAACACCTGAGCCGTCCGGGGCGGAGGAGTCCGGCCCGGCGTGCGGCAGAATTCTCCGCATGGGGATAGTCGCCGGGCTGGACAGCTCTTCAGCCTTCACTCGCATAGTCGTCTGCGACACCGAAACGGGTGCCGTGCTGCGCCAGGGGTACGCACCCCATCCACAGCCCGCCGGGGAACCCGACGGCGCCAATCCCCACGAGACCGATCCGCAGGCCTGGCTGCTCTCGCTCGGCGAGGCCGCCGGCGGCGGGCTCCTCGAAGGGGTCCAGGCCATAGGGGTCTCCGCCCAGCAGCACGCGCTGCTGCCGCTGGACACACAGGGCGGGCTGGTGCGCCCGGCCCTGGTCGGCAACGACAAGCGCGGGCAGGTCGCCGCCGCCGACCTCATCGACGCCCTCGGCGGGCGGCACGCCTGGGCCGAGGCGGTGGGCTCGGTCCCGCACGCCGCGCAGCCCCTGGCGAAGCTGGCCTGGCTGGCCCGCACCGAGCCCGAGGCCGCCCGCCGGGTGGCCGTCCTGATGTCCCCGCACGACTGGCTCGTCTGGCAGCTGCTGGGCCGGCCGGTCCGGCGGACCACCGACCGGGGCGGCGCCTCCGGTACCGGGTACTGGTCGGCCGCCACCGGCTCCTGGCGCCCCGACCTCGTCGAGCTGGCGCTCGGGCACCAGGCGCTGCTGCCCGAGGTGCTCGGCCCGGCCGACACCGCCGGGACCACGCCCGAGGGGCTGTTGATCTCGGCCGGCACCGGCGAGACGATGGCCGCCGCCCTCGGGCTGGGACTCGGCCCCGGCGACGCGGTGGTCTCGCTCGGTGCCTCCGGTTCGGTGATGGCGGTGCACCACGAGGCGCTGTCGGAGCCGGGCGGTCTGATCACCTCCCTGGCCGACGCCAGTGGCATGCACCTGCCGGTGGTGAACACCTCCAACGCCGTACGGGCGCTGCGCGGCACCGCCGAGCTGCTGGGCACCGACCTGGAGGGGCTGTCCGAGCTCGCGCTGAAGTCGACGCCGGGGGCGCACGGCCTCGTACTCCTGCCGTACCTGGAAGGTGAGCGGACGCCGAACCTGCCGCACGCCGCCGGCACCCTGTCCGGGCTGCGCCGGGACTCGATGAAGCCGGAGCACCTGGCCCGGGCCGCTTTCGAGGGCATGCTCTGCGGGCTGGTGGACGCCCTCGACGTGCTGCGCTCGCGCGGGGTCGAGATCCGCCGGGTGTTCCTGCTGGGCGCGGCGGCCGAGCTGCCCGCCGTACAGGCCGCGGCCCCCGGGCTGTTCGGGACGCAGATCGTCGTACCGGCGCCCGCCGACTACGCGGCGCTGGGCGCGGCGCGCCAGGCGGCGTGGGCGCTCGGAGTGGCGCAGGGCACGCTGGCCCCGCACACCCCGCCGGTGTGGCCCGCCCCGGCGGCGCAGGTGTTCGAGCCGGGCGAGGAGTTCCCGACGTGGCAGGCGGTGCGCCAGCAATACATCGCGACGAGGGAGCAGATCCACCCCGGCGCGTTCTAGGGCGCGCCGGGCCGCCGGACGACGGCTCGGTCCCGGGTCGCAGGGCGGCCTACTCCTTTTGACCGGCCTTTGCGAAAAGCGGTGGGGATCGGGCCGCCCGTTGGCAGAAGATGGGGTGAACCCCCTCGATCTTGCCGACCGGAGCCTGCGCGTGCTCATACGACTTCTGCGGACCCATCTGGGTCCGTACCAAAAACCCATCGCCCTGCTGGTCCTGCTCCAGCTGCTGCAGACCAGCGCAACCCTCTATCTGCCCACCCTCAACGCGGACATCATCGACAGCGGCGTCGTCAACGGCGACACCGGCTACATCCTGCGCTTCGGTGCGCTGATGCTCGGCGTCTCCCTCGTCCAGCTCGTCTGCAACGTCGGCGCCGTCTACTACGGCGCCCGCACGGCGGCGGCCTTCGGGCGGGACGTGCGCGCCGCCGTCTTCGACCGCGTCCAGAGCTTCTCCGCGCGGGAGCTCGGCCAGTTCGGCGCCCCGTCCCTGATCACCCGTTCGACGAACGACGTCCAGCAGATCCAGATGCTGGTCCTGATGACCTTCACCCTGATGGTCTCGGCGCCGATCATGTGCGTAGGCGGGATCGTCATGGCGCTGTCGCTCGACGTGAAGCTGTCGGGCGTCCTGCTCGCCGTCGTTCCCGTGCTCGGTCTGTCGGTCGGCGCCATCGTCCTCAAGACGCGGCCGCTGTTCCGCCTGATGCAGTCCCGCCTGGACACCGTGAACCGGGTGCTGCGCGAGCAGATCACCGGCAACCGGGTGATCCGCGCCTTCGTCCGCGACACGTACGAGAAGGATCGTTTCCGGGAGGCCAACGAGGACCTCACCGGGGTCTCGCTGGCCGCCGGCAAGCTCCTCGCCCTGATGTTCCCCACGGTCATCGTGGTCGTGAACATCTCCAGCGTCGCCGTCATCTGGTTCGGCGCGATGCGCGTCGACAGCGGCGGCATGGAGATCGGCCAGCTGACGGCCTTCCTGGCCTACCTGCTGCAGATCGTCATGGCCGTGATGATGGCCACCTTCATGTTCATGATGGTGCCGCGCGCCGAGGTCTGCGCCGAGCGCGTCCAGGAGGTCCTGGACACCCGCTCCAGCGTGGTCCCGCCGGCCGACCCGGTCCGCGAGCTCGCCCGGCGCGGGCTCCTCGAACTGCGCGGCGCCGACTTCCGCTACCCGGGCGCCGAGGCCCCGGTCTTGCGCGGGGTGGACCTGGTGGCCCGCCCCGGCGAGACCACCGCGGTGATCGGCTCCACCGGAAGCGGCAAGTCCACCCTGTTGGGCCTGGTCCCGCGGTTGTTCGACGCGACCGGCGGCGATGTGCTGGTCGACGGCGAGGACGTACGCCGGCTCGAACCGGAACTGCTCGCCAGGACGGTCGGCATGGTCCCGCAGAAGCCGTACCTCTTCTCCGGAACCGTCGCCTCCAACCTGCGCTACGGGCGCCCGGACGCGAGTGACGAAGAGCTGTGGCGGGCCTTGGAGGTGGCCCAGGCAAAGGACTTCGTGTCCGAGCTGGAGGGGGGCCTGGAGGCTGCCATCACCCAGGGCGGAACCAATGTCTCCGGCGGCCAGCGCCAGCGTCTGGCCATCGCCCGCACCCTGGTGCAGCGCCCGGAGATCTATCTGTTCGACGACTCCTTCTCGGCCCTGGACTACGCGACGGACGCCGCGCTGCGCGCGGCGCTCGCCCGTGAGACCGAGGACGCGACCGTGGTGATCGTCGCCCAGCGGGTCTCCACGATCCGCGACGCCGACCGGATCATCGTCCTGGACGAGGGCCAGGTGGTGGGCGAGGGGCGCCACCACGAGCTGATGGCCGGCAACGAGACCTACCGGGAGATCGTGCTCTCCCAGCTGACGGAGGCGGAGGCCGCATGAGCGGGCCCGGAGGACGGATGATGGCGGGGCCGGCCCAGCGGTCCATGGATTTCAAGGGTTCGGGAAAGCGGCTGCTGCGCCAGCTCGCGCAGGACCGGGTCAAGCTGTGGGGCATGGTCGCGGCCGTCGTCGGCAGCGTCGGCTGCGCGGTCGTCGGTCCGAAGATCCTCGGCCAGGCCACCGACCTGGTCTTCGCGGGGATCGTCGGCCGGCAGATGCCGGCCGGTCTCACCAAGCAGCAGGCGCTGGACGGGCTGCGCGACAGGGGCCAGGGCGGCATGGCGGACATGCTGTCCGGCACCGACTTCACCCCGGGCGAGGGCATCGACTTCGGTGCCGTCGGGGTCGTTGCCATCTGGGCGCTGGTGGTCTTCGTCCTCGCAGGCCTGCTCATGCTGGTCGCCACGAGGCTGTCGAACCACGTGATGAACGGCACCGTCTACCGGATGCGCGAGGAGCTCCAGGCGAAGCTGTCGCGGCTGCCGCTGTCGTACTTCGACCAGCAGAAGCGCGGTGAGGTGCTCAGCCGGGCCACCAACGACATAGACAACATCGGCCAGACGCTGCAGCAGACGATGGGCCAGTTGCTGAACTCGCTGCTGACCATCGTCGGCGTGCTCGCGATGATGTTCTGGATCTCGCCGCTGCTGGCGCTGGTCGCGCTGGGGACCGTACCGGTCTCCATCTTCGTCGCGGCGAAGATCGGCAAGAAGTCGCAGCCGCAGTTCGTGGCGCAGTGGAAGTCGACCGGTGCGCTGAACGCCCACATCGAGGAGATGTACTCGGGCCACACGCTGGTCAAGGTCTTCGGCCGGCAGAAGGAGTCCGCGGCCGTCTTCGCCGAGCAGAACGAGGCGCTGTACCGGGCCTCGTTCAAGGCGCAGCTGGTCAGCGGCATCATGCAGCCGGTCATGCTGTTCATCTCGAACATCAACTACGTGCTGATAGCCGTCGTCGGCGGGCTCCGGGTCGCCTCGGGCACCCTGTCGATCGGTGATGTGCAGGCCTTCATCCAGTACTCGCGGCAGTTCTCGATGCCGCTGACCCAGGTCGCCTCGATGGCGAACCTCGTCCAGTCGGGTGTCGCCTCGGCGGAGCGGGTCTACGAGCTGCTCGACGCGGAGGAACAGGAGCCGGACGCCGAGGTTCCGGAGCGCCCGGAGGAGCTGCGCGGCCAGGTCACGCTCGACAAGGTGGCCTTCCGCTACGAGCCGGACAAGCCGCTGATCGAGAACCTGTCTCTGTCGGTCGAGCCGGGCCAGACGGTCGCGATCGTCGGCCCGACGGGCGCCGGCAAGACGACGCTCGTCAACCTGCTGATGCGGTTCTACGAGGTCACGGGCGGCGAGATCGCCCTGGACGGCGTGGACATCGCGAAGATGACGCGCGAGGAGCTGCGCGGCGGCATCGGCATGGTGCTCCAGGACACCTGGCTGTTCGGCGGCACCATCGCGGACAACATCGCCTACGGCGCCTCGCGCGAGGTCACGCGCGCCGAGATCGAGGAGGCGGCGCGTGCGGCCCACGCGGACCGCTTCATCCGCACCCTCCCGGACGGCTACGACACCGTGCTGGACGACGAGGGCGCGGGCGTCAGCGCCGGCGAGAAGCAGCTGATCACCATCGCCCGGGCGTTCCTGTCGGACCCGGTGATCCTGGTGCTCGACGAGGCGACGAGCTCGGTCGACACCCGTACCGAGGTGCTGATCCAGAAGGCGATGGCGCGCCTGGCGCACGGCCGTACGTCGTTCGTGATCGCGCACCGGCTGTCCACGATCCGCGACGCGGACGTGATCCTGGTGATGGAGAGCGGCTCGATCGTGGAGCAGGGCACGCACGAGGAGCTGCTGGAATCCGGCGGCGCCTACGCGCGGCTGTACGCGGCTCAGTTCGCCCAGGCGGTCGTCGAGGTCGACTAGCCCGGTCGGTGTGTGTGGTGATCGGGGGCGCCCTTGGGGGCGCCCCCTTTCGCGTTCGCGCCTCGGTTTCTGCGCCTCGGTCCTTGCGCCGCCTCGGTCTTTGCGCCTCGGCCCTCGCCCCTCAGTCCAGGTAGCCGCGGAGCTGGTCGGCGAAGGCGTGGTCGCGCAGTTTGCTGAGGGTCTTGGACTCGATCTGGCGGATCCGCTCCCGCGTCACGCCGAAGATCCGGCCGATCTCCTCCAGGGTGCGGGGGCGCCCGTCGGCGAGCCCGTAGCGCAGCTGGACGACCTTCCGCTCGCGCTCGCCGAGGGTCGACAGCACGGCTTCCAGGTGCTCGCGCAGCAGGAAGAACGCGGCGGACTCCACGGGCGAGGCGGCGTCGCCGTCCTCGATGAGGTCGCCGAGCGCGACGTCGTCCTCCTCGCCTACCGGGGCGTGCAGCGAGACCGGTTCCTGGGCGAGGCGGAGCACCTCCAGGACCCGCTCCGGGGTCAGCTCCAGGTGGGCGGCGACCTCCTCGGCTGTGGGCTCGTACCCGCGCTCCTGGAGCATGCGGCGCTGTACGCGCACGACGCGGTTGATCAGCTCCACGACGTGGACGGGCACCCGGATGGTCCGGGCCTGGTCGGCGAGGGCCCGGGACATCGCCTGCCGGATCCACCAGGTGGCGTAGGTGGAGAACTTGTACCCGCGGGCGTAGTCGAACTTCTCGACGGCCCGGATGAGCCCGAGGTTCCCCTCCTGCACGAGGTCGAGCATGGTGAGCCCGCGCCCCACGTACCGCTTCGCGACGGAGACGACGAGCCGCAGGTTCGACTCGATCAGCCGGCGTTTGGCCATGCGCCCCATGACGACGAGTTTGTCGAGGTCCAGGGCCAGCTGGGAGTCGAGGTCCGGGGTGCTGCCCAGTTTCTCCTCGGCGAACAGTCCGGCTTCGACGCGCCGCGCGAGGTCCACCTCTTCGGCTGCGGTGAGCAGCGGGATCCTGCCTATCTCGCGCAGGTACTGCCGGAACAGATCGGCGGACGGGCCCGCCCCACCGTCCGCCGAGGCCCGTTTGCGCTGCGGGGGCACCGGCTCGATCAGCTCGAGTACCTCGGGCTCTTCGGGCTCTTCGGGCTCTTCGTCCACGGCTTCGGCCTCTGCGGGTTCCGAGGACTCGCTCACGTTCACGGTCACGGTCAGGATCCGGGTCTGCACGGGGGCGACCTCCAGGGCTCCGAGGACGGGGGCACCGCACTTCAGTGTGGGGTACGACACACCACTGCCACGAGGGGCGTGCGAACACTTTCTGCGTCCGGTGCGTGACCGGATGGTTACCCCCCGGCGGGAACCCCGAAGCGGGGGGGGGGGGGGGGCGCGCCCCCCCCCCGCCCCCCGGCCCCACCCCCCCCGCCCCCCCGGGGGGGGGGGGCGCGCCCCCGGCCGGGGGGGCGGGGGGGCCGGC
>NZ_JBIAHP010000009.1:239005-325657 GCF_042870715.1 Streptomyces sp. NPDC006463 | reverse complement strand
CCTGCCCGGGGGGGGGTGCTACCCGTTCGGGCGGGCGGGGGGTCCCGGGTGGCTCCCCCCCCGGCGGCCCCCCCCCCGGGGGGGGCCCCCCCCCCCCCCCCGCTTCCAGGCCGGTCGGCCGTCCCCCGCCGGCCGGACGTGCTTCGGGTCATCCACCGGATCCGTGGGGCTCCGGTCGCCTGCCGCACGAGCCTTTGCGCGCACGCGAGTTCGGCCGGCCCCAGGCCGGGCATCGCGCGCAGGCCCGGCCTCGGCTCGGCATCGGCTCGGCCTTCGGGGCGGGATCCTAGGTGACCGGTTCGACGCGGACCGCGCAGACCTTGAACTCCGGCATCCGGGAGACCGGGTCGAGCGCCGGGTTGGTCAGGGAGTTGGCGCGGCCCTCGCCCGGCCAGTGGAACGGCATGAAGACGGTGTCCGCGCGGATGGCGTCGGTGATGCGGGCCGGGGCCACGGCGCGGCCGCGGCGGGAGATCACCGCCAGGGGGCTGCCGTCGACGGCGCCGATGCGGGCGGCGAGGCGGGGGTGGAGCTCCACGAAGGGGCCGGGCGCGGCCTCGTTGAGCTCCTCGACGCGGCGGGTCTGGGCGCCGGACTGGTACTGGGCGACCACGCGCCCGGTGGTGAGCAGCAGCGGGTACTCGGCGTCGGGTACCTCGGCGGCGCCCCGGTGGACGACGGGGACGAAGCGGGCCCGGCCGTCCTCGGTGGCGAAGCGGTCGAGGAAGAGGCGGGGCGTGCCCTGACTTTCCTCCGGGCAGGGCCAGAAGACGCCCTGTTCGGCTTCGATGCGGGCGTAGGTGATGCCCGAGTAGTCCGCCGGGCCGCCGGCCGAGGCACGGCGCAGTTCCTCGAAGACCTCCTCGGGGGCGGTGGGGAAGCCCTTCTCGACGCCCAGGCGGCCGGCGAGGCCGTGCAGTACCTCGAGGTCGGTGCGGACTCCGGGCGGCGGGGTCAGGGCCCGGCGGCGGAGCAGGACGCGGCCCTCCAGGTTGGTGGTGGTGCCGGTCTCCTCCGCCCATTGGGTGACCGGGAGGACCACGTCCGCGAGGGCGGCGGTCTCGGAGAGGACCACGTCGGCCACGGCGAGGAAGTCCAGGGAGCGGATGCGGTCCTCGATGTGGGAGGCGTGCGGGGCCGAGACCACCGGGTTGGAGCCCATCAGGAGCAGGGCCCGTACGTCCGTGCCGAGGGCGTCGAGCAGTTCGTAGGCGCTGCGGCCGGGGCCGGGGAGGTCGGCGGGGGCGACGCCCCAGACCCCGGCCACGTGCGCCCGGGCCACCGGGTCGGTCAGCTTCCGGTAGCCGGGGAGCTGGTCGGCCTTCTGGCCGTGCTCGCGGCCGCCCTGGCCGTTGCCCTGGCCGGTGAGGCAGCCGTAGCCCGAGAGCGGGCGGCCGGCCCGGCCGGTGGCGAGGCACAGGTTGATCCAGGCGCCGACGGTGTCGGTGCCCTTGGACTGCTGCTCGGGGCCGCGGGCGGTGAGGACCATCGCGGAGGAGGGGGCGCAGAACATCGCGACAGCCTCGCGCAACTTGGGCACGGGAACGCCGGTGACACGTTCCACCAGCTCGGGCCAGTGGGCCATCGCGGCGGCCCGGGCCTCCTCCCAGCCGGTGGTGCGGCTCGCGATGAACTCCTCGTCCGTGCGCCCTTCCGCCACCACGAGGTGCAGCATGCCGAGGGCGAGCGCGAGGTCGGTGCCGGGGCGCGGGGCCAGGTGCAGGTCGGCCTGTTCGGCGGTGCGCGTGCGGCGGGGGTCGATGACGATCAGGGTGCCGCCGTTGGCCTTGAGTTCGGTGAGGTAGCGCAGGGCGGGCGGCATGGTTTCGGCCAGGTTGGAGCCGACGAGGATCACGCAGCCGGTGCGGGGGATGTCCTCCAGCGGGAAGGGCAGGCCCCGGTCGAGCCCGAACGCCCGCTGGTGCGCGGCGGCGGCCGAGGACATGCAGAAGCGGCCGTTGTAGTCGATCTGCGAGGTGCGCAGGGCCACGCGGGCGAACTTGCCGAGCGCGTACGCCTTCTCGTTGGTGAGCCCGCCGCCGCCGAAGACGCCGACCGCGTCCGGGCCGTGCGCACGGCCCGTGCGGGCGAGGCCCTCGGCGACGGCGTCGAGAGCCTCCTCCCAGGTGGCCGGTTCGAGCCGCCCGGCGTGGGTGCGGACGAGCGGCCCGGTCAGGCGCACCCGGGAGGAGAGCACGGCGGGGGCGGTGCGGCCCTTGCCGCACAGCGCGCCCCGGTTGACGGGGAAGTCCGGCCGCTCCTCCACCGTCACACCGGTGCCGTCCACGACGCCCGGTGCGGAGCGCAGGTTCATGCCGCACTGCAGCGCGCAGTACGGGCAGTGCGTGGCGGTGACGGAGTCCGAGGTGTGCATGGACGCAAGCGTGCGTCGTCGGTGTTACACCGGCAGCCGCCCCGCGTTACGGGCCGGGGTGCTCTGCCTCAGCGCCGCCCGGTGCCTGCGGTGAGGCCCGGGCTGCGGTGGCCGGCTCGGCCGTCGGGCCGGGGAAGGCGTCACGCCGAGGGGTGCGTGTTTCCGTCCACCGGCCGGGCCGGGATCACTGGCCGGTCAGGTACTTCACCGTGAGGCCGGCGGTCCAGCCGCCGTCGACCGCGAGCTCGGCGCCCGTCATGTACCCGGCGGCGTCCGAGAGCAGGAACGCGACCGCGGCGGCGATCTCCTCGGGGACTCCGACGCGGCCCCACGGGGTACCGGGGAAGTTGCCCTCGCCCGCCTGGATGCCGACGGGGGCGGTCATCGGGGTCAGCGTCATGCCGGGGTGTACGGAGTTGACGCGGATCTTCGCCTCGGCGAGCTCGACCGCGCCGATCTTCGACAGGCCGCGCACGCCCCACTTGGAGGCTCCGTATCCGGCGGTGAGGGCCAGTCCCGTCAGGCCGGCGGCGGAGGAGATGTTGACGATGGAGCCGCCGCCGTTCGCCCGCAGCAGCGGGATCGCGGTCTTGATGCCGATGAACACACCCACCAGGTTGATCTCCACGACCTGGCGGAAGTGCTCGACGCTCTCGTGCTCCAGGAACTGGCCGGTGGCTATGCCGGCATTGTTCACGAGGCCGTCCACGCGTCCGAACTCGGCGACCGCGTACTCCAGTGCCGCCTGCCAGTCGGTCTCGCTCGTCACGTCGTGCCTGAGGAAGCGCGCCGAGCCGCCGAGCTTCGCGGCCGTTTGAGCGCCCTCCGCCTCCAGCACGTCGGTGATCAGGACCTTGCCACCACCGTCCACGACGGCCTGCGCGGTCGCCGCGCCCAGGCCGCGGGCGCCACCGGTGATGACGACGACCTTGCCGCCCAGATCCACAACAGTCACGCTCCACACCTCTGACGCTCGGACCGACAGATCGGTATATGACTAATCGACATAAGCCGACGCCGCGTCAGTTTGCCAGAGCGCCCAGGGCCCGCGACACCCCTTGTTCCTTCGGCCCCATGAAGTGCGGCGCGGGCTTGAAGGCCGCGTCCAGCGCCGCCTTGCCGGCCGCGAACACCTCGCGGGTCCCGCCGTAGTACCAAGTGGAGTCGTGCTCGTCGTCCACGCCGACGCCGTACGACTCCAGGCCCGCCGCCTGGCACAGGGCGACGGCCCTGCGTATGTGGAAGCCCTGGCTGATCAGCACGGCACGCTTGACCCCGAATATCTCCTTGGCCCTCACGCACGAGTCCCACGTGTCGAAGCCGGCGAAGTCGCTGACGATCTGCCCGTCCGGAACCCCGTGCTTGGTCAGATACGTGCGCATCGCGTCGGGCTCGTCGTACTCCCGGCGGCTGTTGTCCCCGGTGACCAGCACGACCTTGACCTTGCCCGCGCGGTACAGCTCGGCGGCCGCATCGAGCCGTCTGGCCAGATAGGGCGTGGGCTGCCCGTTCCACAGGCCCGCCCCGAACACCACGGCCACCTCGGCGGCCGGCGCGTCGGCCGTGGTCCGCAGCCGGTCCGCGGCCGCCGCGTGCGTCCACGCCGAGGGCAGCAGCGCCAGCACGCAGCCCGCCATGACCACCCGCACGGCCCGCCGCCGGCCCCGCACCCCGAACCGGAGCCTTGGCCGCCACCCCGCCACTGCCGCCCCTGCCGCCACTGCCGCCACTGCCGCCGACCGCACGCGCTCCGTGACCTTCATAATCGCCCCCCACGCACCACACGTTCCACACATCGTTCGCACGGATTGACGAGCGAGCCCCGTCCTCCAGTTCCGCCCTCCTCGCCATTCACCCGCACGAATGACCGAGCGGGTGGGTGAGCAACAGGAAAACACCCGTCATCCCGGCGCAACGCGGCGGCAACCTCCGGCGCGCAGGATCGGTTCATGACGGAGCCGGTGCACCCTCCCGACACCCTGCCCCTCCCCTTCGACAGCACTGCCGAGCTGCTCAGCCTGATCACCATCCAGCTGGGCACACAACTCAGCACCTTGCGCCGACCCGGAGTCCGCCCATGCAGCCCACCCTCGTCGCCGTCGCGCACGGCAGCCGCGACCCCCGCGCCGCGCACACCGCCCGCGCGCTCCTCGACCGTGTCCGCGAACTTCGGCCCAGCCTCGACGTCCGGCTCGGCCACATCGAGCTGAGCGATCCGCTCCTCGACGACGTCCTGCGGGAGCTGCGCGGCGAGGCGGTCCTCGTCCCGCTGCTCCTCGGCCGCGGGTACCACGTCAAGCGCGACCTTCCGGCGGCCGCCGCCCGCGCCCCGCACCTGCGGGTCGCCTTCGCCCCTCCGCTGGGCCCGCATCCGCTGCTCGTCGAGGCCCTCTACGAACGGCTCCTGGAGGCCGGCTGGACCCCCGGCGACGCCGTGGTCCTCGCCGCCGCCGGTTCCCGCGACCCCGACTCGGCGGCCGACACCCGCCGCACCGCCGACCTGCTCGCTGAACGTCTCGGCGGAGTCCCGGTGGTCCCTGCCTACGCCTCGGCCGCCGGGCCGAGCGCACCCGACGCGGTCCGGGCACTGGTCGCCCGCGGCCACCACCGGACGGCCGTGGCCTCGTACTTCGCCGCTCCCGGCCGGTTCGCCGCCCAGACCGCCGCGGCCGCGCCCGCCCTCGCCGCGGCTCCGCTGGGCGACCACCCGGCCCTCGCCCGGCTGTTGCTGCACCGCTACGACCAGGCCCTGGCGCTGCCCCGCGGCGTCTTGCGGCCGGAACTCGTCTCCGCCTGATCCCGGTTTGTCAGAGGTTCCGGTTACCGTCAATTCATGGAAGGCACCGCGCACGCCCCCGCAGACGACCGTTACGCCCTCTACGACGCAGCCGACACCGAGCGCTGGGCCGCCGAGCCCGACAAACGGCCCGGCCGGACCGCCTTCCAGCGCGACCGCGCCCGCGTACTGCACTCGGCCGCCCTGCGCCGCCTCGCCGGCAAGACGCAGGTGGTCACCCCGGGCACCCGCTCGTACGACTGGGACGCGAGCCCCCGTACGCGGCTCACGCACTCGCTGGAGTGCGCCCAGGTCGGCCGGGAGCTCGGCGCCGCGCTCGGCTGCGACCCCGACCTCGTCGAGGCCGCCTGCCTCTCCCACGACATGGGCCACCCGCCCTTCGGTCACAACGGCGAGGAGGCGCTCAACGAGTTCGCCAAGGACTGCGGCGGATTCGAGGGCAACGCCCAGTCGCTGCGCCTGCTGACCCGCCTGGAGCCCAAGCGCTTCGTTCCCGACCCGGCCAGCGGCGAACTCGTCAGCGTCGGCCTCAACCTCACCCGGGCCTGCCTGGACGCCGCGACCAAGTACCCGTGGGCGCGCGGGGGCCACCCCACCGACCCCGGCTCGGTGAAGTTCGGCGCCTACGAGGACGACCTGCCCGTCTTCGAATGGCTGCGCCGCGGCGCGCCCACCGACCGCAAATGCTTCGAAGCCCAGGTCATGGACTGGGCGGACGACGTCGCGTACTCCGTCCACGACTTCGAGGACGGGCTGCACGCGGGCCACCTCGACCCCAACCTCCTGTTCTCCGAGCCCGAGCGCACCGCGATCTGGCGGGTCGCCATCGGCCGTTACGTGCCCGCCGACACCGAGCCGGAGGAACTGCGGGACGCGCTCGACCGTTTGATGGAGCAGGAGTGGTGGCCGCACGGGTACGACGGCTCGGCCGTCACCCAGGCCCGCCTGAAGGACGCGACCAGCCAGCTCATCGGCCGGTTCTGCCTGGCCGCCGAGGGCGCCACCCGCGAGGCGTACGGTTCCGGCCGTCTCACCCGGTACGGCGCCGAACTGGTGGTCCCCCGTGAAGCACGCAACGAGTGCGCGGTCCTCAAGGCTGTCGCCGATCTGTACGTCATGCAGCGCGACGAGCAGGAACGGATCCGGGCCGATCAGCGCATCGTCCTGGCCGAACTCGCGGAGGCGCTCAGCGCCCGCGCGCCCGAGGGCCTGGACCCGCAGTTCCGGGCCATCTTCGACGCGGCGGCGGACGACAGGGCCAGAAAGCGGGCGGTCGTCGACCAGATCGCGTGCCTCACGGACGCGGCCGCACGCTCCCTGCACGCACGCCTCACCCGGCGTGCCCGACGCGCCGAAGGGTGAGCTGATCGGGCCACTCCCCCTTCACGCGGCAGGCTCGGTGCGGGACGCTCGCATGTGGTCGCATGTGGCGGAGAGGTTATGAGGAGGCATCAGGTGGTCGACGCACACCGGACATTCGTCATCGTCGGCGCGGGGCTGGCCGGGGCAAAAGCGGCCGAAACGCTGCGTTCCGAGGGGTTCACGGGGCGGGTGATCCTGATCGGCGACGAGCGCGACCATCCCTACGAGCGGCCCCCGCTGTCGAAGGGGTACCTGATGGGCAAGGACGACCGCGACAGCGTCTTCGTCCACGAGCCGTCCTGGTACGCGGCTTCCGATGTCGAGCTGCACCTCGGCCAGCCCGCGGTCCACCTGGACCGGGACGCCAAGAAGGTGGTCCTGGTCGACGGCACGGCGCTGCACTACGACAAGCTGCTGCTGGCCACCGGCGCCGAACCGCGCCGCCTGGACATCCCGGGCACGGGCCTGGCCGGGGTGCACCACCTGCGCCGGCTCGCGCACGCCGAGCGGCTGCGGGGCGTCCTGGCGGCCCTGGGCCGGGACAACGGCCACCTGCTGATCGCGGGCGCCGGGTGGATCGGCCTGGAGGTCGCCGCCGCGGCCCGCGGGTACGGCGCGGAGGTCACCGTTGTCGAGCCGGAGGCCACGCCGCTGCACGCGGTGCTCGGCCCGGAGATCGGCCGGCTCTTCGGGGACCTGCACGCCGAGCACGGGGTGCGGTTCCACTTCGGGGCCAGGCTGACCGAGATCGTGGGTCACGACGGCATGGTGCTGGCCGCCCGTACGGACGACGGGGAGGAGCACCCGGCGCACGCGGTGCTCGCCGCGATCGGCGCCGCGCCGCGGACGGCGCTCGCCGAGACCTCCGGGCTGACCCTGGTGGACCGGGAGCACGGCGGCGGGATCGCCGTGGACGCGTCGCTGCGCACGTCCGATCCGGACGTCTTCGCGGTCGGGGACGTGGCGGCCGCCCACCACCCGGTGCTCGGGACCCGGCTGCGGGTCGAGCACTGGGCCAACGCGCTCAACGGCGGGCCGGCCGCCGCGCGGGCGATGCTGGGGCAGGAGGTCAGTTACGACCGGGTGCCGTACTTCTTCTCCGACCAGTACGACGTGGGCCTGGAGTACTCGGGGTACGCGCCTCCGGGCGGCTACGACCAGGTGCTGGTCCGCGGGGACGTGGGCAAGCGGGAGTTCATCGCGTTCTGGCTCTCGGAGGGCCGGGTGCTGGCCGGTATGAACGTCAACGTGTGGGATGTCACCGAGCAGATCCAGGCCCTGATCAGGTCGAAGGAGCCCGTGGACCGCGAGGCACTGGCCGACCCTTCGGTTCCGCTCGCGTCGCTGATCAAGGCGGAGGGGGCCTGACGGGTTTGTCGGCGTCCGGCCGTAGACTTCACGCGTGGCAGGACGGATCAACGACGACGACGTGAAGGCGGTACGGGACGCGGTCCCGATCGACGCCGTGGTCTCCGACTACCTCCAGCTGCGCAACGCGGGTGGCGGCAACCTCAAGGGCCTGTGCCCCTTCCACGACGAGAAGTCCCCGTCCTTCCAGGTCAGCCCCAGCAAGGGTCTCTACCACTGCTTCGGCTGCCAGGCGGGCGGGGACACCCTCGACTTCATCATGAAGATCGACCACCTCTCCTTCTCGGAGGCGGTCGAGCGCCTGGCCGGCCAGGCCGGCATCACCCTGCGGTACGAGGAGGGCGGCTACACCGCCGGCACCAGCGGTCGCGGTGAGCGCATCCGCCTGGTCGAGGCGCACAAGGCCGCCGCACAGTTCTACGTCGACCAGCTGGACAGCCCCGAGGCGGAGATCGGCCGCAAGTTCCTGGCCGAGCGCGGCTTCGACCAGGCGGCCGCCACGCACTTCAGCGTGGGCTACAGCCCGGCCGGCTGGGACCACCTGACCCGCTTCCTGCGCGGCAAGGGCTTCAGCGACAAGGAGCTGATCACCTCCGGGCTCGCCCAGGACAGCCGGAGCGGCAAGCCCATCGACCGCTTCCGCGGCCGGCTGATGTGGCCCATCCGCGACATCAGCGGCGAGGTGGTGGGCTTCGGCGCGCGCAAGTTGCGCGACGACGACAACGGCCCCAAGTACCTGAACACTCCCGAGACCGCGATCTACAAGAAGTCCCAGGTGCTCTACGGCATCGACCTGGCGAAGAAGGAGATCGCGAAGACCTCGCGCGCCGTGGTGGTCGAGGGCTACACCGACGTGATGGCCTGCCATCTGGCCGGGGTCACCACCGCGATCGCGACCTGCGGCACGGCCTTCGGCGGGGATCACATCAAGATCCTCCGCCGGCTGCTGATGGACAACGCCACCGCCGAGGTGATCTTCACCTTCGACGGCGACGCGGCCGGGCAGAAGGCGGCGCTGCGGGCCTTCGAGGACGACCAGAAGTTCGCCGCCGAGACCTCGATCGCGATCACCCCGGGCGGCATGGACCCCTGCGACCTGCGTCTGGCGCAGGGGGACGCCGCCGTGTCCGGGCTGGTGGAGTCCCGCACTCCGCTCTTCGAGTTCGCGCTGCGGCACATCGTCGCCCGGCACAACCTGGAGAACCCGGCGGGCCGGGCTGCCGCGCTGGACGAGGCCGCACCGGTCGTCGCCAACATCAAGAACATCGCGATCCAGCACGAGTCCGCGGTCCAGCTCGCGGGCATGCTCGGCATCCGCGACGAGCAGTTCGTGGTCAAGCGCGTCGCACAGCTGGCGCGCTGGGCCCGCGAGCGCGGCGGACAGGGCGAGTCCCGCCCGCAGCGGGGCGGCGCCCGCCCGTCCTACGAGGCCTCCCCCGCGCCCGCCGCCCAGCAGACCGGCGGCGGCCCCGCCCTGAACCTGCGCAGCCCGGCCCACCGCACCGAGCGCGAGCTGCTGAAGCTGGCCCTCCAGCGCCCGGCCCTGGTCTCCCCCGCCTTCGACGCGTACGGGATGGACGAGTTCACCGCCCCGCCCTACGCGGCCGTGCGCCAGGCCATCCAGGACGCGGGCGGCGCCTCGCTCGGCACCGAGGACTACCTCGCCCGCGTGCGTGACGCCGCCCCGAACGACACCGTCCGCGCGCTCGTCACGGAGCTGGCGGTAGAGGCCATCCACGCCAAGACGGTGGACGAGGTCTACGCGGGGGTCCAGCTGGTCCAGGTGCGGCTGCGCGCCGTCGACCGCCGGGTCCACGAGATCCAGGGCACGCTGTCCCGGCTGGGCCCGCAGGCCCCGCCGGAGCAACTGGCCGCGGTCCAGGAGGAGCTGTGGGTGCTCCAGCAGTACGGCCAGCGGCTGCGCAACCGGGGCGCCGAGGGCCTGTAGGCCGGCCGCGGGACTCCAGGGCGGCCGAGGGTCTCTAGGACGGCAGGTCCTGGATCCGCTTCAGCCAGTCGCCGCCCGGTATCCCGGAGCCGGACTCCCGCAGGTCGCGGGCGACCAGCGGGGACGCCAGGTAGACCCAGGCGAGCACCCGGGTTCCGTCGGGGCGCAGCGCCTCGCGGGCGATCCGGTCGTAGACGTTCCCCGGGCGGCCCGGGCCTGCGTACTCCTCCAGCCGGTCGAGCGCGGCGAGCAGTTCCCCGTACGCGCCCGGCTCCGCGGTGACCAGCTCCCCGACGACGGCCGAACCCGGGTCCTCGACCGCGAAGGGGTAGCCGGGACCGTCGTAGAGAGCCACGTCCAGAAGGATGGCGGGCTCCTCCGAGAGGGTGCGGCCGCGCAGGAACAGGTCGTGGTTGACCTCGCCCGGACGCAGGGTCCCGTAGACGAAGAACGGGAGCGGAGCGGTCGGATCTTGTGGCCGAACGACCGATGTCACGGGGCCCTCCCTGGGGTACGGCGGAATGCTCCGCAGGCGGGGCGAAGGTCCCGACGTGGCTGCGTACCCCCACCGTACGCACCGCTGTTGCGCACCCTCCCGGTGCCCGTGGCCCGCGCCGCCGGGGCCCGCCCGGACCCGTGCCCCGGGCGCCGCGGTGCGGCGAGGGGCAGCCGGACCTGGTCGCCGCCGCGGTCTGACCCGCGCGCGCGTCACCCGGACGGCGCGGGTGGCCCGAATGACGGTAATAGCTGTTTGACCTGTGGAAACAATGTCGCGGCGGAGCGTCCACAGGCGGACCTGACGGGACATCAGCAGGCGCACGGCGGGCGGGCCGGGTTACCTCGGAACCACGACCCCGTGTCTCCAGGGAGAGTGTCCCCATGCGCCGACGTACCGCCCACGCGCTGACCGCCGCTGCGCTGACCTGCGCCGCTTTCACCGGCCCGGTCGCCGGTGCGGTCGCCGCCGCGGAGCTCGGCATGGTGAGCTTCGCGCCCGGGGACTTCGCCGCGCTGGAGGTATGGCCCAAGTCCGCCGCTCCCGGCATCACGGTCACCGTGAACACCAGCGCCTGCGGGCCGGGCAGCCACGCCGAGGGTGATGCCACCACGGTGGGCGGCGGCCGGTTCAAGCTGACCCCGGGCACCCACAAGGAGGTGGTCGTGGGGCAGTTCCAGGTCGCCCACGGCACCCGTCCCGGCACCTACGGCATCGGGGTGACCTGCGCTAACGGCAAGTTCGCCACCGGCGACCTGGTCGTCACCGAACGCGGCCCGCAGGGCCGCGTCCAGACCGGGGTGGGCGGTGGCACGACCACCGCCACGGACCCCGCCAAGATCGCGGCGGGAGCGGCAGTGCTGGCCGCGACCGCCGTCGGCGGTACCTGGCTCCTGCGTCGCCGGGCGAGCGGCACGCGGAGCTGACGGACGCCCACCGCGGCTTCGGCCGCGGTCCGACCGGTACCGTCCCCCGTCGCCCGCCCCGCGAGGTCCCCCCCCGTTCGCGGGGCCGGGCGACGGCCAGTCACCCCGAAACGGAAGCCGAGGGATGGGGATACGGATGGGTGGCGATTTCGCAGACCGCCCTGGACCGGATGCGGTCTCACCCGGCCGGTCCGGCCGCACCCTCACCGCACGCCACGGGGGCCTCGTGGCCATCGCCGCCTGTGTCGGCATCTGGCTCGTGACCAGCGGTTCCCGTGAGCCCGTCGGCCCGCCGCTGCCCTCCCCCGCGGAGGCCCTGACCGCCTCCACCGCCTGGGGCCCCGGTATCGCGCCGCTGACCGGATCCCCGCCCACCCGGATCCGGATCCCCTCCATCCGGGTCGACGCCCCGCTGACCGGGCTCGGCCTGCAGCCGGGCGGCAGCCTCGAAGTGCCCCCGCCCGACCGGCGCGACCTGGCCGGCTGGTACCGCGACGGCACCACACCGGGCGCCGTCGGCACCGCCGTCATCGCCGGGCACGTGGACGACGCCGCCGGGCCGGGGGTCTTCTTCCACCTGGGGGCGCTGCGCCGCGGGGCCGCCGTCGAGATTCCGCGCGCGGACGGCCGTACCGCCGTGTTCACGGTCCACGCGGTCGAGGTCTACGACGCCAAGGGCTTCCCCGACACCCGCGTGTACGGCCCTTCGGCGCGCGCCGAGCTGCGGGTGATCACCTGCGGCGGCGGCTTCTCGCCGCACACCGGCTATCGCGGCAACGTGGTCGTCTTCGCCCACCTCACCGGGACGTACTAGCGGACGCATCAGCCCCACTGCTCGAAGCCGAGCTTGATCACCAGCGCGCCCACCACCGTCAGCAGCACGCCGCGGACGAAGCCACTGCCCTTCTTGAGCGCCATGCCCGCGCCGATCATGGCGCCGGCCAGGTTGAACACCGCCATCAGCGCGGCCAGCTGCCACAGCACCATGCCCTGGTACGCGAACATCGCGAGCGCCCCGGCGTTCGTGCACACGTTGACGATCTTGGCGGTCGCGGAGGCGGTGACCAGGTCGAGGTGGAGCAGCGCGGTGAGCGCGAGCACGAGGAAGGTGCCCGTGCCCGGCCCGATGAGGCCGTCGTAGAAGCCGATGCCGAGCCCGGCGAGGCCGATCGCGAGCAGCACCCGCTGCCGGCTGACCGGCGAGGTGCTCGGGGCGGTGCCGAAGGCGGGCCGGAAGAGCACGAAACCCGCGACGACCACGAGCACCGCCATGATCAGCGGGCGGAGCGCGTCCTTGCTGATGCCTCCGGCGAGCGCGGCGCCGCCCATCGAGCCGACGAGCGCCGCGACGCCGATGCGGACGGCGAGCTTCACGTTCACCGGGGCCTTGCGGAGGTAGGTCACTGCCGCGCCCGTGGTGCCGACGATGGCTACGGCCTTGTTGGTGCCGAGGACGGTGGCCGGGTGGGCGCTGGGCAGGCCGAGGAGCAGGGCCGGCAGGAGCAGCAGGCCGCCACCGCCCACGACCGCGTCGATCCAGCCCGCGGCGGCTGCGGCCACGCACAGCACGATGATCATGGTTGTCGATATGTCAGGCACGGTCATGACCCTATGGAGCCGTTGGCTGCAGGGGCCATCAATCCCCGGAAACTTGCGCAAAGGTTGAGCTTTGCCTGGCCGGCGTCCGGTCCGGGGCCTGCGGAGCCCGCGGGTCCACGACCGCCGTCAGCACGCTCGCGGCCAGCACACTGGCGAGCCCCAGCCCGGCCGCCAGCCGCACGGGGGAGGGTTTGCGGTGGCGGGCCGCGGCCCGGTTCGTCACGGCGGGGGCGGGTGCGGGTGCCGGTGCGGGTGTGGGCACGGACAGGGCGATGTGCAGCGGGTGACGCACGGCGGGGCGGGTCCTCTCGGAAGGTCAGAAGCTGAAGCACTCGGAATGGACGCGTCCGGTCGGCACCCCGGCCCGCAGCAGCGCGGCCCGGGTCGCCTCGGCCATGCCCGGCGGCCCGCACAGGTACACGTCGTGCTCGGCCAGGTCCGGCACCAGTGCGGCCAGCGCCTGCGGGGCGAGCGGATCGTAGGCGCCGCCGGAGGGCCCGAGCAGGTAGTGCAGCCCGGCCTGCCGCTCGGCGGCGATCGCCTCCAGCTCGGAGCGCAGTACAAGGTGTTCCTCGGCCCCGGCCCGGTAGAGCAGGGTGATGTCCCCGGGGCCGCCGGGCAGCGTCTCGAACAGGGCCCGCATCGGCGTGATCCCGACCCCGCCCGCGATCAGCAGCACCTTGGTCCGCGTCCGACGGGCGGCAGTGAGCGCCCCGAAGGGCCCGGTGGCCAGGACCCGCGTGCCGGGGCGCAGCCGGCGGATCCGGCGGGAGTGGCCGCCGAGCCCCTTGACGGTGATGCGCAGGGTGTTCCCGCGGACCGGCGCGGACAGCGAGAACGGCAGGGCGGTGTGCCACAGCCTCCGCTGCAGGAACCGCCAGCGCAGGAACTGTCCCGGCTCCGCGCGCAGTTCCGCGAGGTGCTGCCCGTACACGACCACGGAGACCACCCCGGGCCCCTCGGCCCTGACCTCCGCGACCCGCAGTGCGTGCCGCAGGGCC
This sequence comes from Streptomyces sp. NPDC006463, assembly GCF_042870715.1. Classification (NCBI taxonomy): domain Bacteria; kingdom Bacillati; phylum Actinomycetota; class Actinomycetes; order Kitasatosporales; family Streptomycetaceae; genus Streptomyces; species Streptomyces sp. NPDC006463. The sequence continues at coordinate 311,786 of NZ_JBIAHP010000009.1, read as the reverse complement.
TGCCTTACGGGGACCACGGCCCGGTACCAGAGGAGCAGGACGGCGACCGCGGTGTGGGCGAGGGCCCAGAACCAGCCGGCGAGGGCCAGATCGGGCCCGGCGAGCTGATGGCCGAAGGCGAGGGCGGCGGCCAGGTAGACGAGCAGGTGCACCCCCCGCCAGGTTTCGTGCGGCACGCGGCGGCGTACCGCGCGGGCGGAGGTCACACCGACCGCCGCCAGGAGGACGGCCCCGGCAGCGGCGGCGGCGAGCGCGGGGTAGCCGAGCAGCTCCCGGACGGCGAAGACCACGTCGACGCCCTCGTGCACGGCGTATCCGAGCAGGGCGAAGAGCCCGTGCCCGAAGCAGAGGAGCAGCACGTGACGGCCGCCGAACGCGTGCCAGCGGGCGAGCCGGTCGGCGCCGACCCCGTGCTCGACGGCGGGCACCCGGGCCATCAGGAACAGCAGCACGAGCACGCCGTACCCGGCGAGAAGGCCGGTCAGGTGGGCGGCGGTGGCGAACAGGGCGTCGGGCCGGGCCGAGGGCCGCACCTGCGCCGCCCAGAGCAGGACCACCACCCCCGCCCCGCCCAGCATCCCGCCCCTGACCCGCACCGCCGCATCTCGCATGCGGGCCACGCTAGGGGCCCGTACGGCGCCGGTGATGATCCTTAAGCCCGCCTTGAGGAAAGCCTCACGGGCGCTTAACCCGGGTGCTGAGGTGGGCGTTCCCGCCGGGTAACAACAGCGATCCGGCGGGGAAACAGCGGTCGCGCACGCTCGGGGCATGACATCGGAGCAGCGTGTGGTGGTGATCGGCGGCGGCCTCGCGGGCCTGCGGCTCGCTGCGCGGCTGGGCGGCAGCGCGGAGGTGACCGTACTCGGCGAGGAGTCGCATGTCCCGTACAACCGGGTACTGCTCGCCGAGGTGCTGGCCGGCCGGTACGCGCCGGAGGTGGCCGCCCTCCCGGCGCCCGGCCCGGCGCTGCGGCGGGGCGTCCGGGCGGTCCGCATCGACCGGGCCGACGGGCTGGTGCACTGCGACGACGGCGCGGCGCTGGCGTACGACACCCTGGTACTGGCGACCGGGTCCAACCCGGTACTCCCTCCGCTGCGCGGCCTGTTCGATCCCGGGGAGCGGGATCTGCCCGAAGGGGTCCACGCGTTCCGCACGATGGACGACTGCCTCGCCCTCTCGGCGGCGGTACGCCCCGGGGTGCGGGCGGTGGTGATCGGCGGGGGCCTGCTGGGCGTCTCGGCGGCCCGCGCGCTTGCCGCGCGGGGCGCGCAGGTGGTCATGGCCCAGCAGGCGGAGCGCCTGATGGAGCGGCAGCTGGACGCGGAGGCCTCGGCCTTGCTGCACGCCCACCTGACCGGTCTCGGCGTGGAGATCCACACGGAATGCCGGGTCCGCGGACTGACCACGACGCCCGCGGCGCCGCTGCCGGGGCTTCGCAGGGTCACCGGGGTCGAGCTCGCCGACGGCTACCGGCTCGACGCCGACCTCGTCGTGCTCGCCTGCGGCGTGCGGCCCCGCATCGGCCTCGCCCAGGCCGCCGGCCTCGACGTCCGCACCGGCATCGTGGTCGACGGCCGGCTCCGCACCAGCGACCCCCGCATCCACGCCATCGGCGACTGCGCCGAGCACGCCGGCCGGGTGTACGGCCTGGCCGGCCCGGCGCTGGAGCAGGCCGACGCCCTCGCCGCCACCCTCACCGGCTCCCCCACGGAGTACACCGGCACCCGCGCCCTGACCCGCCTCACCCTCGGCGGAGCCGACGCGCACTTCGACCTCGCCGCCTTCGGCGAACCGAACCCCCGCCCCGGCGACGACGTGGTCCGCCTCGCCGACGCCACCCGCCGGACCTACCGCACGGTCGTCGTCCGCGGCGACCGCCTCGTGGGCGGGGTGCTGCTCGGCGAGCTCTCCACCGTGGGCGCCCTCGCCCGCACCTGGGAGGGCGACGAATCACCGCACGACCTGTTCCACCTGCTCACCGACGACGGAGGCCACTGACATGCCCGAGCCCCTGCCCGCGATCGTGCTCATCGGGCACGGCATGGTCGGCCAGCGCTACCTGGAGGCCTTGGCCGAACGCGGCGCGACCCGGACCCACCGGATCACCGTGCTCTGCGAGGAGCCCCGGCCCGCCTACGACCGCGTACACCTGACCTCGTACTTCTCCGGAAGCACCGCCGAGGACCTGTCCATGACGCCCCCCGGCTTCATGGCCGAGCACGGCATCGAGCTCCACCTCGACGACCCCGCCGAGCACATCGACCGGGCCGCCCGCACCGTGACCTCCCGTTCCGGGCAGGTGTTCCCGTACGACGTCCTGGTCCTGGCCACCGGCAGCTACCCCTTCGTGCCGCCCGTCCCCGGCAAGGACGCCCCCGGCTGCTTCGTCTACCGCACCATCGAGGACCTCCTCGCCATCGAGGAGTACGCGAAGGACCACACCAGCGGCGCGGTCGTCGGTGGCGGACTCCTCGGCCTCGAAGCCGCCGGCGCCCTCCAGGGGCTCGGCCTCGCCACCCGCGTCGTCGAGTTCGCCCCGCGCCTGATGCCCGTACAGGTCGACGAGGGCGGCGGCGCCGCCCTCCTGCGCACCATCGAGTCCATGGGCCTCACCGTCCACACCGGTGTCGGCACCCAGGAGGTGCTGACCGGCGAGGACGGCCGGGTCAGCGGGATGCGGCTCTCCGACGGCTCCACCGTCGACACCGGCCTCGTCGTCTTCTCCGCGGGTGTCCGCCCCCGCGACCAGCTGGCCCGCGACGCCGGACTGGACGTCGGCGAGCGCGGCGGCATCGCGGTCGACGCCCGCTGCCGCACCTCGGACCCGCACGTCTACGCCATCGGCGAGTGCGCCCTCGCCTGCGACGGCCGCGTCTACGGGCTGGTCGCCCCCGGCTACGAGATGGCCGAGACCGCCGCCGAGGACCTGCTGGGCCGCGAGAAGGAGTTCACCGGAGCCGACCTCTCCACCAAGCTCAAGCTGCTCGGCGTGGACGTGGCCTCCTTCGGCGACGCCCACGGCACCACCGAGGGCAGCCTGGACGTCGTCTGGTCCGACTCCCGCTCCGGCGTCTACAAGAAGCTGGTCGTCTCCCCCGACGGGATCCTCCTCGGCGGCGTCCTGGTCGGAGACGCGGACTCGTACGGCCTGCTGCGCCCGCTCACCGGCAGCGTCCCGCCGGTCGCCCCCGAGCAGCTGGTCCTGCCCGCCGGTGTCGGCGCGCCCGTCGCGCTCGGCCCGTCCTCGCTCCCCGACCACGCGGTGATCTGCTCCTGTCACAACGTCACCAAGAAGGCCATCACGGCCTTCACCACCCTCCCCGAGGTCAAGAAGTGCACCAAGGCGGGCACCGGCTGCGGCGGTTGCCTCAAGGTGATCGGGCAGCTGCTGCCCGCCGCCGCCGACAAGGGGCTGTGCGGCTGCTTCCCGTACACCCGTGCCGAGCTCTACGAGATCGTCCGCACCCGCCGCCTGACCTCGTACCAGGAGCTCCTCGACGGCCACGGCCGCCCCGAGGCCCGCGGCGGTGACGGCTGCGAGGTGTGCAAGCCCGCCGTCGGCTCGGTCATCGCCTCGCTCGCCCCGACCCTCGGCGCGAGCGGCTACGTCCTGGACGGGGAGCAGGCCGCCCTCCAGGACACCAACGACCACTTCCTCGCGAACATGCAGCGCAACGGCTCGTACTCGGTCGTCCCCCGCATCCCCGGCGGCGAGATCACGCCCGACAAGCTGATCGTGATCGGCGAGGTGGCCCGCGACTTCGGCCTCTACACGAAGATCACCGGCGGTCAGCGGATCGACCTCTTCGGCGCGAGCGTGGACCAGCTCCCCCGGATCTGGGCGCGGCTCGTCGACGCCGGATTCGAGTCCGGGCACGCGTACGGGAAGGCCCTGCGGACGGTGAAGTCCTGCGTGGGACAGACCTGGTGCCGGTACGGAGTGCAGGACAGCGTACGGATGGCCATCGACCTGGAGCTGCGCTACCGGGGGCTGCGCGCCCCGCACAAGCTCAAGTCGGCGGTTTCCGGCTGCACCCGCGAGTGCGCGGAGGCGCAGAGCAAGGACTTCGGGGTCATCGCGACGGCGAGCGGCTGGAACCTCTACGTGGGCGGCAACGGCGGGGCCACCCCGCGCCACGCCGACCTCCTGGCCCAGGACCTGTCGGACGCGGAACTGATCCGGCTGATCGACCGGTTCCTGATGTTCTACATCCGCACCGCCGACCGGCTGGAGCGGACCTCCAGCTGGCTGGAGCGGCTGGAGGGGGGCCTGGACCACCTGCGGGACGTGATCGTGCACGACTCGCTCGGTCTGTGCGCGGAGCTGGAGTCCCTGATGGCCGACCACGTGGCGCACTACCGGGACGAGTGGGCCGAGACGCTGGAGGACCCGGAGCGGCTGCGCCGGTTCGTGTCCTTCGTCAACGCGCCCGGCGCCCCCGACCCGACCGTGAAGTTCGTCCCCGAGCGCGACCAGGTCAAGCCCGACCTGGCCGTCCTGACGATCGGAGGAGTCCGATGACCGTGGAACTGCAGGTGGCGGAGGGCTGGCTGACGGTGTGCGAGCTGTCGGCGCTCACCCCCGGGCGCGGGGTGGCGGCCCTGCTGCCCGACGGGAGCCAGGCCGCCGTGTTCGTCGACCGCGCGGGGCGTACGTACGCCATCGGCAACCAGGACCCTTTCACCGGGGCGCACGTCCTCTCGCGGGGACTGCTGGGAACCGTGGCGGGCCGGTCCTTCGTGGCCTCGCCGCTGCTGAAGCAGCGCTTCGACCTGGAGTCGGGGCGCTGCCTGGACGACGAGGAGGTGGCGGTCCGGACCTACCCGGTGCGGACCGCCGCGACCTCCTGACCGTGGGGCCGGGCGCTCAGCCCTGGACCATGGCCGGGTCCATCCACATGATCTCCCAGGTGTGACCGTCGAGGTCGTCGAAGGCCCGGCCGTACATGACGCCGTGGTCCTGGGCCGGGCGGGGCTCGGTGGCCCCGGCCGCCAGGGCCCCGTCGACCAGCTCGTCCACCGCGGCGCGGCTTTCGGCGCTCAGACAGAGCAGGACCTCGGAGGTCTTGGTGGCGTCCGCGATCTCCTTGTGGGTGAAGTCCTTGTAGCGGGCCTCGGTGAGCAGCATGGCCACGATGGTGTCGCTGATGACCATGGAGGCGCAGTTCTCGTCGGTGAACTGGGCGTTGAAGGAGTAGCCGAGCTTGCCCCAGAAGGCCTTGCTGGCGTCCAGGTCCTTGACGGGCAGGTTGACGAAGATCATGGTCGCGGACATCTCGGTCTCTCTTCTCTCGTGTGCACTTCGGCGCTTTCGAGGGTTAGACCGGGGCGGCCCGAAGAACTCATCGCTTCCGCGCGAGTTTTTTTGAGTTTCCCGAAACCGCAGGTCAGGCCGCTGTCGAGCGCAGCTTCAGCGCCGCGAGCGGTACGAAGCCGGCCGTGCCCTCGCCGCGCAGCAGCTCCGCGTCCGTACCGGCCAGCCGCTTGTGGAGGGCCAGCGCGATCCGCTCGCCCAGCTCCTTGGCGCGCTCGGCGTTCGGCCCGTGGTGCCGGCCGTCGATCGTCGCGCGCCACAGCTGCACCCAGCGTCCGAAGTCCGCGGCGGTCATCGCCCGGGCGGAGTGCAGGGCGCCGTGCGGCGCGAAGGCGTCGCGCCGGTAGTCGGCGCTGCGGAAGAGGGCCCGCTCCCAGAAGTCGGTGATCCGGGGCAGGTGGGCCTCCAGGTCCGTGCCCGCGATCTCCGTGAAGAAGGGCCCGATCCGCGGATCCGCGAAGGCGGCCGTGTAGAAGCGGCGCAGCACGACGTCGAGGTCGGCGCGGCCCGAGATGTCCCCGGCGGCGGCGAATTGGCTCATCGTTCCAGCATCCTTCCCCACGGCGGGCTTCTCCAGGGGCCGAAAGTCCCGCTGTACGTCACGAGGAATTGATGTCGCGTAAATTCGGCGCCCCTAGGTTCCCGGGTGCGTGCGACCCCGCGCCCGATCGGCCGCGGGGCCCTCCTCCCCCAGGAGTGACCGTGGAACGTCGTACCTTCCTGCGCGGCGCGGTGATCGGTTCGTCGGCCGCCGCCTTCGGCGGCACCTTGATGCACGGGGCCGCCTACGCCGCCCCCGCCCAGCCCGGTGCCGGGCCCTACGGCGCCCTCGGCGCGGCGGACGCCAACGGCATCCAGCTGCCCGCCGGCTTCAGCAGCCGGGTGATCGCCCGCTCCGGCCAGAATGTCGGACCCACCACCTACAAGTGGCACAGCGCCCCGGACGGCGGCGCGTGCTTCGCGGACGGCACGGGCTGGATCTACGTGTCGAACTCGGAGATCAATCCCTCCGGCGGCGCGAGCGCGGTGAAGTTCAACTCCTCGGGCACGATCACCGGCTCCTACCGGATCCTCTCCGACACCCGGCAGAACTGCGCCGGCGGCAAGACCCCCTGGAACACCTGGCTGTCGTGCGAGGAGGTCAGCCTCGGCTTCGTCTACGAGACCGATCCCTACGGCGTGAACCCGGCCGTCCAGCGCCCGGCGATGGGCCGTTTCAAGCACGAGGCGGCGGCAGCCGACCCGGTACGCCAGGTGATCTACCTGACCGAGGACGAGACCAGCGGCTGCTTCTACCGCTTCATCCCGGCCACCTGGGGCGACCTCGCCTCCGGCACCCTCCAGGTACTCGTCGCCGGGACCGCCACCTCCGGGTCCTTCACCTGGCAGAACGTGCCGGACCCGGACGGCTCCCCGACCACCACCCGCACCCAGGTCTCCGGCTCCAAGAAGTTCAACGGCGGCGAGGGCTGCCACTACGCCAACGACACGGTCTGGTTCACCACCAAGGGCGACAACCGGGTCTGGCAGCTCGACCTGGCGAGCAGCACGTACGAGCTGGCCTACGACGACTCGCTCGTGCCCGGCGGCGCGGCCCCGCTGACCGGCGTGGACAACGTCACGGGGTCCTCGTACGGCGACCTGTACGTCGCCGAGGACGGCGGCAACATGGAGATCTGCCTGATCACCCCGGACGACGTGGTCGCCCCCTTCCTGCGGATCACCGGCCAGCCCTCCTCGGAGGTCACCGGCCCGGCGTTCTCCCCCGACGGCACCCGCCTCTACTTCAGCAGCCAGCGCGGTACGAGCGGCAGCTCGACCGGCGGCATCACCTACGAGGTGACGGGCCCATTCCGCACCTGACGGATACCTGACGGATAGACGGATGTCCGACGGGTCCGTCCCGTGCGGCCCCGGCCCGTCGCAGGGCCGGGGCCGCACGCGCCTCAGGAGGCCACGGCCCCGCCCCGGAGCAGCGCGGCGCCCAGCGGGGTCACCGTGTGCAGCACCGCGTTCCCGTGGCGGAGCGTGGTGACCAGCCCCGCCTCGCGCATCACGCAGGCGTGCTGGCTGGCGGAGGCCAGCGAGACCCCGGCCCGGCGGGCCAGTTCACTGGTGGTGGCGCCGTCGCCGATGGCCCGCAGCACCACCGAGCGGGTGTGCCCCACGAGCTTGCCCAGGGTGCGCTGGCGGTGCTCCTCCATGGGCCGGGCCGACTCGGCGCCCGCGGGCGCCGAGGCCAGGTGCGCGGCGGCCGGATAGACCAGCACCGGCGGCAGCTCCGGGTCGTGCAGGGTCACCGCGGTGCGCCGGCAGAAGAAGGACGGCTGGAGCAGCAGCCCCCGCCCCCGCAGCCGCACGTCCCGGTCCACGGGGTAGTCGCACTCCAGTACGGGGGCCCGCCAGCGCAGCATCGGCGGCAGCGAGGCCAGCAGTTCGTCCGCGCCCCCGTCCAGCAGGGCCCGGCCGCGCGCGGCCCGCTCGGCCTCGATCTGGGCCTGGATGTGCGTCCAGTACGGCTCCACGGCTGCCCGGTGGTACCCGCGCAGCTCACCGAGCAGCCTCGGCAGCTGCTCGGTGCCGCCGTCCATGAACTCCCGCAGCCGCCGCGGGACCGTCGTGTCGGGGCCCCCGCTCACGGCGGATGGCATCCCGAAGGCCGCCCCGAGGCCCGTTCCCGCGCCCAGCAGCGCCAGCTCGCGGCGCATCCGCTCGGGGCGGATGGCACGCAGGGCGTCGAGGCCCAGGTCCCACCCGTACTGCCCCTCCACAGGGGTCAGGAAATCGGGGAAATAGCCGCGACTCGGTATGAGCGCACCGATCAAGCGTGTTTCACTATTCAACCTGCTCCGGGTTTCCGTACGCCATTCACCGAACAACCGGGCATCACGCCGGTCTCTTAAGCGGTGAAAGCTGAGAATCGTCTCCCACAACGCATCGGGACGCCCTGCCATCCGTACGCGTGCCAGGTCCACTCCAGTGAAATGGATACGCAGCACCGAACCCCCACCTGTGCAACCGCAATCCCCCCGCCCCATGAGTATGCATGCAGTCACACGTGGTCACCACGCCCTTTCGGCCACAGTTGAAACCCCTTTCGGCAGGGGCGTGACAACCGAAATCCTGTACTCCGCCGGGCACACTCCGATGCGACCGAAACGCTCCGCGAAGGCCGTGGGGGGCTTTGCGGGGCCTGGCGGTCGGTCGCACCGGGAAGCGCCGACGTGCCCGGCAGAATGACAGCGGCGGTGGACGGGTGGGGATCCGTCCACCGCCTGCTGGCGTAAAGATTTGTTGAACAGCAAAAAAATAGGCGCGCCCGCCCCCAGGGCGTCAGGGAACCCGGGGGCAGGCGCGGTCTGTGAGGCCCTTCTCAGGGCCGGGGATCAGCGGCTGTCGCTGCCCTTCGCCTCGGCGGCCGCGCGACCGGCCTCCAGGCGCGCCACCGGGATCCGGAACGGCGAGCAGGAGACGTAGTCGAGGCCGACCTCGTGGAAGAAGTGGACGGACTCGGGGTCGCCACCGTGCTCGCCGCAGACGCCGAGCTTGAGGTCGGGGCGGGTGGCCCGGCCGGCCTCGACGGCGCTGCGGACCAGCGTGCCGACGCCGTCCTTGTCGATGGTCTCGAAGGGCGAGACCCCGAAGATCCCCTTCTCCAGGTACGCGGTGAAGAAGCTGGCCTCGACGTCGTCGCGGGAGAAGCCCCACACCGTCTGGGTCAGGTCGTTCGTGCCGAAGGAGAAGAACTGCGCGGCCTCGGCGATCTGGGCGGCGGTCAGCGCGGCGCGCGGCAGCTCGATCATCGTGCCGATGGACAGCTTGAGGCTGGTGCCGGTGGCGGCCTCGACCTCGGCGATGATCGCGTCGGCCTCCTCGCGGACGATCTCCAGCTCCTGGACGGTGCCCACGAGCGGAACCATGATCTCCGCGCGCGGGTCGCCCTTGGCGTTCTTGCGCTCGGCGGCGGCCTCGGCGATCGCCCGGACCTGCATGGCGAACAGGCCGGGGATGACCAGGCCGAGGCGGACACCGCGCAGACCCAGCATCGGGTTCTGCTCGTGCAGCTTGTGCACGGCCTGGAGCAGGCGCAGGTCGTTCTCGTTGGCGTCCTTGCGGGACTCGGCGAGGGCGACGCGCACCGACAGCTCGGTGATGTCGGGCAGGAACTCGTGCAGCGGCGGGTCGAGCAGGCGGACGGTGACGGGCAGGCCGTCCATCGCCTCGAACAGCTCGACGAAGTCCTTCTTCTGCAGCGGCAGGAGGGCACTGAGTGCCTCCTCGCGCTCGCCGTCGGTGTCCGCGAGGATCAGGCGCTCGACCATCTCGCGGCGCTCACCGAGGAACATGTGCTCGGTGCGGCACAGGCCGATGCCCTGGGCGCCGAACCGGCGGGCGCGCAGCGCGTCCTCGGCGTTGTCGGCGTTGGCGCGCACCCGCAGGCGGCGGACGCGGTCCGCGTACGCCATGATCCGGTGGACGGCCTGGACCAGCTCGTTGGCGTCGTCGGCGCCGGCGTGCATCCGGCCCTCGAAGTACTCGACGACCGGGGACGGTACGACGGGTACCTCACCGAGGTAGACCTTGCCGGTGGAGCCGTCGATCGAGACGACGTCGCCCTCTTCGATGACCGTCTCGCCGACCGTCATGCGGCGGCGCTTGGTGTCGACGTCGAGCTCCTCGGCGCCGCAGACACAGGTCTTGCCCATGCCGCGGGCGACGACGGCCGCGTGCGAGGTCTTGCCGCCGCGCGAGGTCAGGATGCCCTCGGAGGCGATCATGCCGTCCAGGTCGTCCGGGTTGGTCTCGCGGCGGATCAGGATGACCTTCTCGCCGGAGCGGGACCACTTGACGGCCGTGTACGAGTCGAAGACGGCCTTGCCGACGGCCGCGCCCGGGGAGGCGGCGATGCCGCGGCCCAGCAGCGTGGTGTTCGCGTTCTCGTCGAAGCGCGGGAACATCAGCTGCGCGAGCTGGTGGCCGGTGACGCGCTGGAGGGCCTCGGCCTCGTCGATCAGGCCCTGGTCCACGAGCTGGGTGGCGATGCGGAAGGCGGCACCGGCGGTGCGCTTGCCGACGCGGGTCTGCAGCATCCACAGCTGGCCGCGCTCGATGGTGAACTCGATGTCGCAGAGATCCTTGTAGTGGGTCTCCAGCGTCTCCATGATCGTCATGAGCTGGTCGTACGAGGCCTTGTCGATGACCTCCAGGTCCGCGAGCGGCACGGTGTTGCGGATACCCGCGACCACGTCCTCGCCCTGGGCGTTCTGGAGGTAGTCGCCGTAGACGCCCTGGTGGCCGCTGGCGGGGTCGCGGGTGAAGGCGACGCCGGTGCCGGAGTCGGGGCCGAGGTTGCCGAAGACCATGGAACAGATGTTGACGGCGGTGCCCAGGTCGCCGGGGATGCGCTCCTGGCGGCGGTAGAGCTTGGCGCGGTCGGTGTTCCAGGAGTTGAAGACCGCCTCGACGGCGAGGTCCATCTGCTCGCGGGCGGCCTGCGGGAACTCGCGGCCGGCTTCCTTCGCCACGATCTTCTTGAAGACCTTGACCAGCTTCTTCAGGTCGGCGGCGTCGAGGTCGGTGTCGACGGTGACCTTCTTGGCGGCCTTGGCCTCGTCGAGGGCGTCCTCGAAGAGCTCGCCCTCGACGCCGAGGACGGTCTTGCCGAACATCTGGATGAGGCGGCGGTACGAGTCCCACGCGAAGCGCTCGTCACCGGACTGCGAGGCGAGACCGGTGACGGACTCGTCGGAGAGGCCGATGTTGAGGACGGTGTCCATCATGCCGGGCATCGAGAACTTGGCGCCGGAACGCACGGAGACCAGCAGCGGGTCGTCCGACTGGCCGAGCTTCTTGCCCATCTTCGCCTCGAGGGCCGCGAGGTGGGCGCTGACCTCGTCGCGCAGCTCAGCGGGGGCCGAGCCGCTTTCGAGGTAGACCTTGCAGGCCTCGGTGGTGATGGTGAAGCCGGGAGGGACGGGGAGACCAAGGTTGGTCATCTCGGCGAGGTTGGCCCCCTTGCCGCCGAGGAGGTCCTTGAGGTCCCGGTTGCCCTCGGTGAAGTCGTAGACGAACTTCTGATCTTTGTTTTCCGACACGGGTCTCGACTCCTCGAGGCTCGGTGGCTGCCCTGACGGCCAGGAACATACCCAGATCGAAGGCTTCTGGGTACGTCCACTTGGTCGTCATGCGGCTGTAACCACCCGTGCGCCAGCAGATCGAAAGTAACTCATGGGTAATCAGAACGGAGGAACAGCTTTCACATCCCGAAGGCCGAGGGGCGTTTTGAGGCTTGATCACGCTCGGATGAGCGATCATCGATCCATTTGCGTTCAAGTATTGAACGCACAAAGGGTGGCACCCAGTGCCACCCTTTGAAAGTCTTACCCGTGATCTTCGCGCTCATCTGAGCGAAACCTCTCCCATGCGTGGCGTATATCACGCGACACGGAGGGCGATTTGTCAGCCTCCGGAAGTGTCCAGTTCGGCTTCCTCGCTGATGCCCGCGCAGTCGTACGGGTCCTTCAGCCAGCCGTCCGGCAGGACAACTCGGTTGTTTCCGGACGTCCGACCCCGCGGACCGTCCGCGCTCTCCGGCCAGGCCTGATCCAGATCAAGCTCGCTCAGATGAGCGTCCAGTTCGGCCAGGGACGAGGTGACCGCAAGCTTCTTGCGCATCTCGGACCCGACCGAGAACCCCTTGAGGTACCAGGCCACGTGCTTACGGAAGTCGATCACCCCGCGCGCCTCGTCGCCGATCCACTCCCCGAGCAGTTGCGCGTGGCGGTGCATGGTGCCCGCGACCTCGCGCAGGGTGGGCTTGTGGAAGTCCTCGGGGCGGCCCTCGAAGGCCGCCACCAGGTCGTTGAACAGCCAGGGGCGGCCCAGGCAGCCGCGTCCCACGACCACGCCGTCGCAGCCGGTCTCGCGGACCATGCGCAGCGCGTCCTCGGCGCACCAGATGTCGCCGTTGCCGAGCACCGGGATCTCCGGCACGTGCTCCTTGAGCCGCGCGATGGCGTCCCAGTCGGCGGTGCCGCCGTAGTGCTGGGCGGTGGTGCGTCCGTGCAGGGCGATCGCGGTGACGCCCTCCTCGACGGCGATCCGGCCGGCGTCGAGGTAGGTGAGGTGGTCGTCGTTGATGCCCTTGCGCATCTTCATGGTCACCGGCAGGTCGCCGGCGCCGGCCACGGCCTCGCGGAGGATCGCGCGCAACAGGTTCCGCTTGTACGGGAGGGCCGAGCCCCCGCCCTTGCGGGTGACCTTGGGGACCGGGCAGCCGAAATTGAGGTCGATGTGGTCGGCGCGGTCCTCTTCGACGATCATGCGGACCGCCTTGCCGACCGTCGCGGGGTCGACTCCGTACAGCTGGATCGAGCGGGGCTTCTCGGTCTCGTCGAAGTGGATCAGCTGCATGGTCTTCTCGTTGCGCTCGACCAGGGCGCGGGTCGTGATCATCTCGCTCACGAACAGCCCCTTGCCGCCCGAGAACTCCCGGCAGAGGGTACGGAACGGGGCATTGGTGATGCCGGCCATGGGCGCGAGCACCACCGGGGGCTGCACGGTGTGGGGGCCGATCGCGAGAGGCGGAGGGAGCGTGGTCATCCGCCCATTGTCCCGCATGCCGGGGCGGTGGGGCAGACGTACGATCGGCGGCATGATCGAGCCGAGTCAGCCGAGTCGCCGGCAGCGCATGATCGTCCTGGCTGTCTGCTGCATGAGCCTGCTGATCGTCAGCCTCGACAACACCGTCCTGAACGTCGCGCTGCCGTCCATGCGCGAGGATCTGGACGCCTCGGTCGCAGGGATGCAGTGGACGATCGACGCCTACACCCTGGTCCTGGCCTCGCTGCTCATGCTCGCGGGCTCGACCGCCGACCGGATCGGCCGCCGCAGGGTGTTCGTCGCCGGTCTGGTGCTGTTCACCGCCGGATCCCTGCTGTGCTCGCTCGCGCCCAGCCTCGAATGGCTCATCGCCTACCGGATGGTCCAGGCGGTCGGCGGCGCGATGCTGAACCCGGTGGCGATGTCGATCATCACCAACACGTTCACCGATCCCGCCCAGCGGGCGCGGGCGATCGGCGTGTGGGGAGCGGTCGCGGGCATCTCCATGGCGGCGGGTCCCCTCATCGGCGGTCTGCTGGTGGACTCCGTGGGCTGGCGCTCGATCTTCTGGGTGAACCTGCCGATCGGGCTGGCGGCCCTCGTGCTGACCCTGCGCCACGTCCCCGAGTCCCGCGCGGCGCGCGCCCGGCGCCCTGACCCGGTGGGCCAGCTGCTGGTCATGGCGCTGCTGGGCACTCTGACGTACGGGATCATCGAGGCGCCGTCGGCGGGCTGGCGCTCGCCGCTGATCATGGGCTGCGCCCTGGTGGCCTTCGCCTCGCTGGTGGGGCTGCTGATCTACGAGCCCCGGCGCGAGGAGCCGCTGATCGATTTCCGGTTCTTCCGGAGCGCGCCCTTCAGCGGGGCCACGGTGATCGCCGTGAGCGCCTTCTCCGGGATGGCCGGGTTCCTCTTCCTGAACACCCTGTACCTGCAGGACGTACGGGGGCTGGACGCGCTGCACGCCGGGCTCTACATGCTGCCCATGGCCGCGCTGACCATGCTCGTCGCACCGATTTCGGGCCGGCTGGTGGGCAGCAGGGGGCCGCGGCTTCCGCTGCTCGTCGCGGGGGTCGCGATGGCCGCGAGCGGGCTGCTCTTCGCCGCCTTCCAGGCCGAGACGTCCACCCCGCTCATGTTCACCGGGTACGTGCTGTTCGGACTCGGCTTCGGCATGGTGAACGCGCCGATCACCAATACGGCGGTGTCCGGGATGCCTCGTTCCCAGGCGGGCGTCGCGGCCGCCATCGCCTCCACCAGCCGGCAGACGGGCAGCACGCTGGGCGTCGCGATCGTCGGCGCCGTCCTGGCGGCCGGGCTGGCGAACGGCTCCGACTTCGCCGGGGCGACGGGCCCGGCGTGGTGGATCATCACGGCCTGCGGCCTGCTGGTCCTGGTTGTGGGCGCGGCGACGAGCGGCCCCTGGGCCCGCGCGACGGCGGCCCGCACGGCCCGCACCCTGGACCCGGCAACCCCCCGCACGCGAGCGGAGGCCTGACCCCAGGGGCGGGGCCGCGTAGCGCAGCCGGCGCAGGGCACGGCACGGACCGAGACCGCCCGGCAATGGGGCTCTGATGTCACGTTCTCGGCAGCTGTCCTGTCGTACCTCCAGACGCATCCGCCGGAAGCCTGGAGGCCCGAAATGACCGCCCGCATCTCGCTCACCCCGCCCCGCACCCTGCTGAACCGCGTCGGCTCCTGGTACTCCCGGCGGACGTACGGCAAGGTGCTCGACCCCGGGCTCGCGATCGGCCACAACCGGAAGGTCCTGCTCACGTACGTCAAGCTGGAGCGCTCCGTGGCCAAGTGGAACGCGCTGGAGCCTGCCCTGAGGCATCTCGCCGTGATGGCCACTGCGGCCCGGATCAACTGCTCCTGGTGCATGGACTTCGGCCACTGGGAAGGCAGCGAACTCGGCCTGCCGCTCGACAAGATCTCCCAGGTACCGCAGTGGCGGGACCACCGCGAGGCCTTCACCGAGCTGGAACTGCAGGTCATGGAGTACGCCGAGGCCATGACCGAGACCGAGCCCCACGTCACCGACGGACTCGCTGAAGCGCTGCTGGGGCAGCTGGGCGAGGCCGCCTTCGTGGAGCTCACCGCCACGGTCGCCCTGGAGAATTGGCGCTCCCGGATCAACAGCGCCTTCGGCCTGACCAGCCAGGGCTTCTCCGAGGCCTGCGCGGTACCGTCTCGTACGTGATCGAGATCGCCGTCTTCGAGCAGCACCGACCGATGCTCTTCGGCATCGCCTACCAGATGCTCGGCAGCGTCGCGGACGCCGAGGACCTGGTCCAGGACACCTGGCTCCGCTGCAGCCAGGCGTCCGCCCAGGTCGCCAACCCGGGCGGCTACCTGGCGCGCACGATCACCAACCTCGCGCTCAACCGGCTGAGTTCGGCGGCCGTCAAGCGGGAGCAGTACGTCGGCCCCTGGCTGCCCGAGCCGCTGGTCACCGTGCCGGACGCCACCGGGGATACGGAGCTCGCCGAGTCGGTCTCGCTCGCCGTGCTGGTGGTTCTGGAGAGCCTCTCACCGCTGGAGCGGGCGGTCTTCGTGCTCAAGGAGGTCTTCGCCTTCTCGTATCGGGAGATCGCCGAGACGCTCGACCGCACCGAGACCTCGGTACGCCAGGTCGGCTCCCGGGCCAAGTCACACGTCCGAGCGCGTCAGCCGCGCTACGCGGCCCCGGCCGAGGTGAGGCGCCACGTCACCGACGAGTTTCTCGCCGCGTGCCTCGGGGGTGACCTGAACCGCATGCTGGAACTGCTCGCCCCCGACGTCACCGCATGGAACGACGGCGGCGGAAAGGTCAAGGCGGCCTTGCGCCCGCTGCACGGCGCCGAGAACGTGGCCCGCTTCCTCGCGGCCGTGCTCGCCCAGCCGATGGAAACCCCGCGCCTCATGGCCGTCGACGTCAACGGCCGGCCGGGCCTGCTGCTCACCACGGCCGGACGGCCGGACAGCGTCGCCTGCGTGGAGGTTGAGAACGGCCGGATCACGGAGATCCGGGTCATCCGCAACCCCGACAAGCTCCGCCACCTGGCCGAACTGCAAGAGATCCGCACCGACCGCACCGCCCAGGTCACCCGCCTGCTCTGAGTACCCGGCCGTAGGCAGACACCGCGGTGGCGGCGGGACGCCCGCAACCGGCGCGCCCGCCCCGATCCGGGCCGGGAGACGCTGGGTGGTGGATCCCCCGCCCGACGACTCGAGCGAGGCCTACTCCCGGCCGGTCCAGGCACGGCCCCCGGCCCCTCCCCGACCCCGGGCGCGGGGGCGCCGCGGGGGCCGGGCCCGCCCGGCAGCGGACTCAAGCCGTCGGCGCCTGCGGACGGACCCGGGCACGGGCAGGTCCCGCGCCCTCCGGCGCAGCCCGAGCGGCCTCCTCGGCCACGGCCGTGTGCGCGAGGCTCCCGTCCGCGCCGGCCGGCGCGCAGCGCAGCCTCCCGCTCCGGCGCGCCCCAGGCCCCGGCGAATACAGCCTCTCGGGCCGCGGCCCGTCTCGGGGTCGCGGTCCCGGCGCGCAGCCGAGCCGTCGGATCGGCCGACCGATGCCCCTGGTGGGGACCGTGGGGGCTACTCCTGGCAGTCGAAGTCGTCCGCGTGGGTGTCGATCCGCGCCAGCAGGGCGCGCAGCGCGTCCTGGTCACCGGCCGACAGGCCTGCGAACAGGCCCTGCTCGACCTCGTCGAGCGCCGCGTTCGTCCTGCCCAGTGCGGTCGATCCCGCGACGGTGATGGCCACGTTGTGGCGACGGCGATCCGCCGGGTCCCGCCGGCGTTCGACCAGGCCGTCGCCCTCCAGGTCGTTAAGGATCCCGACGAGCACGCTCGGGTCCACCTCCAGCCGCTCGGCCAGCGCCCGCTGGCTGATGGGGCCGCCCTCCAAGTGCATCAGCGTCATCGCGTGCCGCGGCGTGAGCCCCGCCGTGCTGAGCGCCTTCTTCATCCGGGCCTGGGTGACCGATCCGTGCCAGGCCAGCAGCAGGCCCAGCCGCTGCGGAGGGTGCGATGTGTCCTGATCTGCCGTCATGGTCCACATCGTAGCAATCGAGAAATGATTACATTTGCAATATCGTTGAGGCTGTTCAATGATTCTGGACTACCAACCCTTGGAGACCCTCATGTTCATCGCCTACGCCGTCGTCGGCGGCCTCCTCGCCCTCGCCCTGACCGCCTCCGCCACCTTCACGCTCCAGCGCAACGACCAGATCGTCGCCAGCATGCGCAAGGTCCAGGTCCCGGACTCCTGGTTGCCACGCCTGGCCACCCTCAAGGCCGCGGGCGCGATCGGCCTGGTCGCGGGCCTGTGGATCACCCCCCTCGGCATCGCCGCCGCCATCGGCGCGACCCTCTACTTCGTCGGCGCGGTCATCGCCCACCTCCGCGCCAAGGACTACGAGCTCGCCCCGGCCGCCACCCTGACCGCGGTCTCGGCCGCCGCCCTGGTGCTGCGGGCCCTTTCGTAGCACCCCCACACTGACGGGTGACAGATATTGAAATCTGTCATCCGTCATGCCATTCTCGTTCCATGACCACGAACGAGAACGCCACCGCCACCGCCACCACCCGCACCCTCGGGACCACCGGGCCGTCCGTCTTCCCGCTCGGCCTCGGCTGCATGGGGATGTCCGCCCTGTACGGGGAGGCCGACCGCGCGGAGTCCGTCGCCACCATCCACGCCGCCCTGGACGCCGGCGTCACGCTGCTCGACACCGGCGACTTCTACGGCATGGGCCACAACGAACTGCTGATCAACGAAGCCCTTCGCACCGCGCCCGCCGCGGCCCGCGAGCAGGCGCTGACCAGCGTCAAGTTCGGCGCCCTGCGCACGGTGGAGGGCGGCTTCACCGGCTACGACGGCCGACCCGAGGCCGTCAAGAACTTCCTGGCCTACTCGCTCCAGCGGCTCGGCCGGGACCACATCGACATCTACCGGATCGCCCGCGTGGACCCGGACGTCCCGATCGAGGAGACCATCGGGGCCATCGCCGAGGCCGTCGAGGCGGGGCACGTGCGCCACATCGGCCTCTCCGAGGTCGGCGCGGACACGCTGCGCCGGGCCGCCGCCGTGGCCCCTATCGCCGACCTCCAGATCGAGTACTCGCTCATCTCCCGCGGCATCGAGGAGGAGATCCTGCCGGCCGCCCGCGAGCTCGGCATAGGCATCACGGCGTACGGAGTGCTGTCCCGCGGCCTGATCAGCGGCCACTTCGCCCGGGACCGCAGGCTGAGCCCGCGCGACTTCCGCGGCATGAGTCCCCGCTTCCAGGGTGACAACCTCGACCGGAACCTCGATCTGGTCGACGCCCTGCGCAAGGTCGCCGAGGGCAGGGGCGTGAGCGTGGCCCAGACCGCCATCGCGTGGGTGCTCTCCCGCGGCGAGGACATCGTGCCGTTGGTGGGTGCCCGGCGCCGGGACCGACTGGCCGAGGCACTGGGTGCCATGGAGATATCGCTCAGCGCCGCCGACCTGGCCGCGATCGAGGAGGCCGTACCCGCGGGCGCCGCGGCCGGTGACCGTTACCCTGCGGCGCAGATGGCCCACCTCGACAGCGAGCACTGAGCTGGCGGTACGGTCGTCCCATGTCCCCCGCTGCTGCCGAGCCCCTGACACCCGAGCGCATCCTCGAAACCACCGAGGAGGTGCTGCGCCGATTCGGCCCGACCAAGGCGACCGTGGTGGACGTGGCCCGCGCGCTGGGCGTCAGCCACGGCAGCGTGTACCGGCACTTTCCGTCGAAGGCCGCGCTGCGCGAGGCCGTCACCGACCGCTGGCTCGCCAAGAGCGTCGTCATGCTGGAGGAAATCGCCGCGGCGCCCGCCGAGAGCGCCCCCTCCAAGCTGGAGGCGTGGCTGGGGGCACTGTTCGAGGCCAAGCGCCACAAGGCCGGTGACGATCCGGAGCTGTTCGCCACCTACACCGTGCTGCTCGCCGAGAACAGCGGGATCGTGGAGACCCACCTGACCGAGCTGATCGGCCAGCTGGCCCGGATCATCGCCGAGGGCGTCGCGGCGGGCACGCTCGCCGCCGACGACGTACCGGCCGCCGCCCGCGCGGTCTTCGACGCCACCGGCCGCTTCCACGACCCGCAGTACGCGGCCGACTGGCTCTCGCCCACGATCTTCACGGAGTTCGAAGCAGTCACCGCTCTGGTCGTCCGGGGTCTGCGCGCCTGACGCGGAGCCCGGCCCGGCTCAACCGGAATCCCTCGGTCCGAACATCTTGATGATCATTTTGGCGTGTTCGTCTTGTACATGCCATCTCGATGTCCTTACGGTCCCCCTACCGCACTCATCAGGCACGTTCCAGGGGGAACCTTGTCCGCCCAAGTAGCACGACCCGCACCTCCCGCCCGCTCAGGGGCCGCAACCGCCATCGGCTGGATCCTGACCATCGGCCTCAATGTCGTGGCGCCGATCATCACGTACAACACGCTCGTCGACGACCACGGCTGGAGCGAGTTCTCGGCGCTGCTGCTCAGCAGCGCCTGGCCGGTGCTGGACACCGCCATCAGCGTGGCCTGGCGGCGCAAGCTCGACGAGTTCGCCATCGTCACCCTGGTGTTCATCGTCATCACGGCCGCCGTCTCGCTCATCGGCGCTCAGTCGGCCCGCGCCCTGCTCATCAAGGATTCGGGCGTGACCGGGCTGTTCGGGCTGCTCTGCCTGGCCACGCTGCTCGCACCGCGCCCGTTGATGTTCTACTTCGGCCGCAAGTTCGCCACCGACGGCACCCCGGAGAGCACGGCCTGGTGGAACGGCCTGTGGCAGTACGAGGGCTTCCGGACCACGATGACCCGGATGACGCTGGTCTGGGGCATCGCGTACGTCATCGAGGCCGTCGTCCGCATCGCCTTGGCGTACGCGCTGAGCACCAAGACCATGGTGACCCTCAGCCCGATCATGATCTACGGAGTGCTCGGCGCTCTGGGCGTGTGGACCGCCATGTACGGCAAGCGGTCCCAGGCGGAGGGCGAGCGCCGCGCTGCCGCCGCGGCGGCAGCCGAGGCTTCGGCCGCCTGAGACGGAGCACACGTGAAAGGCCGGTGGCCCGGGGGGCAGCGAGCGCACCGGGGCCCCCGGCCTTCCGAGCGGCGGAACCTAGCAGCCGAGCAGGCGGCTGCCGAGGTAGCTCTGGATCTGGTCCAGGGAGACGCGCTCCTGCTTCATGGTGTCGCGCTCGCGCACGGTCACCGCGTTGTCGTCCAGGGTGTCGAAGTCGACGGTGACGCAGAACGGCGTACCGATCTCGTCCTGGCGGCGGTAACGGCGGCCGATGGCGCCCGCGTCGTCGAACTCGATGTTCCAGTTCTTGCGCAGGTCGGCGGCGAGGCCCTTGGCCTTCGGCGACAGCTGCGGGTTGCGGGACAGCGGCAGGACGGCGACCTTGATCGGGGCCAGGCGCGGGTCGAGGCGCATCACGGTGCGCTTCTCCATGACGCCCTTGGCGTTGGGGGCCTCGTCCTCGATGTACGCGTCGAGCATGAAGGCGAGCATGGCGCGGTTCACACCGGCCGCCGGCTCGATGACGTACGGGGTGTAGCGCTCACCGGCCTCCTGGTCGAAGTAGGTGAGGTCCTGGCCGGAGGCGGCGGAGTGGGCCTTGAGGTCGAAGTCGGTGCGGTTGGCCACGCCTTCGAGCTCGGAGAACTCGTTGCCACCGAAGTTGAAGCGGTACTCGATGTCGGCGGTGCGCTTCGAGTAGTGGGACAGCTTCTCCTTCGGGTGCTCGTACCAGCGGATGTTCTCCTCGCGGATGCCGAGGTCGCGGTACCAGTTCCACCGCTCGGCCATCCAGTACTCCTGCCACTGCTCGTCTTCGCCCGGCTTGACGAAGAACTCCATCTCCATCTGCTCGAACTCGCGCGTGCGGAAGATGAAGTTGCCCGGAGTGATCTCGTTCCGGAAGGACTTGCCCATCTGCGCGATGCCGAACGGGGGCTTCTTGCGCGAGGTGGTCTGCACCATGGCGAAGTTGGTGAAGATGCCCTGGGCGGTCTCGGGGCGCAGGTACGCCTTGGAGGCGGTGTCCTGGCTCGGGCCGAGGTGGGTCTCCAGCATGCCGGAGAACTGCTTGGGCTCGGTGAACTGGCCCTTCACACCGCAGTGGGGGCAGTTGATGTCGGCGAGACCGTTCTCGGGCAGACGGCCGTGCTTGGCCTCGTACGCCTCTTCAAGGTGGTCCGCGCGGTGGCGCTTGTGACAGGCGGTGCACTCGGTCAGCGGGTCCGAGAAGGTGGCGACGTGGCCGGAGGCCACCCAGACCTCGGGGGCCAGGATCACGGACGAGTCGAGACCGACGATGTCCTCACGCCCGGTGACCATCGCCTTCCACCACTGGCGCTTGATGTTCTCCTTGAGCTCGACACCCAGCGGACCGTAGTCCCAGGCAGCCCTGGAACCGCCGTAGATGTCACTGCACGGGAAAACGAAGCCACGGCGCTTGCTCAGGCTGACGATGGTGTCGATCTTGTCGGCGGCCACGGTGCTCTCTTCATTACGAGGACGAACGGCGAAGTCTTTAGGTTACCGGCGCCCGCACCCCCGCTTTCAAGTCGGTTCCCCTTCCGCAGCCCGGGCCCGGGGCCCTCCACCTGGGTTTTTGACAATCGTTTCCATTTTTGATGAAAATGGATGTCATGAACGTACGACGCCTCATACCCAGTGCCGCCCTCGCCGGAGCCGTCGCCCTCGCCGCCACGGCCCTCACCGCCTGTTCCGGAGCGAGTGCCACGGGCAGCAAGGACGGCAAGCTCCACGTGACGGCGTCGTTCTACCCGATGCAGTTCCTCGCCGCGCAGATCGGCAAGGAGCACGTGAAGGTCGACACCCTGACCAAGCCGGGTGTCGAACCGCACGACCTGGAGATCACCCCGAAGCAGACCGGCCAGCTGGGCGAGGCCGACGTGATCCTCTACCTCAAGTCCCTCCAGCCCGCCGTCGACAAGGCAGTCGCCCAGTCCGGCGTGAAGAACGTCGTCGACGCCGCGACCCTCACCGAGCTCGAGGTCCACGCCGCGTCCGGCCACGACCACGACCACGAGGGCGAGGCGGGTCACGGCGACAGCCACGGCCACGGCGAGGCCGGCGCGGACCCGCACATCTGGCTCGACCCCGCCAAGTACGCGGAGGTCGCCAAGGGCGTCGGCGCGGCCCTGGAGAAGGCCGACCCCGGCCACGCCGCCGACTACAAGAAGAACACCGACGAGCTGGTGGGCAAGCTGACCGGGCTCGACACCGAGTTCAAGGACGGCCTGACGAACACGGCCACCAGGACCTTCATCACCACCCACTCCGCCTTCGGCTACCTCGCCGAGCGCTACGGCCTGGACCAGGAGGGCATCTCCGGCGTCGACCCGGAGGCCGAGCCGAGCCCCGCCCGGGTCAAGGAGATCCAGGAGATCGCGAAGAAGGACAATGTCACCACCGTGTTCTTCGAGACCCTGGCCAGCGACAAGACGGCCAAGACCCTCGCGAAGGACACCGGCCTGACGACCGACGTCCTCGACCCGCTCGAGGGAATCACCGACAAGTCCCAGGGCGCTGACTACTTCGAGGTCATGCGGTCCAACCTGAAGAACCTCCAGAAGGCACTCGGTAGCAAGTGATGACAGCAGCAACGGAGGCGCCAGCCATGCAGTCCACGCCCCGACAGGCAGATGACCAGGCCGTCATATCCCTGCGCGGGGCCACGGCCTCGCTCGGCTCGCGCCCCGTACTGCGCGGCATCGACCTCACCGTCCACCGCGGCGAGGTCGTCGCGCTGCTCGGCGCCAACGGTTCCGGCAAGTCCACGGCCGTGCGCGCCGTCGTCGGCCAGGTCCCACTGACCGACGGCTCCCTCAGCCTCTTCGGCACCGACTTCAAGCGCTTCCGCGACTGGTCGCGCATCGGGTACGTCCCGCAGCGCACCACCGCCGCCGGCGGCGTCCCGGCCACCGTCCGCGAGGTCGTCTCCTCCGGCCGGCTCGCCCGCTCCCGCTTCGGCCTCCTGCGCAAGGCCGACAAGGAGGCCATCGAGCACGCCCTGGCCCTGGTCGGCATGGACTCGCACGCCGACGTCTCCGTGGACGCCCTCTCCGGCGGCCAGCACCAGCGCGTCCTCATAGCCCGGGCGCTCGCCGTCGAACCCGAACTGCTGATCATGGACGAGCCGATGGCGGGCGTGGACCTCGCCAACCAGGAGGTCCTGGCGAGCGCCCTGCGCGCCCAGGTCGCCGCCGGCTCCACCGTCCTGCTCGTCCTGCACGAGCTGGGCCCGCTGGAGCCCCTGATCGACCGTGCCGTCGTGCTGCGCGACGGCTGCGTCGTCCACGACGGCCCGCCGCCGGAGGCCGTGGGCCAGCACGCCCTGCCCGGCCACGACCACGTACACCCCCACGCGGCGCACGACGCCGAGCCCCTGCGGACGGGACTGCTGAGCTGATGGACATCCTCGACTACGCCTTCATGCAGCGAGCGCTGATCGCGGCCGCCCTGGTCGGCATCACGGCGCCCGCCATCGGCACGTACCTCGTCCAGCGCCGCCAGGCGCTCATGGGCGACGGCCTCGGCCACGTCGCCATGACCGGTGTCGCCCTCGGCTTCGTGCTCCAGACCAGCCCGGTCTGGATGGCGACCCTCGTCGCCGTCGTCGGCGCCGTCGGCATGGAGCTGATCCGCGCCCGCGGCCGGACCAGCGGGGACGTCGCCCTCGCCATGCTCTTCTACGGCGGCCTCGCCGGCGGTGTGATGATCATCAACCTCGGCGGCGGCCAGACGGCCAGCCTCCTGGGCTCCATGTTCGGTTCGATCACCACCGTCGCCGCCGAGGACGTGACCGCGATGGCGATCCTCGCCGCGTTCGTCGTCGCCGTCGCGATCGGCCTGCGCAGGCAGCTCTTCGCCGTCTGCCAGGACGAGGAGTTCGCCCGGGTCACCGGCCTGCCCGTGCGCGCCCTGAACCTGCTGATCGCGGTCACCGCCGCGGTCACCGTCACCGTCGCCATGCGCATCGTCGGCCTGCTGCTGGTCAGCGCGATGCTGGTGATCCCGGTCGCCGCCGCCCAGCGGCTCACCCGCAGCTTCGCCGCCACGCTAGGCCTGGCCATGGCCATCAGCGTGACCGTCTCCCTGACCGGCACGGCGGCCACCTACTACATCAACGTGCCCTCGGGCGCGACGATCGTGCTGCTCGCGATCGGCGTCTTCATGGCGCTGACCGCCCTCTCCGCCCCCCTGGCCCGCCGCCGGGCCAAAGCCGCCCTGGCGGTCGAAGAGGTCTGCACGCGCGACGATGTGAAGGTCTAGCGGGCTGGCACAATGGCCGCAGGCCTATACGAGGAGGAACCGGTGGCGACTGCGCCTGGCGAGACGAATACCGCGCCAGTACGAGGACGATCCACCCGGCAGCGGGCCGCCGTGGCGGCGGCGCTGGACGAGGTGGACGAGTTCCGCAGCGCCCAGGAGCTCCACGACATGCTCAAGCACCGTGGCGATTCCGTGGGCCTGACCACCGTCTACCGCACCCTCCAGTCGCTCGCGGACGCCGGCGAGGTCGACGTGCTGCGCACCAGCGACGGCGAGTCCGTCTACCGGCGCTGCTCCACCGGGGACCACCACCACCACCTGGTCTGCCGCAAGTGCGGCAAGGCGGTGGAGGTGGAGGGCCCGGCCGTGGAGAAGTGGGCGGAGTCCATCGCGGCCGAGCACGGCTACGTGAACGTGGCCCACACGGTGGAGATCTTCGGCACCTGCGCGGAGTGCGCGGCCGCCGCCTGACCCCGCCTAGAGCCGCTTCAGGTTCCGGTCCAGGATCGCCCGTACCCGGTCGACATCGGCCGGGTTCCGGGCACCCCGCTTGGGCAGGATCATGATGGCCACCGCCCCCTTGCCCTCACTGAGCAGCACGAACGAGTCCGCCGTCTCCGCGTACGTCCGGTGGACGGTCCAGCCCATGCGTGTCGTCGAGGCCTGTGTCGCCACCTCGAACCCGGAGTCGTCGATGACGGTCCGGGTCCGCCCCGCCCTCGCCAGCAGCCCGCCGAAGCCCCGCGCCGTGAGCTGGTGGCCGAAGAGCGCGAGCGTCCACATCAGCACCCCCATGATCACGAGGGCGGCCGGCTTGTCGATGACGGGCTCCGACGCGAACACCGACGGCACGCCGAGGAGCAGCGCCAGCGTCCCGACCCCGCGGAACAGCCACAGCCTGCGGCGCCCCGCGGCCGTGTACCTGTCACGGGCCCGGAGCGCCTGCGCCATGTCCGCCTTGGTCAGCTGGTAGCCGAGCTCCACCATCTGCACGTCGTTCATGTCCATGACAGCGGAGCCTAGCGGTCGGCCGGGCTCAGCCGGTCGGAGATTCCGGCTGGTTCGGGACGGCCCCGCCGAAGCGGCGGTCGCGCTGGGCGTACTCCAGGCAGGCCGCCCACAGGTTGCGCCGGTCGAAGTCCGGCCACAGCACGTCCTGGAAGACCATCTCGGCGTACGCGCTCTGCCAGATCAGGTAGTTGGAGGTGCGCTGCTCGCCGCTCGGGCGCAGGAACAGGTCCACGTCCGGCATGTCCGGGTAGTACATGTACTTCGCGAAGGTCTTCTCGTTGACCTTCGACGGGTCCAGCCTGCCGGCCGCCACGTCGCGGGCGATGGCCTGCGCCGCGTCCGCGATCTCCGCGCGGCCGCCGTAGTTCACGCAGAAGTACAGGGTCATCGCGTCGTTGTCGACGGTCTGCTCCTGCGCGACCTGGAGCTCCTGGACGACCGACTTCCACATCTTCGGCATGCGGCCGACCCAGCGGATGCGGATGCCCAGCTCGTTCATCTCGTCGCGGCGGCGCCGGATGACGTCGCGGTTGAAGTTCATGAGGAAGCGGACCTCGTCGGGCGAGCGCTTCCAGTTCTCCGTCGAGAAGGCGTACAGGGAGAGGTTCTTGACGCCCATCTCCAGGCAGCCCTTGAGCACGTCCAGGACGACGCCCTCGCCGACCTTGTGGCCCTCGGTGCGCGGCAGGCCGCGCTCCTTGGCCCAGCGGCCGTTGCCGTCCATGACGACCGCGACGTGGTTCGGGACCAGCTCACCGGGGATCTTCGGCGGGCGCTCACCGGACGGGTGCGGCTCGGGAACCTTGTACTCGCGGCGAGAGCGTCCCAGAATCCCGCGTCGTGCCATGTGCCCAGCTCCTATTTCTCGACGTATCGCAGGGAGCGTAGCCCGCGCTCCAGATGCCAGTGCAAATAGGCCGAGACCAGCCCGCTGCCCTCCCGCACGTGACGCGCCTCGCACGCGTCGGCATGCCCCCAGTCGCCCGTCAGCAGCGCGCTGAGGAGGGCGATGGCCTCCGACGAGGGTACGACGCTGCCGGGCACACGGCAGTCCCCGCATATCACCCCGCCCGCGGCGACGGAGAAATGCCGGTTGGGACCGTGGATCCCGCACTTCGCGCAGTCCTCGAAGCTGGGCGCGTAGCCGTTGACGGCGAGGGAACGCAGCAGGAAGGCGTCGAGGATGAGGTGCGGTTCGTGTTCGCCCCGCGAGAGCGTGCGCAGGGCGCCGACGAGCAGCAGGTACTGCTGTACGGCGGGCTCGCCCTCGTTCTCGGTGAAGCGCTCGGCGGTCTCCAGCATGGCGGTGCCTGCGGTGTAGCGGGCGTAGTCGGTGACGATGCCGTTGCCGTAGGGGGCGATGATCTCGGTCTGGGTGCAGAGCGGCAGGCTGCGGCCGATCAGCTCGCTGCCGCGGGCGAAGAACTGCACGTCGGCGTGGGAGAAAGGTTCCAGCCGGGCACCGAATTTGGACTTCGTACGCCGCACCCCGCGGGCGACGGCCCTGACCCGGCCGTGGCCTCGGGTCAGCAGCGTGATGATGCGGTCCGCCTCACCCAGCTTCTGGGTGCGCAGCACGATGCCGTCGTCGCGGAACAGACTCATGCGCCCATTGTCGCCTGTACGGGGGGCCGTACGGGGACACCTCCGGGACGGCGACGGCCCCTCGTCCGGACGGGGGGAAGTCCGGGCGAGGGGCCATCACCCCTTGGGAGGGTCAGGGGGCCGGCGTTCCCGCGTCGTCGGCCTTCTCCGCCCCGGCCGGGGCGGCGGCGGCCTGGGCGGGCACCGCCGCGGAGACCGGCTCGGCCGCGACGGACTCCTCCGCCTCGGCCGGAGCTTCGGCGGCGTCGGCGGCCTCAGGGGCAGCCGGGACAGCCGGGGCGTCGGCCTTCGCCAGCCCGTTGAAGATCAGGTTGAGGACGATGGCGGCCGTGGCACCGAGGGTGACACCGCTGTTGAGCAGCGAGGACAGGTCTGCGTTCATGTGCTTGGTGAAGAACACGGGCACGGTCGCGGGGAGCAGGGCGAAGGCGAGGGAGACGCCCACGATCAGCGCGTTCTTCTCCTCCTTGAGCTCCACCTTGCCCAGGGTCTGGATACCGGCCAGGGCGACCATGCCGAACATCACGGTCGCGGCGCCGCCGAGGACCCCGTGCGGGACGGCGGCGACGATCGCCGCGGCCTTGGGCAGCAGACCCAGGATGATCATGAAGACGCCTGCGGCGACCACCACGAACCGGCTCTTGACCTTCGTCATCCGCACCAGGCCGACGTTCTCGGCGAAGGCCACGTACGGGAACGAGTTCAGGACACCACCGAGGGCGGTCGCCGCACCGTCGGCACGCAGGGCGCGGGCCACGGTCTCGCTGTCGACCTCCTTGCCCACGATGTCGCCAACCGCGTACGTGTCACCCGTCGTCTCGACCATCGTGATCAGCATGACGATCAGCATGAGGACGATCGGGAACCACTCGAACTTCGGGACGCCGAAGTGGAAGGGGGTGGTGACCCCGATCCAGGCGGAGTTGCCGACGTCGCCGAACTTCGCGTCGCCGAGGAGGAACGCGACCGCGGTGCCGCCGACCAGGCCGAGCAGGATGGAGATGCTGGAGAGGAACGGCTTGCCGATCCTCATCAGGACGAGGATGAAGAGCATCGTGCCGCCGGCGTACGCGAAGTTCTTCGGGTCTCCGAAGTCCGGGCTGCCGAGGCCGCCGGCCGCGTCGTTGAGGCCGACCGGGATCAGGACGATGCCCAGCACGGTGATCACGGTGCCCGTGACGACCGGCGGGAAGAGCCGCATGACCGTCCGGAACGCCTTGGCGGGCAGCCACGCGAAGGCGAAGGTCGCGATGCCGGCGGTGATGACCGCGCCGTAGATGACCAGCAGCGCGGCGGTCCCGCCACCCGCGCCGAGGCCGATGGCGATCATCGGGGAGACGGCCGTGAAGGTCACGCCCTGGATGAGCGGCAGCCGCGCGCCGATCCGGCCGATGCCCCAGGCCTGGATGATGGAGGCGATACCGCAGGTGAACAGGTCCGCGTTGATCAGGTAGACCAGCTGCTCAGGGCTCAGCTTCAGCGCGTTGCCCACGATGATCGGAACGATCACCGCACCGGCGTAGAAGGCGAGTACGTGCTGGAAGCCGTACAGCGCGAGCTTGGGGAGGGGGAGCACCTCGTCGACCGGGTGCGTGCTCTGCTCTCCGTCAACGGAAAGCCGGGCGGCGACACGTGCCATCTCTGCCTTGCCCTTCAAAGAGGTGAGGTAAGTGAGAGGAGATCTGGTTATCCCTGGCCGGAGTGGGTCGCTAACCCGTTTGTCCGCCAGGGTTGTCAGTGCGTTCACGTGAATCGAAGCCCCGCTGTGTTACAGGCGTCGTCTCGTCGTGTGACCGGAATTGAACGCCTGTGGGAGGCCTCACAGATATCGTCGACGTCTACAAATTGTTGACGGCCAGCGATCTTCGATCTGTTGGTTTCTCCAGTGGTGGAGACCTCGGCGCTGGAGTATGCAGAACGCCGCCCGAACGCATGCATTACCACCGCGCAGTTGCGAAGCTCCGCGCCAACTCCCCACCCCACGGCCCGTTGTGCGCTTCGGGCCCGCAAAGCAGCAGTCCCCGCTCCGGCCGTCCAAGGGGTGGGACGCGCCGCGTCCCGAGCGGACTTCACCCGGCCCGCATGCCCGCCCGGAGGGTGCGAATCCAGTCGCACGAGGCCGGATCGTTACGTCCGGCGGAGCCGTTTCGGGCGGTTTCGGCGAGCCCGCCCGTACACGGGGCGAGACGGCCCGTACACAAGCCGGGGCCCGGCGGATGCCCGCCGGGCCCCGGGGAGTGCCTCTCCGGTCGTTCGCACGCGCTCAGGGCGCCCGTACCGCCGACAGCAGCCGGACCACCTCGTCCGTGTCGATGCGCAGCGCAGCGCCGACGGTGGAGAGCACCTCGCGCTCCGCCGGCGTGTACGGACCGTCCGCGAGCGCGATACGGGCACCCTGCAGCAGGATCGATTCTCGGCCCGGGCCGGCCAGGTGCGGGGCCAGCGGCTCCAGAGCCTCGTGGAGCTCTATCGACAGCGCGGCCCCGCAGCATTCCGGGACGTCGTACAGCCCGAGCCGCCCCTGGTCGGTGGACAGTGCCTCCACGAGGGACTCCAGCTGCTCCTCCGCGCAGTCCTGGAAGCCCGCGGCCCGTACGGCGCTCACCGCCGCCTCCAGCGCGCTGCGCGAGGCCGTCCCGCCCGCGGCGAGCACGGCCAGCGCCACGGTGTGCACCGCGTCGCGCAGCATCGCGGTGAAGCGGGTGGTGGTGAGGTGGTCCAGGACGTCGACGTCGAAGCGCTCGCGGCAGCCCTGGCACTCGACGACGGGACCGGCGGAGCCGCGCGGCAGCAGCGGCACCCCGACGACGGTGAACCGGCGGCGCCCGGTGCGCCTTCGGTAGTTGCGGTCTCCACCACAGGCGGGGCAGAAGAATTCCCCGTCGCCCACGGTGCTCCAGGTGGTACGGATGCCCCAGACCGTCAGCTTCCGGCCGTCCCCACCCCGAACTGGCAGCACGTCGCACCTCCGTAACTCCCCCGTGGTCCCTCGGACACGGGCGGGGCCCCACCGGCAACGTCGCCGGGTTGGCGTGATGTTAGCCACATCGGTGAGGATGCGTCAGTCGTGTGACAAGACAACATGGCGCGGGACTCGGACTTGGCCGATCTGCGCCCCCCGCGAGCGCCCCCTATGGTCTGCGGCATGAAACAGAAGTCCTGCCTGGTGACCGGTGCCGCGAGCGGGATCGGCCGGGCCACCGCCCTGCTGCTGGCCCGCTCGGGTGCCCTGGTGACCGCCGCCGACGTCAACGGCCCCGGGGTCGAGGCCCTGCGCGCGGAATTGGCCGACGAGGGGCACGCCGTCACCGCCGTCGCCGGTGACGTCGCCGATCCTGAGGCCAACCGCGCGATGATCGCCGCCGCGGTCGAGGCCTACGGGCGCCTCGACGTCGCCGTGGCGAACGCCGGGGTGCTCCCCCTTTCGGATGTACGGGAGACCAGCCCTGACGACTGGGACCACGTCATGGCCGTCGACGGCCGGGGGATGTTCCTGACCTGCAAGTACGCCATCGAGGCGATGATCGCGCAGCCGCGGCCCGGCGGGGCGCTGGTCTGCGTGTCCTCGATCTCGGGGGTGGCCGGGCAGGCCCGGCAGGCGGCGTACGGGCCGGCGAAGTTCGTGGCGTCGGGGCTGACCAAGCACCTCGCGGTGGAATGGGCGGCGCGCGGGATCCGGGTCAACGCGGTGGCCCCGGGGACCATCCGTACGGAGCGGGTGCTGGCGCTGCAGGACGAGCCGGGCGGGCCGGAGTACCTGGAGGAGATGTCGGGGGCCCACCCGATGGGACGGCTCGGCGAGCCGGAGGAGGTCGCCCGGGTCATCGCCTTCCTGGCCTCCGACGCGGCCTCGTTCGTGACGGGCGTGGTCCTGCCGGTGGACGGCGGCTACCTGGCCCGGTGAGGCCCCGTGAAACGGCGGAACCCCGCCCCTCCGGGTGGAGGAACGGGGTTCGCGTGCGAGCGGGTCAGCGGCCCGCGCGGTTGACGGCGGAGATGACCGCCTTCAGGGAGGCGCGGGTGGTGTTGGCGTCGATGCCGATGCCCCACAGGACGCGGCCGTCGATCGCGCATTCGATGTACGAGGCGGCCACGGCGGAGGCGCCCTCGCTCATGGTGTGCTCGGTGTAGTCCAGCAGGCGGGCGTCGACGCCGATGCCGGCCAGCGCGTCGAAGAAGGCCGAGATCGGGCCGTTGCCGGTGCCGGTCAGGACCGTCTCGACGCCGTCCACGACCGCCTCGACGGTCAGCGTGTCCGTGCCGTCCTTGTCGGTGGCGGTCGAGCCCGAACGCAGCTGGATGCGTCCCCACGGGTTTTCGGGGTTGGGCAGGTACTCGTCGGAGAAGACGTCCCAGATCGCCTTCGGGGTGACCTCGCCGCCCTCGGAGTCGGTCTTGGCCTGGATGATCCGCGAGAACTCGATCTGCATGCGGCGCGGCAGGTCCAGCTTGTGGTCGTTCTTCAGGACGTACGCGATGCCGCCCTTGCCGGACTGCGAGTTGACCCGGATGACGGCTTCGTAGGAGCGGCCGACGTCCTTGGGGTCGATGGGCAGGTACGGAACGGCCCACTCGATGTCGTCGACGGTCTTGCCGGCGGCGGCCGCGTCGGCCTCCATGGCGTCGAAGCCCTTCTTGATGGCGTCCTGGTGGGAGCCGGAGAAGGCGGTGTAGACCAGGTCGCCCGCGTAGGGGTGGCGCGGGTGGACCGGCATCTGGTTGCAGTACTCGCTGGTGCGACGGATCTCGTCGATCTGCGAGAAGTCGATCTGCGGGTCGATGCCCTGGGAGAACAGGTTCATGCCCAGGGTGATCAGGTCGACGTTGCCGGTGCGCTCGCCCTGCCCGAACAGGCAGCCCTCGATGCGGTCGGCGCCGGCCATCAGGGCCAGCTCGGCGGCGGCGACGGCGGTGCCGCGGTCGTTGTGCGGGTGCACGGAGATGCAGATGTGCTCGCGGCGGGTCAGGTTGCGGGCCATCCACTCGAAGCGGTCCGCGTGCGTGGACGGCGTCGAGCGCTCCACGGTGGCGGGCAGGTTCAGGATGATCTCGCGGCCCTCGGACGGCTGCCAGACGTCACAGACGGCCTCGCAGACCTCCAGGGCGAAGTCCAGCTCGGTGTCCGTGAAGATCTCCGGGCTGTACTGGTAGCCGAAGACGGTCTCGGGGCCCAGCAGCTTCTCGGCGTACTCCATGACCAGGCGGGTGCCGTCGACGGCGATCTGCTTGATCTGCTCCTTGGAGCCGCGGAAGACGACCCGGCGGAAGGTCGGGGCGGTCGCGTTGTACAGGTGCACGGTGGCGCGCTTGGCGCCGACCAGGGACTCCACGGTCCGCTCGATCAGGTCCTCGCGGGCCTGGGTCAGTACGGAGATGGTGACGTCGTCCGGGATCGCGCCCTCTTCGATGATGGAGCGGACGAAGGCGAAGTCCGTCTCACCGGAGGACGGGAAGCCGACCTCGATCTCCTTGTAGCCCATGCGCACCAGCAGGTCGAACATCTCGCGCTTGCGGGCGGGGGTCATCGGGTCGATCAGCGACTGGTTGCCGTCACGCAGGTCGGTGGACAGCCAGCGGGGAGCCTTGGTGACGCGGGCGTCCGGCCAGGTGCGGTCGGAGATGTCCACCTGCTCGTACCGGCCGTACTTGTGGATGGGCATCCCGGAGGGCTTCTGGGTGTGGGTCGCGTTGGTGATGGGCGTGGGGCGACCGACAAAAGTGTGCTGACTCATGGCGTTGGGCTCCTCGCGTGTCCGCGTGTAGTTCGCTGGGACGGCCGACAACGGTCGCAAAACCGCAACACCAAACTCCGCGGGGAGGGGGTCGGCCTACGACTACAGACCCTCGCCGCGGCAGCTAAGGAGAAGCAGCCCGATACGCATGATGGGCCGAGCCTAGCCGAGCCGCGCCGTAAAGCGAGGACCTGTTTCAGTATGCAAGACCCGCCTGTCCGATTTGTACCTAATGTGAGTTACGTCTCTCTCCATCCCCGCGAGTCGGGCCTATCCGTCAATCAGGCGCCACGGATTTCAGACAAGTGAATGAATCATGGTCGCAGGTAGTGACACGACGATAACCCACTGCCACATTGCCGGGCATGGATGCCTCCCACGCTCACCACCGCCACCCCGTCTTCTGCACGGTCGTGCCGCCCCACCTGCTCGACAAGGCCGCCCGGTCCGCCGACTCAAGGCGCGCCGATCTCGCACAGCGCACGCTGGAACGCGACTCCATGCTGCGCACCCGGCGCCGGGTCACCTCCGTCCGCGGGATCGTGCCCACGCTCGGGACGCCCGCCTCCGACGAACCGGACCGGACAATTTACGACGCCCAGCACCGCACCCGGCTGCCCGGGAGGAAGGTGCGCGCGGAGGGCGACCCGGCGGGCAAGGACGCCACCGTCAACCGTGCGTACGCGGGGCTCGGGGCCACCTTCGAACTGTTCCTGAAAGGCTTCGGACGGCGCTCGATC
Organism: Streptomyces sp. NPDC006463; assembly: GCF_042870715.1. Classification (NCBI taxonomy): domain Bacteria; kingdom Bacillati; phylum Actinomycetota; class Actinomycetes; order Kitasatosporales; family Streptomycetaceae; genus Streptomyces; species Streptomyces sp. NPDC006463. The sequence goes on along the minus strand of NZ_JBIAHP010000009.1, from coordinate 278,488 downwards.
GACGACGCCGGGCTGCCGCTGGACGCGACCGTCCACTACGACGAGGACTACAACAACGCCTTCTGGGACGGGCAGCAGATGGTCTTCGGCGACGGGGACGGGGACCTCTTCCTCGACTTCACGGTGTCGGTGGACGTCATCGGGCACGAGCTGACCCACGGGGTCACGCAGTACTCGGCGAACCTGGAGTACCACCAGCAGTCGGGCGCCCTGAACGAATCGATGTCGGACGTCTTCGGCTCGCTGATCAAGCAGTACTCCCTGGAGCAGACCGCCGACCAGGCCGACTGGCTGATCGGAGCCGGGCTGCTGGGACCGAACGTCACCGGGGTCGCGCTGCGGTCGATGAAGGCACCGGGGACGGCGTACGACGACGACGAGCTCGGCAAGGACCCGCAGCCGGCGACGATGGACGACTACGTGACCACCTCGCGCGACAACGGCGGGGTCCACATCAACTCCGGCATCCCCAACCACGCCTTCTACATCGTGGCGACCGAGCTGGGCGGCAAGGCCTGGGAGCGGGCCGGCCAGATCTGGTACGACACCCTCACGGGCGGACAGCTGGCCTCCGACGCGGACTTCGCGGACTTCGCCCGGCTGTCGACCGCCGCGGCCGTCGCCCGGTACGGGAGCGGGGGCGCGGAACACCAGGCGCTCCAGAAGGCGTGGTCGGCGGTGGGCGTCCCGCTGGCGGGGTAGAAGGCCACGCATGCGGATTCAAGTGGTACGGACGGGCGGTTTCGCGGGCATCGAGCGCCGGGTCGAGGTGGACACCTCGGGACTGGAGGACGAGGCCGAGTGGCGGGCGCTGGCCCAGCTCGCGCTGCGGCCCGGTCCGCCGGGGCACGCGGCGGGCCGGATCCGGGACGGCTTCTCGTACCGGATCACTGTGGACGGGCGGACGGTGTCCTGCCAGGAGCCGAACCTGTCCGACGCGCAACGGGCACTGATCACGCGCGTCCTGAAAGAAGGTGCCTGAGAACTGCCGCTTTGCTTGGATGGCCGGATGACCGACCACATGATCGATTCGCTGCTGTCCGAGCTGGAGCGGTACTACGACACGGTGCCGCGGGTGGGCGGGGCGCGGGCCGAGGACTTCGGGCCGCTGACCCTGTTCGTCCAGGAGGGCGGCGGCTGGCCGTACTACGCGCGGCCCGCGCTCGGCGGCCCCGAGGCGACCGCGGCGGCCGTGGAGCGGGTACTGGCCCGGCAGCGGGAGCTGAAGGTACCCGAGGCCTTCGAGTGGGTGGCCGAAACCAGCCCCTCGCTGCGGGCCGCGGTGGAGGCGGCGGGGCTGCATGTCCATGCACACCCGCTCATGGTCCTCGACCCGTCCGCCGTACCGGTCCCCGCGCATCCGGAGGTCCGCCTCCTCGGAGCCGACGACCCGCTGCTGACGGCGGCGGTGACGGTCCCGACCCTGGCCTTCGCCGCTCCGGGTACGGCGATAGGCGAGGCGGGCCCCGCGGAACTGGCGGCGGCGATGGCCGGTCCCGACGCGGGGGCGCGCCGGGCGCGGGTGTCGGAGATGCTCGCGTCGGGCCGTACCGGCATGGCGGCGGCCGTGCGGGACGGCGTGGTCCTGTGCTCCGGCCAGTACAACCCGGTCGGGGACGTCGCCGAGGTGGTGGGCGTCGGCTGCCTCCCGTCGGCCCGCCGGCAGGGCCTGGCCCTCGGGGTCACGGCGGCCCTGGTCGCACAGGCGCTGGAGCGGGGCGCCCGTACGGTCTTCCTCTCCGCCGGGGACGAGGACGTGGCCCGTGTCTACGGCCGCATCGGATTCCGCCGCGTGGCGACGGCCCTGATCGCCGAGCCCCCGGCCTGAGGCAGGCCTGACGGGTCTTGCCGGTGACCGGTTTTGCCGGAACGGCAACGGTATTTGCCCGCCCGGGCGGTACCGGCGCAGCATCGGCCGTACCGGCAGACCCGTACAGGAAGAGGCCACCATGTCCCACCACCAGCACCAGGATCACGCCGCGGGCGAGGAGTTCTGGGACGCCCGTTACAGCGAGAGCGACCGCATCTGGAGCGGCCGGGCCAATGCCGTCCTGGTCCGCGAGGTCGCGGACCTCACCCCCGGCCGGGCCCTGGACCTCGGCTGCGGCGAGGGCGCCGACGCGGTGTGGCTGGCCCGGCAGGGCTGGCACGTCACCGGGACCGACATCTCCGGGGTGGCCCTGGAACGGGCCGCCCGGCACGCCGACGAGGCGGAGCTCACCGGCGGCGTCGAGTGGCAGCGGCACGACCTCGGCGAGTCCTTCCCCGCCGGGGAGTTCGACCTGGTCTCCGCGTGCTTCCTGCATTCATACGGGGACTTCCCCCGCGAGCGGATCCTGCGGACGGCCGCCGCGGCAGTGGCCCCCGGCGGGATCCTTCTGATCGCGGGCCACGCGGGCGGACCCTCGTGGGACCCGGACAAGCACGCGGAGATGGGCTTCCCGACCCCGGACGAGGTCCTGGCGCAGCTGGAACTGCCCGAGGGCGACTGGGAGGTCCTGCTCGCGGCGGAACACGTGCAGGAGCTGACCGCACCCGACGGCCGTCCCGGGACCCGCCCGGACAACGCGCTGAAGGTGAGGCGGCTGCGCTAGGAGTCCGGGCGCGTCGAGAGGGTCAGAAGCCGAGCTTGCGCAGCTGCTTGGGGTCCCGCTGCCAGTCCTTGGCGACCTTCACGTGGAGGTCGAGGAAGACCGGGGTCCCGAGCAGCGCCTCGATGTGCTTGCGCGACTTCATCCCGACCTCCTTCAGCCGGGCGCCCTTCGGGCCGATGATGATGCCCTTCTGGCTGGGCCGCTCGATGTACACGTTGGCGTGGATGTCGAGCAGCGGCCGGTCGGCGGGGCGGTTCTCGCGCGGGATCATCTCCTCGACGACCACGGCGATGGAGTGCGGGAGCTCGTCCCGGACGCCTTCCAGTGCGGCCTCGCGGATCAGCTCCGCGACCATGACCATCTCGGGCTCGTCGGTGAGGTCGCCCTCCGGGTACAGCGGCGGGCTCTCCGGCAGCATCGGCGCGATCAGGTCGGCCAGCAGCTGGACCTGGCTGTCGCCGACGGCCGAGACGGGGACGATCTCGGCCCACTCGAAGCCGAGCTCCTCGGCGAGCTGGTTGATGGCGAGGAGCTGCTCGGCCAGCTGCTTGGACTCGACCAGGTCGGTCTTGGTCACGATGGCGATCTTGGGGGTCTTCTTGATCCCCGCGAGTTCCTTCGCGATGAACTTGTCGCCGGGGCCGAGCTTCTGGTCGGCCGGCAGGCAGAACCCGATGACGTCGACCTCGGCCCAGGTGGACCGCACGACGTCGTTGAGGCGCTCGCCGAGCAGGGTGCGCGGCTTGTGCAGGCCGGGCGTGTCGACCAGGACGAGCTGGGCGTCGGGGCGGTGCACGATGCCGCGGACGGTGTGGCGGGTGGTCTGCGGCCGGTTGGAGGTGATCGCGACCTTGGTGCCCACGAGTGCGTTGGTGAGGGTCGACTTCCCCGCGTTGGGGCGGCCGACGAAGCAGGCGAAGCCCGCACGGTGCGGGGCGGTGGACTCGGGGGAACGATCGCTCATACGGGCCATTCTCCCCGATGCCGCTCCCAGCGCCGACCAGCCCATGGCCGCGAGGGCGCCGGCGGCCGCCAGGAGGGTGCCGAGACGGGGGTGGGAGGCGTAGGCGGTACGGCCCTGAGCTGTGGTTCCGTCGGCTGTGGCCCGTACCGTCAGGTCGGCCCATTCCGCGGCGGGCGGACCGTCCCAGGGGGCGCTGAGCCGGACTTCCTGACCGGGCAGCAGTTCGCCGGGCAGCCCGGTGAGGCCGCGGGCGAGCAGGGGCCGGCCGAGGGCCCCGGTGGCGGTGAGGGCGGCCCGGGGGCGCAGTGTGACGTTGCCGAGGTTGTGGAGCGTGTACGAGACCTCCGCGCCGGCGCCGTGCCGCCGGACGGAGACGTCCCGTACGGCGAGGGCCGGGGCAGTGGGGCCGGTCACGCGCAGGTACAGGCGGGCTGCGACGGCCTGCTGCACGCCGATCCCCCGGGCCGTGGTGGCGGCGGGCCGGTCCTCCAGGGCCACGATGGCGCCGGGGTGGTCGCCCGGCTGGGCCCGTTCGGGGACGGCGAGCGTGAAGGCGACGCTGACGGACCCCCCGGCCGGTACGGTGACCCGCTCCCGGTCGAGCGTCACCCAGGCGGCCGTGGCCAGGCGCGGTTCGTCGGGGCCGCGGAGCGCGAAGCCGCCGTCCCGGGCGGTGTTGTAGGCGTCGGCGGCATAGAGCCGGAAGGCACGGGGCCGGTCGGAGCGGTTCGTGACGGTGACGGTGTCGGCGGCCGACCGGCCGGGTGCGGCCGCGAGGTAGAAGTAGGGCCGCTGACCGACGGCGTTGGCGGCGGGCAGCACGGACCACTGGCCGTTGTCGGCGCCCGCAGCCGTCCCGGCGGGCCCGAGCAGCAGCCCCGCGGCGAGCAGTGCGGTGAGCACGGCGGCGGGGGCGGCCCCGCACGACGGCACCCGGCCCGTCGTCACGACAGGGTCAGCGTCAGGACCGCCGTGTACGCGCCCGGCGGGGTGTACGGGGGCACCTGGAGGGTGACCGTGGCGTCGACCGTGAAGGTGCCGCCGACCAGGGGGCCGTCGGGCGTGGAGGCCAGGACCGCGCCGTCCGGGCCGACCGTGCCCGCGCTGCCCGCGGTGCACGGGCTGGGGCTGCCCGCCGCGGCGGCGCACTTCGGGGTCCAGGAGAGGGAGCCGCCCGGTATGCGCAGACCGCCGGGTCCGGTGAAGTCGGTGACCTTGCCGATCAGGGACCAGCCGGCCGGGCCGCCGCGGGCGTCCTTGACGGTGACGGTGCCGATCCGGCCGGGGGCGCCGCCGCCGTCGCCGTAGCGCACCGCGCCCAGGGTGATGGCCTCGCCCGCCTGGGTCATGCCGAGGGCGCCGGGCTCGACGGTGGCGGTGATCTTCTGGGTGCCGGGCGGCGGCGGGGTGACCTCGATGACGGTGTACGCGGCCGGGCCCGAGCCCAGGCGCGCGGACCAGGCCGTGCCCTCGTAGGCGACGACGGCGGTGGTGGCCTTGTCGGTGACCGACAGCTCGGCCAGGGCCACCCCGAGCTCGTCGGCGGTGGCGACGGCCCGGTCGGCGGTCTCGGCGGCGCCCGCGCGCCCGGCCACCGTCACGGTCGCACCCGGGGTGAATCCGGCGGCGGTGACCTTGAGCCCGGCTCCCGGAGCGCCGGCGGGCGCGGCGAGGAAGACGCTGCGCAGGTTGGCCGTGGGCAGCGGGGTCGCGGTGAGGCGTACGGAGACGGGAGCCGCGGCGGCAGTGCACACGGTGTCGAGGCCCACCGGGTGGCTGGTGTGCAGGGTGTAGCCGCCGGGGGCCAGGGTGATCTCGCCGGGCGCGGTAACGGTGAAGGTGCCGGCCATGGTGAGGGCGGGCGGGGCGGCCCCGGGCTCGGCGGGCGCACCGCGCCGGCCGCCGACGACGGTGACCTCGCCGCTCTGGGCGCCCGCCAGCAGGATCCGGCCCGTGGGGGTCGGCGCGTCGGCGGGGAGTTCGCCGCCGGCCGGGCTCCGGTCCAGGGCCGCCACGGCCGGGGTGGCGATCACCTGGTAGGTCACGGTGACGGTGTCGCCGACCTGTGGATCCGGGTTGTCGACGGTGATCCGGGCGGTGGTCTGCCCGTCGGCGGGCGGGAGTCCGGCTTCCTGGGGCGGGAGGCAGTGGGTCGGGAAGTCCACCTGGCCCGGGACCTGGCCCGGGGGCGTTTCGTCGACGGCGGCGGCGGGTGCGCCCAGCGCTCCCCCGGCCACTGCCGCGAGCGCGGCCATGCCGACGGCTGCCGACCATCTCCTGCTCCTGCTGCGCGCGCCTGTTCGCACTGCCCGCCCCCTGCGTTCCGTCGCCCCGACAGGGGGCCATTCACGAGCGGGCGGCGGGAGAAGTCAATGCACGGACCCGGCATCAACTGATGGCCCATCAGGAGATGGCGGCGTGCTGGTGCCGGCGGTCGCGCGGAAGGTGCGCCGGTAGGCCGTCGGGCTCACCCCCAGCGCCGCCTGCACGTGCTTGCGCAGCGACTGCGCCGTCCCGAAGCCCGCCTCTCGCGCCACCTTCTCCATCGGCAGCTCCGTCTCCTCCAGCAGCCGCCGGGCCCGCTCCACCCGCTGCCCCACGATCCACTGGCCCGGGCTGACTCCCGACTCCTCCCGGAAGCGGCGCGTGAAGGTCCGTACGGACATGGCCTCCTTCCGGGCCAGGTCGGTGAGGCGCAGCGGTTCGTGCAGCCGGTCCATCACCCACGCGCGGGCCGCCGTGGTGCTGGCCAGCTGCGGCTGTGGCACCGGGCGCTCGATGAACTGCGCCTGCCCGCCGTCCCGGTGGGGCGGTACGACGGTCCGCCGGGCCACGTCGTTCGCGACGGCCGCGCCGTGGTCACGGCGCACGATGTACAGGCACAGGTCGATCCCGGCGGCGACGCCGGCGGAGGTCAGCACGTCCCCGTCGTCGGTGTAGAGCACCCCCGGGTCGACCCGGACCGCCGGGAAGAGCCGCTGGAAGTGGTCGGCGGAGGCCCAGTGGGTGGTGGCCCGGCGGCCGTCCAGGTACCCCGCGGCGGCCAGGACGTAACCGCCGGTGCAGATGGAGACGAGCCGTGTGCCGGGCCGGATGTACGCGAGGGCCGCGGCGAGTTCACCGGTCAGCCGGCCGTGCTCGTGGACCGGCCCCAGCTCGTAGGAGGCCGGCACCACCACGGTGTCGGCGGTGGCCAGCAGCTCCGGGCCGTGCTCGACGTGGATCGCGAAGTCGGCGTCCGTGCGCACCGGTCCGGGGGCGAGCCCGCAGGTCAGGATCTCGTAGAGCGGCCGCCCGGCCGGATCCTTGGCACGCCCGAAGATCCTGTGCGGGATGCCGAGCTCGAAGGGCAGCAGCCCGGCGAGTGCGAGGACGACCACGCGGTGGGTCCGGGGTTGCGGCTCCATGGCCCGATCATATCGAAGCATGACAGCCAGGCCACTGTCGTCAAGGGTCCGGCGGGCCGGAAGCTGTCGGCGTGACGCAGACAGCCCCCACCTCCACGACCTCCGCCTCCGCGGTCCCCCGGCAGGCCCCGCGGCAGCCCGGACGCATCCACCGCGCCTGGTTCGTCGCGGCCGTCTCCTTCGTGACGATCATCGGCGCCGCAGGCTTCGCCTCCCTCCCCGGACTGCTCATCGAGCCGCTGCACGAGGAGTTCGACTGGTCGCGCGGCACGATCGGCCTCGCCGTCTCCGTGAACATGGCGCTGTACGGGCTGACCGCGCCGTTCGCGGCCGCCCTGATGGACCGTTTCGGCATCCGCAAGGTCGTCGCGTGCGCGCTGACGGTCATCGCGGGCGGCTCGGCCGCCACCGTGTGGATGACCGCGTCCTGGCAACTGGTGCTGTTCTGGGGCGTGCTGGTGGGTCTGGGCAGCGGCTCGATGGCCCTGGCCTTCGCGGCGACGGTGACCAACCGGTGGTTCACGGCGCGGCGCGGCCTGGTCACCGGGATCCTGACGGCGGCCGGGGCCTCCGGTCAGCTGGTCTTCCTGCCGCTGCTGTCCTGGCTGGTGGAGCACCACGGCTGGCGCCCGGCGGCGGTGACCGTCTCCCTCACCGCCCTGTGCGTGGTCCCGTTCGTGTGGCTGCTGCTGCGCGACCACCCGGCGGACGTGGACCTGGCTCCGTACGGGGGCACGTACGCGCAGAAGCCCGCCCCCGCGCCGGGAGCCGCGCGCCGGGCGGTCACCGTCCTGTTCAAGGCGGCCCGGACCGGCCCCTTCTGGCTGCTCGCGGGCACCTTCGCGATCTGCGGTGCCTCCACGAACGGCCTGGTCAGGACCCACTTCGTGCCGGCGGCCCACGACCACGGCATGCCGGTGACGGCGGCGGCCGGACTGCTGGCGGTCATCGGCGTGTTCGACGTGGTCGGCACGGTGGCGTCCGGCTGGTTCACGGACCGCTTCGAGGCGCGCCGGCTCCTGGCCGTCTACTACGCGCTGCGCGGGGTCTCACTGCTCTTCCTGCCGATGCTGCTGGCCCCGTCGGTCCACCCGCCGATGGTCTTCTTCATCGTCTTCTACGGTCTGGACTGGGTCGCGACCGTCCCGCCGACCATCGCCCTGTGCCGTGAGCAGTACGGGGACGACAGCGCGATCGTCTTCGGCTGGGTGCTGGCTTCGCACCAGGTGGGTGCGGCGGTCGTGGCCTTCCTGGGCGGCCTGGCGCGGGACGTCTTCGGCTCGTACGACGTCGTCTGGTACGCCTCGGGCGCGCTGTGCGCGATGGCCGCGCTGATGGCGATGGTGATCCGCCGCCGCGCGAATGATCCACTCACCGTGTGAATCCACTGGCGCAGCGCGCCTCCGAGGCGATCGGCAGGTTCAACGCCGCCGCTGGACGTCGGCGCGGGCAGCGGCGGCCCGGCCAGGCTCCTGGCCGATCGTCGCCCGGGCGCGGGAACCGCCCGCCCCGACGCGCCCGGCGGACATGGGGTCCGGGCCGGCGCCCGCGAGGCCGAGGCCGTGCTGCCGGGCGCGCGGCTGCGCCGGAGGCTGTTCTGGCGCTACACGCTGGTCTGGCGCGAAGGCTGACAGGAGGGCGGGTCCGAAGGCCGGTCCGCGGGCCGGCACGAAGGCCGGTCCGCAGGCCGGCACGAAGGCCGGTACGAAGGCCGGTCCGCGGCCCGGGACGACGGCCCGCGCGGCTTCCGGGTCAGCTGCCTGCCAGGGTGGCGGACTTGAGCGTGCCGTCCGGGGCGGCCAGGAGGACCGGGGTGGCCGGGCCGCCGAGGTCGCGTACGGCGGCGCGGTCGGCGTCGGCCACGGACTCCGCCGAGCTGACCACGGCCGCGGCCTCCAAGGACTCGGCCCCGCTCGCCACCGCCATCGCGACCGCGGTCTGCAGCGCGCTCAGCTTCAGGGAGTCGAGCTCCACCGTCCCGGCGACGTAGGTGCGGCCCGTCTCGTCCCGCACCGCCGCCCCCTCGGCCACGCCGTTGCGGGCCCGGGCGCTGCGCGCCAGCGTGATGATCTTGCTGTCCTCGGGGTCGATCCCGGTGCTGTCGGTCATGGTCGAAAGCATAGGGAGCGTCCCGGCGGGGCCGTGCAACGACCCCGCCGGGACCGGTCGGTCATGGCCGGTCACGGCCTGTCGAGCCGCAGCCGTTCCGCCTTCGGCAGGCCCGCGACCACCAGGTCGTACGAGTCCTCCACCAGCTCCCGGACCATCTCGTCCGGCAGCGCGCCCGGCCCGCCCGCGGTCACCGTGTTCCAGTGCCGCTTGTTCATGTGATAGCCCGGCACGACCGCCGCGTGCTCCTCGCGCAGCCGCACCGCCAGTTCCGGCTCGCACTTGAGGTTGACCTTCAGCGGCTCGGCGTCCAGCGCCGTGAGCGCGAACACCTTGCCCAGGACCTTGAACACCGAGGTCTCCGGGGTGAAAGGGAACTCCTCCACCGCCGCGTTGAAGCTCAGGCAGAACTCCCGCAGCTGCGCCGGGGTCATTCCCCCTCCTCCCCCGCGGCGTCCGCCGCGGCAACCGGCTCCACCAACACCGTCACGATCTTGTTCCGCCGCCCGGCCGGGGACTCGGCCGTCAGCCGCAGCGGCCGCCCGTCCGGCAGCTCCACCAGGGCCGAGGCGCCCGCGATCGGCACCCGGCCCAGCGCCTTCGCCAGCAGTCCGCCGACCGTCTCCACGTCCTCGTCGTCGAACGCCTCGACCTTGAACAGCTCACCGAGGTCGGTGATGTCCAGGCGGGCGGTGACCCGGTAGCGGTCCTCACCGAGGTCCTCGACCGGCGGGAGCTCCCGGTCGTACTCGTCGGTGATCTCGCCGACGATCTCCTCAAGGATGTCCTCGATCGTGACGATGCCGGCGGTGCCGCCGTACTCGTCGATGACCACGGCCACGTGGTTGCGCACCTGCTGCATCTCGCGCAGCAGATCGCCCGCGTTCTTGGTGTCCGGCACGAAGACCGCCGACCGCATGACCGTGGAGACCAGGTCGGACTCGGCCTCGCGGCTGATGTGGGTCTTGCGGACGAGGTCCTTCAGATAGACGATCCCGACTATGTCGTCCTCGTTCTCCCCGGTCACCGGGATGCGCGAGAAGCCCGACCGCAGTGCGAGGGTGGTCGCCTGACGGACCGTCTTGTACCGCTCGATGCAGACCAGGTCGGTGCGCGGCACCATCACCTCGCGCACCAGGGTGTCGCCGAGCTCGAAGACCTGGTGCACCATCCGGCGCTCGTCGTCCTCGATCAGCGATTCCTTCTCCGCGAGGTCGACCATCGCGCGCAGCTCGGCCTCGGAGGCGAACGGCCCCTTGCGGAAGCCCTTGCCGGGCGTGAGCGCGTTGCCGATGAGGATCAGCAGCTGCGGGATCGGGCCCATCACCCGGGCGAGCGGCACGAGGACGTACGCGGCCGCCGTCGCGGTGTTCAGGGGGTGCTGGCGGCCGATCGTACGCGGGGACACGCCGACGGCGACGAAGGAGACCAGCACCATCACGGCGATGGCCACGAGCAACGCGGTCCAGTTCTCGCCGAACTCGTCGAGGCAGACGTAGGTCACGAGGACCCCCGCCGCCATCTCGCAGGTGACCCGGACCAGCAGCGCCACATTGAGGTAGCGGGTGGGGTCGCCGGCCACCTGGGCGAGCTTCTCGCTGCCGCGCCGGCCCTCCCGTACGGCCTGTTCGGCGCGGAAGCTGGAGATGCGGGCGATCCCGGACTCGGCGCACGCCGCGAACCAGGCCACCACCACCAGCAGGACCGCGCCGGTGATCAGCTGGGGGGCGTTCACGAGACGGTGGGCGCCGGAGACGGGCCCGTCATGCCGCGCTCACCGCGCCAGCCGTCGACGATGGCCGCCTGCAGGCCGAACATCTCGGCCTTCTCGTCCGGCTCCTCGTGGTCGTAGCCGAGCAGGTGCAGCACCCCGTGGACGGTCAGGAGCTGGAGCTCCTCGTCCATGGAGTGCTGCGTCGGGGCTTCCTCGCCCTGCTTCTTGGCGACCTCGGGGCAGAGCACGATGTCACCGAGGAGCCCCTGCGGGGGCTCCTCGTCGTCCTTCGCCGGCGGACGGAGCTCGTCCATCGGGAAGGACATGACGTCGGTGGGTCCGGGCAGGTCCATCCACTGGATGTGGAGCTGCTCCATCGCGTCCTCGTCGATGACGATGACGGAGAGCTCGGAGAGCGGGTGGATCCGCATCCGGGTGAGCGCGTAGCGGGCGATGTCGAGGATCGCCCGCTCGTCGACCTCGGTTCCGGACTCGTTGTTGACGTCGATCGACATGGTGCGCTGAGTTCTACTTCCCGTGTTGGCCGTTCCGGCCGTCCTGGCCGTCCTCGTACTTCTCGTACGCGTCGACGATACGGCCGACCAGCTTGTGCCGGACGACATCCTCGGACGTGAGCCGCGAGAAGTGGATGTCCGGAACCCCTTCGAGGATCGACTGCACCTGGCGCAGACCGCTCCTGGTGCCGCCCGGCAGCAGGTCGACCTGGGTGATGTCACCGGTGATGACGATCTTCGAGTCGAAACCGAGCCGGGTCAGGAACATCTTCATCTGTTCCGGAGTCGTGTTCTGCGCCTCGTCGAGGACGACGAACGCCTCGTTCAGGGTGCGGCCGCGCATGTACGCCAGGGGCGCCACTTCGATGGTCCCGGCGGCCATCAGCCGGGGGATCGAGTCCGGGTCCATCATGTCGTGCAGCGCGTCGTAGAGCGGACGCAGGTACGGGTCGATCTTGTCGAAGAGCGTGCCCGGCAGGAAGCCGAGCCGCTCCCCCGCCTCGACGGCCGGCCGGGTCAGGATGATCCGGCTGACCTGCTTGGACTGCAGGGCCTGGACCGCCTTGGCCATGGCGAGGTAGGTCTTGCCGGTACCGGCGGGGCCGATGCCGAAGACGATCGTGTTCTTGTCGATCGCGTCGACGTACCGCTTCTGGTTGAGGGTCTTGGGCCGGATGGTGCGGCCGCGGGTGGAGAGGATGTTCTGGGTGAGCACCTCGGCGGGCGTCTCCTCCCCTCCTTCCACGCCGCTGCCATTGGCCCGGAGCATGGCGATCGAGCGTTCCACTGCGTCCTCCGTCATCGGCTGCCCGGTGCGGAGCACCAGCATCATCTCGTCGAACAGGCGCTGGATCAGGGCGACTTCGGTCGCGTTCCCGACAGCGCTGACCTGATTGCCCCGCACGTGGATGTCGGCCTTGGGGAAGGCCCTCTCGATCACGCGCAACAGGGCGTCACCCGAGCCGAGCACCGTCACCATCGGGTGCGTCGCCGGAACGGTGAAGTGGGCTCGCGCCTGGCCCGGCGCTGGGATCTGGGCTGTGGGTGTCTGAGTCATGGGCCGGCACTGTGGCCTGCGCATACCTCCCGCTGAGGGGCCGCGCCGATCGACGACCTCCGGACTACCAAGCGTACGTCGCCACCGGGCCTTCACCGAGGGGTTTTCCCCGCCGGTCCGGTCGGCTACGCGGAGTGCCGGAAGCCGATCGTCGGCACCGCCCTGCGCCGCGCCGCGGGGGTCGAGCCGGGCGGGATCAGGTCGTCCAGGAAGCCGTACCGGCCGCGCAGCCCCTCCGGGGCGGCCCGCCACCAGTGGGCCACCTCGGGCCAGCCGGGGGCCGACAGGGAGCCGCCGAACTCCTGGACCGACAGGGCCGCCGTCAGCCCGGCGAAGGCCAGCCGGTCCGCCAGCGGCCAGCCCGCGAGCGTGCCGGTGAGGAAGCCCGCCACGTACACGTCCCCCGCCCCGGTCGGGTCCAGCTCGTCCACCGCGATCCCCGGGACCTGCGCGGTCTCGCCGGTACGCCCGTCCACCGCGTACGAGCCCTCCGCGCCCATCGTCACCACGGCGATCGGCACCTTCTCCGCCAGCGCCCGGGCCGCCGCGCGCGGGCAGTCGGTCCGCGTGTACCGCATGGCCTCGCCCGCGTTCGGCAGGAAGGCCTCGCAGTGCTCCAGGTCGGCCAGGGCCCCCAGCTCCCAGCGGCCGCTCTCGTCCCAGCCCACGTCCGCGAAGACCCGCGAGCCGCGCCGCGCCGCCTCGCCGATCCACTCCTCGCCCCGGCCGGGCCCCAGCGAGGCCACGGCCGCCCGGGCCCGCGGCGGGCACTGCGGGAAGGGGCCGGGGCCCGCCGGGGGAGGTGCCTCGTGGCCGTGCGAGACCATCGTGCGCTCGCCCTCGTACGCCATCGAGACGGTGACGGGGCTGTGCCAGCCGGGGATGGTCCGCGACATGGAGAGGTCGATGCCCTCGCCCTGTTCGAGGGCGTCCCAGCAGTACTCCCCGTAGTGGTCGTCGCCGAAGGCCGCGGCGAGCGAGGTGCGCAGGCCGAGGCGGGCGAGGGCCGTGGCCATGTTGGCGACGCCGCCGGGGCTGGAGCCCATGCCGCGCGCCCAGGACTCCGTACCGCGCACCGGGGCCGAGTCGAGGCCCGTGAAGATGATGTCGAGGAAGACCGTTCCGGTCAGGAAGACGTCGCAGCCCGGCTCCTGGGGGTCACGCAGCGGACCGAGCGGGTCCACTGCTGCTGCGCGGATGTCGTCGCTGTCCCGACTGGTCACGGTGTACTCCCCGGTGTTCTTGAAGGGCCGTTTCTGCACGTGGGGTTTGCGGTGGAAAGCTGCCAGCCCTTCCCGTCCCGGGCGAACCCGAAACCCAGTGTGGCGCAGATCACCATCCGCATGACCTTATCCCCGGCATCCCCGGTATCCCCGGCGCCCGCCGTCTGACCGGCTCGGTCCTCCCGCCGCGGGCTCGCTGCTGCCGCCGGTCGTCGCGGGCTCGGTCGTCGGCGGCTTCGGCTCCGGGACGGCGACGGCCGTGGCCGCCGCCGGGATCGCCGGGCAGCGGGACCCGTACCGAGCCTCCGCCGTGGGGCTGCTGTCGGTCTCGGCGACCGTCGGCGCGCTGTACAGGCTCTGCCGCGACTCAGGGGCGGACACGATCTGCCGTTCGTCGCCCTCGCGCTGGGCGCGGCGGCGGCCTGGGTGGGCCCCTCGGCGGCGCCGTCACGGGGATCCCCGCGGGCCGGCTGCCCTACCCGCGCGCCGGGGTGGACCTGGCGGGCGGCCTGATGCTGTGGTCCCTCGCGCAGAACGCCCAGTGGGGGGTCAGCGGCCGGATGGCGCCCAGCAGGCGGGCCTCTCGGAGATCACCATGGGGCCGTCTTCGCCTTGGCGCTCGGGGTCACCGCGGCCTCCGCGCTCGGCGCCCCCCGGGCCGGGCCGTCCCGGTCGGCGCGGGCACAGCCGTCATCGCCTGCGTGGTGCTCGTCCTCGGCGCACGGCCTCGCCACCTTTCCGGTGGGCGAGATCCTGTGCCATCGGCCTCACGGCGGCGCTGGATCCTCACGGCCGCTGGCGGTGCCGGCCGCGGCGGGGCCGAGGACCGCCGTCGCGCTGCACGACAGCGGCCGCCCACTGGCCGCAGGCTCGGTACGTCTGCCGAGGGCGAGGCCCCGGCGGCGGTCCCGGCGACCACGCGGGGGCACCGTCCGACGCGGGGGGGACCGGCCGGCGCGGTGCCCCGGGTCGGCGCCGCGGAGCTGGAGGTCGCGGTGATCTCCGTCCGTCGTCTCCCCCGCCGCATCCTCCTGCTCTCCCCGGCCCCCGCCGCTCCCGCGACCGCGTCCAGCTCCTGCGCGGGCGGGCAGGAGCCGAAAAGAGACGGGCTAGCTCCGCTTGGGCAGCGGCACCCGTACCAGGTCCGCCGCCACCGTCAGTTCGCCCTCGAACCCCGCCTCGCGCGCCTGGCGTTCGAACACGGACGGATCCGTGTACCGCTGCGAGAAGTGCGTCAGGACGAGATGCCTCACGCCCCCGTCCCGCGCCGCCCGCGCCGCCTGCCCGGCCGTGAGGTGTCCGTGGTCGGCGGCCAGCTGCGCGTCCTCGTCGAGGAAGGTCGACTCGATGACCAGCATGTCGCAGCCTTCGGCGAGCGCCTCCACGCCCTCGCACAGCCGGGTGTCCATGACGAACGCGAACCGCTGCCCCGGCTTCGGCTCGCTGACCTCCTCCAGCGTGACCCCGTCCAGCCGTCCCTCGCGCTGGATCCGGCCGACGTCCGGCCCCTTGATCCCGTGCCGCGTGAGCAGCTCCGGCACCATGCGGCGCCCGTCGGGCTCCGTGATCCGGTAGCCGAAGGACTCCACCGGGTGCGAGAGCCGCCGCGCCTCCAGGACGTACGAGGCCCCGCGCGCCAGCGTCAGCGTCCCGTCCCCGCCCACCGGTTCCTCGTCGATCAGGACGGTCTCCCGGTAGGCCGTGGCGTACCGCAGCCGGTCGAAGAACTTCTGTCCCGAGGCCGGGTAGTGGGCGGTGACGGCGTGCGGGACCCGGTCGAGGTTGATCCGCTGGATCACCCCGGCGAGGCCCAGGCTGTGGTCACCGTGGAAGTGGGTGACGCAGATCCGGTTGATGTCGTGCGCGGCCACCCCGGCGCGCAGCATCTGGCGCTGGGTGCCCTCGCCCGGGTCGAAGAGGAAGCCCTCGCCGTCCCAGCGCAGCAGGTAGCCGTTGTGGTTGCGGTGGCGCGTGGGCACCTGACTGGCGGTGCCCAGCACCACGAACTCGCGTACGGACACGGTCTATCCGGGGGGCCACTGGAGGCCGCGGCCTCCGAGGACGTGCGCGTGCGCGTGGAAGACGGTCTGACCGGCGCCGGCACCGGTGTTGAACACGACCCTGTAGCCGTGGTCGTCGACCTTCTCGTCGGCGGCGATCTGCCCGGCCTCGCGCAGCACGTCGGCGGCGATGCCCGGCTCGGCCGCGGCCAGGGCGGCGGCGTCGGGGTAGTGGACGCGCGGGATGACGAGCACGTGCGTGGGTGCCTGAGGGTTGATGTCCCGGAAGGCGACGGTCGTCTCCGTCTCCCGGACCACGGTCGCCGGGATGTTCCCCGCGACGATCTTGCAGAACAGGCAGTCGGCCTGCGGTTCCCCGGCCATCGCTTCGCCTCCGTGTCGTTGATCGCTCCGGGCATCGTATCCCCGGAGCGATCGAGGCGAACTTCTAGGCCCAGCGCCCCGTACGGGCGAGCAGGACCGCCGTCGCGGCCGTGCCCGCCGTGGAGGTCCGCAGGACGGAGCGGCCCAGGCGGTAGGGGTGGGCCCCCGCCCCGGCGAAGACGGCCAGCTCCTCCGGGGAGACCCCGCCCTCGGGGCCGACGACCAGCACGATGGACCCGGCCGCCGGGAGCTCGGCCGCGGCCAGTGCCTCGGAAGGGGTGTCGCGGTCCTCATGGAGGACCATCGCCAGGTCGGCGCCGGCCAGCAGCGCCGCCACCTGCTTGGTGGACATGGCCTCGGACACCTCCGGGAAGCGGACCCGGCGGGACTGCTTGCCGGCTTCCCGTGCCGTGGCCCGCCACTTGGCCAGGGACTTGGTGCCGCGGTCGCCGCGCCACTGCGTGATGCAGCGCGAGGCCTGCCACGGCACGATCGCGTCGACGCCCGTCTCGGTCATGGTCTCCACGGCCAGCTCGCCGCGGTCCCCCTTGGGCAGGGCCTGGACCACGGTGATACGGACCGCCGGCTCGGCTTCCAGCCCGGTCGAGGACACCGCCAGGACCAAGCGGTCCTTGCCCTCGGCGGCCTTCACGACCGCCTCCGCCCAGCCGCCCCGGCCGTCGGTGAGGACCACGTCCTCACCCGGGTTCAGCCGTTTCACGGACACCGCGTGCCGGCCCTCAGGGCCGTCCAGGACGAACTCCGGTCCCGCCGGGACCTCTTCGACCACGAACACCGGGGCGGTCATGACGCACTCCTCATCTGCCTTGCCTTCAACGTGCTCTGCGCCTCGGCCAGTTCGGCCGCCAGCACCTCCACCAGCTCCCCGGCCGGCAGCGTGCGCGCCAGCCGGTGCCCCTGGCCCGCCCACAGGGCCATGCCCTGCGGGTCCCCGGCCGCGGCGGCCGCCTTGCGCAGCCCCGAGGTCAGGTGGTGGACCTGCGGGTAGGCGGCGGGGGCGTACGGTCCGTGCTCGCGCATGAACCGGTTCACGAGCCCCCTGGCCGGCCGCCCGGAGAAGGCCCGGGTCAGCTCGGTGTGGACGAACAGCGGGTCGGTCAGCGCCTTCTTGTGCAGCGGGTCCGCCCCCGACTCCGGACAGGCCAGGAAGGCCGTCCCGAGCTGTGCCGCCTCCGCGCCCGCCGCCAGGAGCGCCGCGATCTGCGAGCCCCGCATCAGGCCGCCCGCCGCGATGATCGGGAGGGCCACGGCCTCCCGTACCTGCGCCACGAGCGCGAGCAGGCCCACCGCCGCCGTGCCGTCGGCCTGCGCGTCGTCCCGGTGGGTGCCCTGGTGGCCGCCGGCCTCCACCCCCTGCACGCAGACGGCGTCGGCTCCGGCCTCCTGCGCGGCGCGGGCCTCCTCGACCGAGGTCGCGGTGACGACGGTGTACGTACGGGCCTTGCGCAGCGAGGCGAGGACCGCCGGGGCGGGGCAGCCGAAGGTGAAGGAGACGACCGGAACGGGGTCCTCCCGCAGAATGGCGAGCTTCGCTTCATAGCCGTCGTCGCTGGTGCCGATGATGTCCTCGTCGGCGAGCGAGATCTCGTACCAGCTCGCCTCTCCGGCCAGCTGCCCGCGGTAGGCCTCGACCGCGGCCGGGTCCACGTAACCGGTCTGCGGCATGAAGAGGTTCACCCCGAAGGGGCGCCGGGTGAGCGCGCGTACCTGCTTGATCTCCTGGTACATGCCGTCGGCGGTCTTGTAGCCACCGGCCAGGAAGCCCAGCCCGCCCGCCTCGCACACGGCGGCGACGAGCGGCGGACAGGAGGCGCCGCCCTCCATGGGTGCCTGCACGATCGGGTAAGGGGAGAGACCGTTCCGCGCGGTGGACATGGACTGCATCGTGCCACGTCCCGCCCATGGGGCCGAATCACGGCATTCGCCTGGCATAGTCCGCTTCCTGGCGTGGCCGGGAAGCGGCCTCGCGGGACATGCGGCGAGCCCGGCCGGGGCGTCCCCGGGCCGGGCCCGTCGATGAGGTCAGGACGGTCAGCGACCGTTGAAGGCGTCCTTCAACCTGCTGAACAGACCCTGCTGCCCCGGCGCGAACTGGCCGGTCGGCCGCTCCTCGCCGCGCAGCTTCGCCAGCTGCCGCAGCAGGTCCTCCTGCTGCGGGTCCAGCTTGCCCGGGGTGGTGACCTCGACGTGCACGATCAGGTCGCCGCGCCCGCCACCGCGCAGGTGGGTGACGCCGCGTCCGTGCAGCGGGATCGCCTGGCCGGACTGGGTACCGGGCCGGATGTCGATCTCCTCCAGGCCGTCCAGCGTCTCCAGCGGGCACTTGGTGCCCAGCGCGGCCGCCGTCATCGGGATGGTGACCGTGCAGTGCAGGTCGTCCCCGCGCCGCTGGAAGGTCGGGTGCGGCAGCTCGTGGATCTCCACGTACAGGTCGCCGGCGGGGCCGCCGCCGGGGCCGACCTCGCCCTCGCCCGCGAGCTGGATGCGGGTGCCGTTCTCGACGCCCGCCGGGATCTTGACCGTGAGGCTGCGGCGGGAGCGGACCCGGCCGTCACCCGCGCACTCGTGACACGGGGTCGGGACCACGGTGCCGAAGCCCTGGCACTGCGGGCAGGGGCGCGAGGTCATGACCTGGCCCAGGAAGGACCGGGTGACCTGCGAGACCTCGCCGCGGCCGCGGCACATGTCACACGTCTGCGCGGAGGTGCCCGGAGCTGCGCCCTCACCGGAGCAGGTGGTGCAGACGACGGCCGTGTCGACCTGGATGTCCTTGGTGGTCCCGAAGGCCGCCTCGTCCAGCTCCAGGTCCAGGCGGATCATGGCGTCCTGGCCGCGGCGGGTGCGCGAGCGCGGGCCGCGCTGCGAGGCCTGGCCGAAGAAGGCGTCCATGATGTCGGAGAAGTTGCCGAAGCCGCCCGCTCCGAATCCGCCCGCGCCACCGCCGCCGCCCGAGGAGGACAGCGGGTCGCCGCCGAGGTCGTAGACCTGCTTCTTCTGCGGGTCCGAGAGCACCTCGTAAGCCGCGTTGATCTCCTTGAAGCGCTCCTGCGTCTTCGGGTCCGGATTCACATCCGGGTGGAGTTCACGCGCGAGGCGCCGGAAGGCCTTCTTGATCTCGTCCTGCGATGCGTCGCGGCGCACGCCGAGAACGGCGTAGTAGTCGGTGGCCACTTACGACTCCGCCAGGATCTGTCCGACGTAACGTGCCACTGCGCGTACCGCTCCCATCGTTCCGGGGTAGTCCATGCGGGTCGGTCCGACCACGCCGAGTTTGGCGACAGTTTCGCCGCCCGAACCGTAACCGACCGAGACGACGGACGTGGAGTTCAGTCCCTCGTAGGCATTCTCATGCCCGATCCGTACGGCCATTCCCGACTCGTTGGCCTCGCCCAGCAGCTTGAGGAGCACGACCTGCTCCTCCAGCGCTTCGAGCACCGGCCTGATCGTCAGGGGAAAATCGTGTCCGAAGCGGGTGAGATTGGCGGTACCGCCGATCATCAGCCGCTCTTCGGCTTCCTCGACCAGGGTTTCGAGGAGTGTGGCGAGCACGGTGGAGACCGTGCTGCGGTCCTCGGCCTCGAAGGATTCGGGGAGGTCCTGGACGAGCGGGGGCACATCCGTGAACCGGCGGCCGACGACCCTGCTGTTGAGGCGGGCCCGCAGGTCGGCGAGCGAGGTCTCGGCGAAGGGGGTCGCGCAGTCGATGAGCCGCTGCTCGACGCGTCCCGTGTCGGTGATCAGTACGAGCATCAGCCGGGCCGGGGCCAGCGACAGGAGCTCGACGTGGCGCACGGTGGAGCGCGTCAGCGAGGGGTACTGGACGACCGCGACCTGGCGGGTGAGCTGCGCGAGCAGCCGCACCGTCCGGCCGACCACGTCGTCGAGGTCGACGGCGCCGTCGAGGAAGTTCTGGATGGCCCGCCGCTCGGGCGACGACAGCGGCTTGACCCCCGCCAGCTTGTCGACGAAGAGCCGGTACCCCTTGTCGGTGGGGATCCGCCCGGCGCTGGTGTGGGGCTGGGCGATGTAGCCCTCGTCCTCCAGCACGGCCATGTCGTTGCGCACGGTGGCGGGCGAGACCCCGAGCCGGTGGCGCTCGGTGAGCGCCTTGGAGCCAACCGGCTCCTCCGTCCCGACGTAGTCCTGGACGATGGCGCGCAGCACTTCGAGTCTGCGTTCGCTGAGCATCGCGCACACCTCCAGCTGTGGTCCGTTGCCTGCTGTCTGGCACTCTGGGCGTTCGAGTGCCAGAGACCCCCGCTCAGTGTACGGCCGGGTAGTAAGACCCTGGCAAGGGAGGCCCGCCAGGGTAGCGTCGCGGCATGGACGTACGTTGGGAAGAGGCGGGCTGGGAACGGTTGACCGGTCGGACCGGTCGGCGGCGGCTTCCGGTGTGGGACTGCACGGTGGGACTGGTGGTGGGGGACGATTCCGTCCTCCTCGTCGACCCCGGTTCGTGCCTGCGGGAGGGCGCGCTGCTGCGGGCCGAGGCGGAGCGGCTGACCGGCCGGCACGTGACTCATATCGCATTCACGCACGGTCATTTCGATCACGTGCTGGGCGGGGCGGCCTTCTCCGGGGCCGAGGTGTTCGGGGCGGTCGGGCTGGACTCGCTGCTCTCCACGGGCCGCGAGGAGCTGCGCGAGTCCGCCGTACGGCAGGGACTTGCGGAGGCGGAGGCGGCGGAGGCCGTGGACCTGCTGGTGCTGCCCCAGCACGCCGTGTCGGGCGAGTGGACACTGGAGCTGGGCGGGGTGCAGGTGCTGCTGGCGAACGTGGGGCCCGGGCACAGCGGGCACGACCTGGCCGTCTTCGTGCCCGGCGAGCGCGAGACGGTCTTCTGCGGGGACCTGGTCGAGGAGTCGGGCGAACCGCAGGCCGGCGACGACGCGGTGCCGGCGCAGTGGCCGGCGGCCATGGACCGGCTGCTGTCGCTGGGCGGGGACGACGCGCTGTACGTGCCGGGTCACGGAGCGGTGGTCTCCGCGGACTTCGTCCGTGCGCAACGCGCCACACTGGCCGCCCGTTTCGGCGTGTCGGAGGCATGACGGCCGCGGCTCTCCTACTGTCGGCCGGATGCGCGAGTACTCCCCCGACCTGACCCCGCAGTGGAAGCGCCCCAAGGCCGTGCCGGAGGTGGCGGCGGAACCCGATCTGGTGGTCGAGGTGGCCGGTACGGATTTCTGCGGCGCGGTGGTGGCCTGCGAGGCGGGCACGGTGACCCTGGAGGACCGGTTCGGCAAGCGGCGGGTGTTCCCGATGGAGCCGAGCGGGTTCCTGCTGGACGGGGCGGTCGTCACCCTGGTCCGCCCGTCCCGCGCCCCGGCGGCGCCGGCCCGCACCGCGTCCGGATCGATCGCCGTACCCGGCGCCCGGGCCCGGGTGGCGCGTGCGGGCCGGATCTACGTCGAGGGCCGGCACGACGCCGAGCTGGTGGAGCGGGTCTGGGGCGACGACCTGCGCATCGAGGGCGTGGTGGTGGAGTACCTGGAGGGCATCGACGACCTCCCGGCCGTCGTGGCGGAGTTCGGCCCGGCCCCGGACGCCCGGCTGGGGGTCCTGGTGGACCACCTGGTGCCGGGGTCGAAGGAGTCCCGTATCGCGGCGTCCGTGACCTCGCCGGACGTGCTGGTCGTGGGCCACCCGTACGTGGACGTGTGGCAGGCGGTGAAACCGTCCGCGCTGGGCATCGCCGCGTGGCCGGTCATCCCCCGGGGCCAGGACTGGAAGACGGGCATCTGCCGGTCCCTCGGCTGGCCGCAGAACACCGGGGCCGCCTGGCAGCACATCCTGTCCAGGGTGACCTCGTACCGCGACCTGGAGCCGGCCCTGCTGGGGCGCGTCGAGGAACTGATCGACTTCGTGACTGCCCCGTAGCCTCGTCACCCGGGCGGCGGACACGCTCACCTTCGGGTGACGGTGCGTAGTCGGCAGTGGTGGGCGCGCAAGGGTGCTCTTCATGATCACCTTTGCTCTGCGGCAGCGCGTCGTGCTCATCGCGACCGTGCTCGCCGCCGCCCTCCTGCCGTCCGCTTCCGTCTCCGCCTCGGCCGCCCCGGCCGCCGCGCACGCCGCTCCGGCGAACTCGTGCCCGCGCGTGGACGACCACCTCTTCGCCGCCGCGGACCAGCGGGCCGACCTGTCGCGCATCACCCCGACCCCGTCCTGGCGCACCAACTGCAAGCAGCTCTACCGCGCGGACGGCCGCCCGCCGTCGATCGTGTTCGCCGAGGGCTTCCACCCCAAGGCCACGGTGGACGGGCAGTACGACATCGAGCAGTACGTCCTGGTCAACCAGCCCTCCCCGTACGTCTCGACGACCTACGACCACGACCTGTACAAGACGTGGTGGAAGAGCGGCTGGAACTACTACATCGACGCCCCCGGCGGGGTGGACGTGAACCAGACCATCGGCGACACCCACAAGTGGGCCGCGCAGGTCGAGGTCGCCTTCCCCGGCGGCATCGAGCGCTCGTTCATCGTCGGGGTCTGCCCGGTCGACAAGACGACCAAGACCGAGATCATGAACGAGTGCCAGGACAACCCGTACTACCAGCCCTGGCGGGAGAACTACCCCGGCTGACCCGCCGCCCCGGCTCGCGCGGTGGTTCCGTCAGTCCACCAGGTCCCGGACCACCGCGTCGGCCAGCAGCCGCCCCCGCAGGGTCAGCACGGCCCGGCCGGCCTCGTACGGACCCGGGTCCAGCAGCCCGTCGGCCAGAGCGCGGCGGGACGCGGCCAGCCCGGCCGGCGCGAGCAGCGAGAGCGGGACCCCCTCGACCAGGCGGAGCTCCAGCAGGATCCGCTCCACCCGCCGGTCCTCCTCGGACAGCAGCTCGCGGCCCGCGCCCGGGGAGCGGCCCTCGGCCAGCGCCGCCGCGTAGGCGCCGGGGTGCTTGACGTTCCACCAGCGGACCCCGCCGACGTGGGAGTGGGCGCCGGGTCCCGCGCCCCACCAGTCGGCGCCCCGCCAGTACAGCTCGTTGTGCAGGCACCGACCGGCCTCGGTCGTGGCCCAGTTCGACACCTCGTACCAGGAGTACCCCGCCTCGGCCATCACCGCGTCCGCGATCAGGTACCGGTCCGCGTGGACGTCGTCGTCCGTCATCGGGACCTCGCCCCGGCGGATCCGCCGCGCCAGCTGGGTGCCTTCCTCCACGATCAGCGCGTACGCCGAGATGTGGTCCGGCCCGGCCCCGAGCGCGGCGGAGAGCGACGCCCGCCAGTCGTCGTCGGACTCCCCGGGCGTCCCGTAGATCAGGTCGAGGTTGACGTGCTCGAAGCCCGCCGCCCGCGCCTCCGCGACGCAGGCCTCGGGGCGGCCCGGGGTGTGCGTGCGGTCCAGCACCTTCAGGACGTGCTGCCTGGCGCTCTGCATGCCGAAGGAGATCCGGTTGAAACCGCCGGCCCGCAGCTCGGCCAGGTATTGCGGATTCACCGACTCCGGATTGGCCTCGGTGGTGATCTCCGCGTCCTCGGCCAGACCGAACTCGTCCCGGATCGCCGCGAGCATCCGTACGAGGTCACCTGCGGGCAGCAGCGTCGGGGTGCCGCCGCCCACGAAGACGGTGCGGACGGCCCGGGGGTCGTCGCCCAGCACCTTGCGGGCGAGACGGACCTCGTCGATCAGGGTGTCGGCGTAGTTCTCCCGGGAGGCGAGCACGCCGCCGGTACCCCGCAGCTCGGTGGCCGTGTAGGTGTTGAAGTCGCAGTACCCGCAGCGCGTGGCGCAGTACGGAACGTGCAGGTAGAAGCCGAGCGGCCGCTCGCCGGCGCCCGCCAGGGCGTGCGACGGCAGCGAGCCGTCTTCGGGCATGGGTTCACCGTCGGGCAGTGCGGAAGGCATGCGCCCATTGTCCCGCACTGCCCCAAGGTCGTTTCCCCCCTCGGGCTACGCCTCGCGGGCGCCCTCGTACATCTCGTCGATCAGGTGCTTGAACTCACGCTCGACGACCGGGCGCTTCAGCTTGAGGCTGGGCGTCAGGTCACCGTGCTCGACGTCGAGGTCGCGCGGCAGCAGCCGGAACTTCTTGACCGTCTGCCACTTCTGCAGGCCCTCGTTCAGGGTCTGGACGTACGTCTCGATCAGCCGGGTGGTCTCCGGCGCGGCCAGCACCTGCGCGTACGTCTTGCCCTCCAGCCCGTTCTCGGCCGCCCACGTGAGGATGGACGGCTCGTCGAGCGCGACCAGGGCGGTGCAGAAGTTCCGGTCGGCGCCGTGCACGACGATGGTCGACACGTAGGGGCAGATCGCCTTGAACTGGCCCTCGATCTCCGCGGGTGCGACGTACTTGCCGTTCGAGGTCTTGATCAGGTCCTTCTTGCGGTCCGTGATGCGCAGGTAGCCGTCGGGCGACAGCTCGCCGATGTCTCCCGTGTGCAGCCAGCCGTCGGACTCCAGGACCTCGTCGGTCTTCTCCGGCTGCCCGTGGTAGCCCTGCATGATGCCGGGACCGCGCAGCAGCACCTCGCCGTCGTCGGCGATGCGGACCTCGGTGCCGGGGAGCGGCTTGCCGACGGTGCCGGTGCGGTAGGCCTCGCCCGGGTTGACGAAGGAGGCCGCGCTCGACTCGGTGAGGCCGTAGCCCTCCAGGATGTGGATGCCGGCGCCGGAGAAGAAGTAGCCGATGTCGGGCGCCAGGGCGGAGGCGCCGGAGACGGCGGCGCGCAGCTTGCCGCCGAAGGCCTCGCGGAGCTTGGAGTAGACGAGCGCGT
Organism: Streptomyces sp. NPDC006463; assembly: GCF_042870715.1. Taxonomy (NCBI): domain Bacteria; kingdom Bacillati; phylum Actinomycetota; class Actinomycetes; order Kitasatosporales; family Streptomycetaceae; genus Streptomyces; species Streptomyces sp. NPDC006463. The sequence continues at coordinate 253,785 of NZ_JBIAHP010000009.1, read as the reverse complement.
CGGCGATCTTGTGCTTGGTGGTGAGGCCGAAGGGGGCGGTCGCCTGCCCGGTGCGCCGGAAGTTGTCCTGGGTGACCTTGGCGTACTCCCGGGCGACGCCGACCGACCACTGGAAGATCTTGTACTTGGCTCCGCCGCCGGCCCGCGCCTTGGCGGCCACGCCGTTGTAGACCTTCTCGAAGATGCGCGGGACGGCCGCCATGTACGTCGGCTGCACGACCGGCAGGTTCTCGATGATCTTGTCGATCCGGCCGTCGATGGCGGTGACGTGCCCGACCTCGATCTGGCCGGAGGTCAGGACCTTGCCGAAGACGTGGGCCAGCGGCAGCCACAGGTACTGGACGTCGTCCGAGTGGATCATGCCGGTGGCGACGGTGGCCTTGGCCATGTACGACCAGTTGTCGTGCGGCAGCCGGACGCCCTTGGGGCGGCCGGTGGTGCCGGAGGTGTAGATGAGGGTGGCGAGCTGGTCGGCGGTGATGGCCGAGATCCGCTCCTTGACCGCCTCGGGGTGCTTGGCGAGGTACTCCCTGCCGCGCGCCTCCAGATCGGCGAGCGAGAGCACCCAGCCCTCGGGGTCGCCGTCGGCGGCTACCGCGTCGGCGGCCTCCACGACCACCACGTGGGCGAGTTTCGGCAGGTCGGCGCGGCGCTCGCGCGCCTTCGCCAGCTGCTTCGCGTCCTCGGCGATGAGTACCCGGCTCTCGGAGTCCGAGAGGATGAACGCCGATTCCTCCGCGTTGGTGCTGGGGTAGATCGTGGTGACCGCGCCGCCGGCGCACATCACGCCGAGGTCGGCGAGGATCCACTCGACCCGGGTGTTGGAGGCGAGCGCGACGCGCTCCTCCGAGCCCACGCCGAGGTCGATCAGCCCGGCGGCGACGGCGAAGACCCGCTCGGCCGCCTGGCCCCAGCTGAGCGACTTCCAGTCGTCGGGGCCGCCGGTTCCGGCGGCGGCCGGCACCGGGTACCGATAGGCCTCTCCATCCGGCGTGGCCGAGACACGCTCAAGGAAGAGGGCCGCCACGGTGGGCGGGCGGTTCTCGATCAAGGTCTGTGTGTCGCTCACGGACGTCCTCCGGACCACGCGGCAGGGCCTGTCATTCAGGGCGGTGACTCAGGGCTTGTAACTGGCGAGTAACCATCGAGCAGTGATCAGACTAGGGGCCCTCCGCCTGGTGCGTAAGAGCCTCCGAGCGGCCGATTCATAACGAAACAGGCCCCCGCGCATCCGCGCGGGGGCCTGTTTCGTACACAACGGTGCTACGTGGCTACTTCTTCTTGCCGCCGGACTCGTCGCTGGACAGCACGGCGATGAAGGCCTCCTGCGGGACCTCCACGGAGCCGACCATCTTCATCCGCTTCTTGCCTTCCTTCTGCTTCTCCAGCAGCTTCCGCTTACGGGAGATGTCACCGCCGTAGCACTTGGCGAGGACGTCCTTGCGGATGGCGCGGATGGTCTCGCGGGCGATGACGCGCGAGCCGATGGCCGCCTGGATCGGCACCTCGAAGGCCTGCCGCGGGATGAGCTCGCGCAGCTTGGCGACGAGGCGCACGCCGTAGGCGTAGGCGGCGTCCTTGTGCGTGACGGCGGAGAAGGCGTCGACCTTGTCGCCGTGCAGCAGGATGTCGACCTTGACCAGGCTGGAGGACTGCTCGCCGGTGGGCTCGTAGTCGAGGGAGGCGTAACCGCGCGTCTTGGACTTCAGCTGGTCGAAGAAGTCGAAGACGATCTCCGCGAGGGGGAGGGTGTAGCGGATCTCGACCCGGTCCTCGGAGAGGTAGTCCATGCCGAGCAGGGTGCCGCGGCGCTGCTGGCAGAGCTCCATGATCGCGCCGATGAACTCGGTGGGCGCGAGAACGGTGGCCCGTACGACCGGCTCGAACACGTCCGAGATCTTGCCCTCGGGGAACTCGCTCGGGTTGGTGACGGTGACTTCCTTGCCGTCCTCCATGACCACCCGGTAGACCACGTTGGGCGCGGTCGCGATGAGGTCGAGGCCGAACTCGCGCTCCAGGCGCTCGCGGACCACGTCCAGGTGGAGCAGACCGAGGAAGCCGACGCGGAAGCCGAAGCCGAGCGCCGCCGAGGTCTCCGGCTCGTAGACGAGCGCGGCGTCGTTGAGCTGGAGCTTGTCCAGGGCCTCGCGCAGGTCCGGGTAGTCGGAGCCGTCCAGCGGGTACAGGCCGGAGAAGACCATCGGCTTCGGGTCCTTGTAGCCGCCGAGGGCCTCGGTCGCGCCGTTGTGCAGGCTGGTGATCGTGTCACCGACCTTGGACTGGCGGACGTCCTTCACGCCGGTGATGATGTAGCCCACCTCGCCGACGCCGATGCCGTCGGCCGGGGTCATCTCCGGGGAGGAGACACCGATCTCCAGCAGCTCGTGCGTGGCGCCGGTCGACATCATCCGGATGCGCTCGCGCTTGTTGAGCTGACCGTCGACGACACGGACGTAGGTCACGACGCCGCGGTACGAGTCGTAGACCGAGTCGAAGATCATCGCGCGGGCGGGGGCGTCCTTGACGCCGACCGGGGCCGGGACGGTAGCGACGACCTTGTCGAGCAGCGCGTCGACGCCGAGACCGGTCTTCGCGGAGACGCGCAGCACGTCCTCGGGCTGGCAGCCGACCAGGTTCGCGAGCTCCTCGGCGAACTTCTCCGGCTGGGCGGCCGGCAGGTCGATCTTGTTCAGTACGGGGACGATCGCGAGGTCGTTCTCCATCGCCAGGTACAGGTTGGCGAGGGTCTGGGCCTCGATTCCCTGCGCGGCGTCCACCAGGAGGATGGTGCCCTCGCACGCGGCGAGGGAGCGCGAGACCTCGTAGGTGAAGTCGACGTGCCCGGGGGTGTCGATCATGTTGAGGATGTGGGTGCTGCCCTGGCCCTCGCCCGTGGTGGGCGCCCAGGGCAGCCGGACCGCCTGGGACTTGATCGTGATGCCGCGCTCACGCTCGATGTCCATGCGGTCGAGGTACTGGGCGCGCATCTGCCGCTGGTCGACCACACCGGTGAGCTGGAGCATCCGGTCGGCAAGGGTCGACTTGCCGTGGTCGATGTGCGCGATGATGCAGAAATTGCGGATCAGCGCCGGGTCGGTACGGCTCGGCTCGGGCACGTGGCTGGGGATCGCGGGCACGCAGTGTCCTGATTCTCGGTCGCAGTCGGAAGCGTTTGCGGAGCGTCGGTCGGAGCGAAAGTCCGGCTCCCGTCGCTCTCGGCGGCGCGATGTCGGATCTATACGCAGACTCCCATGGTCCCATGGACGGGGCAGTGCGCTCGGTTTGGGCCGCCCGGAGCGTGCCTGGTAGCCTGGGCAGCTGTGTCTCGTATGCCCTCTCAGCTGTCGGGACACAATCCGAAGATCAAATCTCTGAACCTGAAAAGGCTCTTTCGTGGCGAACATCAAGTCCCAGATCAAGCGGAACAAGACGAACGAGAAGGCGCGCCTGCGCAACAAGGCCGTCAAGTCTTCGCTCAAGACCGCGATCCGCAAGGCCCGCGAGGCCGTCCTCGCCGGTGACGTCGAGAAGGCCACCGTGGCTTCCCGCGCCGCCGCGCGTGCGCTCGACAAGGCTGTCTCGAAGGGTGTCATCCACAAGAACGCCGCCGCCAACAAGAAGTCGGCGCTGGCCACCAAGGTTGCCTCCCTCCAGGGCTGAGCTCTGATGTGATCGCCGGAACGGATCCAGCGGGCCCTCTCTCCCGCTCCTGACCGGCACCCCGCGCCGCACACGAAGCGTTCGCCACGCGGGTGCGGCGCAACCAAAGCAGTGACCGAAGGCCCCGGCCGCCAACCCTTCCCCAGGGTGACGGCCGGGGCCTTCGCGCTACCCGGACGGGCCCGGACAGGTCCGATGCGTCCTAGCGGCGCTGGGGGCGGGCCGCGCGGGCCACCGCGACGACCGCCTTCTCCAGGGCGTATTCGGGGTCGTCGCCGCCGCCCTTGACGCCCGCGTCGGCGGCGGCCACGGCACGCAGGGCGTCCGCGACGCCGTCCGCCGACCAGCCGCGCATCTGCTGGCGGACCCGGTCGATCTTCCAGGGCGGCATGCCCAGGTCCCGGGCGAGGTCGCCCGGGCGGGCTCCGCGCGGGGCGGAGGCAAGCTTGCCGATCGCGCGCACGGCCTGGGCCAGGGCGCTGGTGATCAGGACCGGCGCCACCCCCGTGGACAGGGACCACCGCAGGGCTTCGAGGGCCTCCGCCGCCCGCCCCTCGACCGCCCGGTCGGCGACAGTGAAGCTGGAGGCCTCGGCCCGGCCCGTGTAGTAGCGGCCGACCACGGCCTCGTCGATGGTTCCCTCGACGTCCGCGCACAGCTGCGCCGCCGCGCTCGCCAGTTCCCGCAGGTCGCTGCCGATCGCGTCGACCAGGGTCTGGCACGCCTCCGGGGTCGCGGAGCGGCCAAGGGTGCGGAACTCTCCGCGCACGAAGGAGAGCCGGTCCGCGGGCTTCGTCATCTTCGGGCAGGCGATCTCCCGCGCACCCGCCTTGCGGGCCGCGTCCAGCAGGCCCTTGCCCTTGGCCCCGCCCGCGTGGACGAGCACGAGGATGATCTCCTCGTAGGGCGCGTCGAGGTACGCCTTCACCTCCTTGACCGAGTCCGCGGACAGGTCCTGGGCGCCCCGCACGACCAGGACCTTGCGCTCGGAGAAGAGCGAGGGGCTCGTCAGCTCGGCCAGCGTGCCGGGCTGGAGCTGCTCGGAGGTGAGGTCGCGGACGTCGGTGTCGGCGTCGGCGGCGCGGGCGGCCGCCACCACCTCCCGCACGGCACGGTCGAGGAGCAGGTCCTCCTGCCCCACCGCGAGGGTGAGCGGGGCAAGCGGATCGTCGGTGGAGTTCTTCCTGGTGGCCATCGGCTCCAGCATCCCACGCCGCACCGACAGCCCTCTTCGCCGCGTGCCCGAGAATGGTCGCGTGAACGTGCGACATGTACTCGTCCTGCCCGACCGCGACGCCGCCGAGGAGGTGGCGCAGGAGGCCGTCGACCGCTTCGGCCTCCCCGAAGAGCCGCAGTTGGTCCGCGACGCGCTGGCCGGCGAGGACGACGCCGAGGACGCCCAGTGGCTGGTGGTCGTCGAGGATCCGCGGGAACGGCTCGACACCACCTCGCTGGACGCCCTCGCCGCCGAGTACGAGGGCTGGCTGGAAGCCCCCTAGTACCTGGAGTACCCGAGAGCTCAGGCCTTGTGGACGATCTGCACGTCCAGGGTCACTTCCACGCTCGACCCGATCGCCGCGATCCCGTTCGCCAGCACCGACTGCCAGTTCAAGGTGAAGTCCTCGCGGTGCAGTTCGGTCGTGGCCCGGCAGGCGGCCCGCGGCTCGCCCTCCAGTCCCGTGCCCAGACCCAGGTACTGGGTGTCCAGGGTGACGGAGCGGCTCACCCCGTGGAGGGTGAGGGCGCCCGCGACGGTCCAGCGGCTGCCGCTGCGGTGGATGAACCGTTCGCTGTAGAACTCCAGGGTCGGGTGGCGGGCCGCGTCCAGGAAGTCGCCGGACCTCAGGTGGTCGTCGCGCATCCGCACCCCGGTGTCGATGCTCGCCGCGTCGATGATCACGTGCATGGAGGAGTCCTCCATGCGCTCGGCTATCCGTACCGCGCCGGCGAACGTGTTGAACCGTCCGCCGATCCGGGCGAAGCCGATGTGCCGGGCCGTGAAGACGATGGACGAGTGCGTCGGGTCGAGCTCCCAGTGGCCGGGCTGCGGCAACAGCGGCGGCTCCACGGCGTCGAGGATGATCTCCCCGGTACCGGGTTGCGCCGGGTCCCCCACGAGCGTCGCCCCGTGGAACGGCGCGTACCCCTCGGCGGTGACGGAGAGCCGGTACTCGCCCTCGGGTACGGCCGCCGTGAACCCGCCATACGGGTCTGTCTCGCCGCTGACGATCCGTCGGCCGATCGGGTCGGTCACCTCGAACGCGGCCTGCCGGACGGGCTGGTGGACCGTGTCGAGAACCCGGCAGCTGAGCAGACGTGCCGTCGGTGGCAGTGTCAGTGTCGCGGATGTGTGTGGGCTGGAACTTCCGGCCGTCTCCATCCCCCGTCGGCGACCGAACATGGCTGATGCACCCCCGTGCTGTGTGGCTTTGGACCGCTCTGGCGAAGACGCATTCGATCATGCTGTCGGGTTGTGGGCAAACAGAACGGCCCTGCCCGGTATGGGCGTGTCGGCTCCGCCGTCGGCGGGCCGGAAACGCACGCATCTGCAGGCCACTGCCGGTGACGGCGATCGAGCCGTCGGTGTCGGTGCGCAGTACGGTCGCCCCCATCGCCCGCAGCTGGGCGAGGGTGCCGGGCGCGGGGTGCCCGTAGCGGTTGCCGGCGCCGACCGGGACGAGGGCGAGCCGTGGTCTCACCCGGGCGTACAGCACGGGATCCTGGTGCGCGGAGCCGTGGTGCGCGACCTTGAGTACGTCCACCGGACCCAGTTCCGGATGGTCCCTCAAGAGGCCCTGCTGCGCGGCCGGTTCGAGATCTCCGAGCAGCAGCAGGGTCAGCCCCGCGCCACGCACCAGCAGGGCGACGCTCGCGTCGTTGGGCCCGTCCGGCGGAGCCCCGGCAGCAGGCGGCCAGAGCACCTGCCACTCCAGCGGTCCGGCCCGCCGCCGCTCCCCCGCCACCGCCCGCACGACGGGTACTCCGGCGCCCGCCGCGGTCCGGTGGACGAACTGTGCCTGCCCCGGCGGCTCTTCCAGCGCCGTGGTCTGAATCACACCCACCGACCGGCCCCGCAGCACCCCGGACAGGCCCGCCACGTGATCGGAGTGAAAGTGCGTCAGCAGGAGCATCGGCACCCGGATCACACCCAGGGAACGCAAACAGGCGTCCACCGGGCCGGGATCCGGACCGGTGTCCACGACCACGGCTTCGCCCGGCCCGACCGCGAGCACCGCGGCGTCCCCCTGGCCCACCGCGCACTGCACGTAACTCCAGTCGGGCGGAGGCCAGCCGGAGAGGGTACGGGTGAGCTGCGGCGGCCGCAGTACGGCCAGGAGCAGCAGCACCGCCAGGGCCGAGCAGACCAGGCGCCGCCGCCCGAACCGGGCGCCGAGCACGATGACGGCCAAGGTGGCGGCGGCGAGCAGCAGCCCTCCGGCGAGCCCGCCCGGCCAGGCCAGCTCAGCTCCCGGCAGCCCCGCCCCGCCCCGGGCCACGGCGGCGATCCACCCGGCGGGCACCCCCGCGCACCAGGCGAGCACCTTCGCGGCGGACATCCACAGCGGAGCCACCGCGAGCGCCGCGAAGCCGAGCACCGTCGCCGGACCGGCCGCGAGCTCGGCCAGCAGGTTGCAGGGCACCGCCACCAGGCTGACGCGGGCGGCGAGCACGGCGACCACGGGCGCGCACACCGCCTGCGCGGCCGCGGCGGCTCCGAGCGCCTCGGCGAGCCGGGGCCGCATCCCGCGCCTGGTCAGGGCCTGGCTCCACCGGGGCGCGAGGGTGAGCAGGGCGCCCGTGGCCAGGACGGAGAGCAGGAAGCCGTAGCTGCGGGCCAGCCACGGGTCGTAGAGGACCAGAAGCAGCACGGCGGCCCCCAGGGCCGGGATCAGGGACCTGCGCCGCCCGGTGGCGATGGCCAGCAGGGTCACCGCCCCGCAGGCGGCGGCCCGCAGCACGCTCGGCTCCGGCCGGCACACCACCACGAACGCCAGCGTCAGGCCCGCCCCGCACAGGGCGGTCGCCCGGAGCGAGAGCCCGAGCCGAGGCGCCAACCCGCGCCGCTCGGCCTGCTGCGCGCTGGCCGGGGGCCCGATGAGCAGGAACAGCACCACGGTCAGGTTGGACCCGGACACGGCCAACAGGTGCAGCAGATCGGTGGCCCGGAACGCCTCCTGAAGATCGGTGGTCACCCGGGACGTGTCCCCGACGACCAGCCCCGGCAGCAGGGCCCTGGCATCGGGCGCGAGCCCGTCGGTGGCCTCGCGCAGCCCGGCCCGCAGCCGCCCGGCGAGCCGCTGTGCGGTGTCCGGGCCGCCCGTCACCCCGGGCGGCGTGTCGGCGGCCGGCCGCAGCAGCGCCACCGCCCGCTCCCCACCGCGCGCCGGGGCCAGCCGGGCGACCACCGACACCCGGGTGGAGGGCTGCAGCCGGGCCCAGCCCGGATGCCCGGCCAGCACCCGCACCGGGGTCTCGACCCGCGTCCGCGCCCCGTCCGCCCCGGTCACCAGCGCGTCCAGCACCACCACCGGCGGCCCGCTCCCGCTCCCGGCCACCCGCGGATCGGAGCCGACGGTGAGCTCCACGAGGACGCGGGCATGGTCCCGGGCCAGATCCGCCACCGGCCCGGCCCGCGCCTCGGCCCGCTGGAGCCCCGCCACCCCGGCTCCGGCACAGCCACACAGCAGGGCCGCTGCCAGCGCCGGAGCGGCCCTCCACAGCCGCCCGGGACGCCTGCTCGCCGCCAGGAGCAGCAGCCCCGCCACGGCCAGGCCCACGGCCACCCCGGCGGCGGTCCGGCCGGCGGGCGCGTCCAGCGCGAGGGCGGCCGCCGCCCAGGCGGCCAGGGCCGGTCCCACCAGCCGCAGGTCCACCGCTCCCGAGGCCTCGGGGCGGTTCACGGCCGCACCAGGGTGCGCAGGTCGGCGAAGCGCCGTTCCCCGATGCCGTTGACCTGCCGGAGCTCCTCCACGGAACGGAAGCCACCTCTGGCGGTGCGGAAGTCCACGATGTGCTGGGCCAGCACCGGCCCGACCCCCGGCAGACCGTCCAGCTGCTCGACGGTGGCCGAGCCGAGGCTGAGCGGGCCCTGGCCCGGCCCGCCTCCGCCTCCGCTCCCGCCTGCGACCGCTGGAGGCTGCGCCGGGGCGCCCACCAACACCTGCTCGCCGTCCACCAGCACGCGGGCCCGGTTCAGGCCCGTGGTGTCCGTACCGGGCCGCACTCCCCCTGCGGCGGACAGCGCGTCCTCGACACGCGAACCGGCGGGCAGCCGCCGCACTCCCGGGTCCCGGACCTTGCCGCTGACATCGACGACGATCCGAGCCGCGCCGCCTCCGGAGCCCCCTGCCGGTACCGGTGCCGTGGCCGCGGCCGGTACCGCCCCTTGGGCGACCACGGCGGGCGCGGTCACCGCCCGCGGCCGGGCCGACCAGTAGTGCTGCCCGGCAAAGCCGACCGCGACGACCAGGACCACCCCGACGGCGGCCACCGTGCGCGGCTCCACCCCGCAGCGGGCCTGGAACCACACCGGCAGCCGCTCCCGCAGGGCCAGGCTCCGCGCCGGACCGGAAGCAGCCGGCCCGGCGGCCTCCTCAGGCGGCGCCCCCGACGGAGCCCCGGGATCCGCCTCGGCCGCCGACGACGGCAAGGCCGTCGCCAGTGGCGGTGGCGGTGACGGCGGTGACGGTGACGAGGCCGATAGTGACGGTGACGAGGCCGGTGGTGGCGGCAAGACCACCGGCGGACTGCTGCCGCCCAACAGGGCTTCGGCCCGCCGCAGCACCGCCTCGGGATCCGCGTGCGGAGCCCGGTGGTCACGGCGCACACCACGGCCACCGCGGCGGCGCAGACGGCTGTCGGAGAATCGGGGCCGGCCCGGGCCGCTGGTGGCACCCGGGCGACGGGAGGACAGATGCGAGGTACGCGCTCGAAGAGTCATGCCACGACCGTAGGGGCGAATCCGGAAGCCCGTCCGGAGGGCTCAATTCCGGTGGACAGACACCCCGTTGTGGATATCCAGGCCACTCGTTCAGGTGATCAGCGCGGCGAGTGATCAGCGCGGCGAGACGACCGCGGCCAGCAGCCCCGGCCCGGTGTGCGCGCCGATCACCGCGCCCACCTCGCTGACATGCAATTCGACCAGGCCCGGGATGCGCTCCCGCAGCCGCTGCGCGAGCTTCTCGGCCCGCTCGGGGGCCGCCAGATGGTGCACCGCGACGTCGACGCTGCCCGACCCGGCGCGCTCGACGGCCAGCTCCTCCAGCCGGGCGATGGCCTTGGAGGCCGTACGCACCTTCTCCAGCATCTCGATCCGCCCCCCGTCCAGGGTCAGCAGCGGCTTCACCGCCAGCGCGGAGCCGAGCAGGGCCTGGGCGGCCCCGATCCGGCCGCCGCGGCGGAGGTAGTCGAGGGTGTCGACGTAGAAGTAAGCGGACATGTCCGCCGCGCGCTTCTCGGCGGCGGCCACGGCATCGTCGACGGAACCGCCCGCCTCCGCCACCTCGGCGGCGGCCAGCGCGCAGAAACCGAGGGCCATCGCGACCATGCCGGTGTCCACGACCCGCACGGGCACGGGCGCGGTCCTGGCGGCCACCACGGCGGCGTCGTAGGTACCGGAGAACTCGGCGGACAGGTGCAGGCTGACGATGCCGCCCGCACCGGCGTCCGCGGCCGCCTGGTAGGCCCGGACGAACTCCTCCGGGCTGGGGCGCGAGGTCGTGACCGAGCGGCGCTTCTGAAGGGCCAAGGCAAGGCTGCGCGCCGAGATCTCGGTGCCCTCCTCCAGCGCTTCACCGCCGAGTACCACGGTGAGCGGTACGGAGGTGATTCCGTGCCGCGCCATGGCCGGTTGGGGCAGGTAGGCCGTGGAATCGGTGACGATGGCGACATGGCGGGACATGAGCCGGAGGTTACCGCCAGTCGGGGTGCGACGGCAGCCCGGGCTCCTCGTCGGGCCCGCCGCCGGGCCCCCGGCGGCGTGCCGCGCCCACGACACGCGTCAGGTCGTGCTCTCCGGGCGACGCGTCTTCTGCCACGGGTACGGAGCTGTCGGCGCGGCCGGATTCAGCGCCGCCGGCTGGGGCTCCGCGCCCCGCGTGCCCTCATCCCGAGCCTGCCCCTTGCCCTGGCCCGCCGCCGGACCCGCCGCGGGCCTTGCCTTGTGCGCCGCGTCGAACTCCGCGGCCGCCGCCGTCAGATCGTCCACCGACTCGCGGGACCAGTCCCGCAGCGCCCCGGACTCGACCTCGATCTGCTCCGACAGGGCGGACAGGTCGTCGGCGGCGAACCGCCGGGCGCGGTCGCGCGCGGCCCACCTCAGCGAGTCCGCCGCCTCCGTGATCTTGGCCGTGCGCTCCCGCAGGCCGGGCAGGCCCTCGGCGATCCGCTGCCGGTCCGGCTCCTGCTCCAGCCGCTTCAGCTCGGCGTCCAGCTCGTGCCCGTGCTCGCTCAGCCGCTCGAACAGCCCGATGGACTCCTTCAGCGAGCCGTCCGTCCGGACCCCGGCGTACAGCGCCTCCTGCGTGGCCCGCATCGACGTCCGCAGATCAAGCCGCAGCTGCGCCAGCGCCCCCATGACCCCGACCTGGCCGAGGCTCTTCGCCCTCAGGGTCGTGTCCTCCACCGTCCGGCGGGCCTGCGTGATCGTGCGGTCCACACCGCGCTTGGCCGCCCGCACCACCTTGGTGGTGACATACACGCCCAGGCCCAGGAAGGCGAAAAGCACCATCAGCGCGAAGATGATCAACGCGGCCTCCATGAGTGTCCCTTCCCCAGTCCCCGCAGCTCTTTTTCCGTCCCCTCCACCGTAAACGCCACGGGCAGGCCGGGGGTTCCATTCGAACCCCCAACCTGCCCGTACGGGATGTCCCCCATGCGTGTCCCATCAGGGACGGGTGACGTCAGATGACGATGTTCACCAGCTTCGGGGCGCGCACGATCACCTTGCGGATCTCCGCACCGCCCAGCGCCGCGACCACACCCTCATCGGTGACGGCCAGCTGCTCCAGCTCCGCGTCCGAGATCGTCGGGGGCACCTCCAGGCGCGCCTTGACCTTGCCCTTGACCTGCACCACGCACGTCACGCTCTCGTCCACGACGTACGCCGGGTCAGCGACCGGGAAGTCCTGGTGGACCACCGAGTCGCTGTGGCCCAGGCGGTGCCACAGCTCTTCCGCGATGTGCGGGGCCAGCGGGGCGACCAGCCGCACCAGCGCCTCGGCGACCGGGCGCTCCAGCGGCCGCCCGGCCTTCGTCAGGGCGTTGTTCAGCTCGGTGATCTTCGCGATCGCCGTGTTGAAGCGCAGCCCCGCCATGTCCGAGCCCGCCCCGTCGACGGCCTTGTGCAGCGCGCGCAGCGTGTCCTCGCCGGGCTCCCCGTCCACGACGGTGACCTGTCCGGTCTCCTCATCCACGATGTTGCGCCACAGGCGCTGCAGCAGCCGGTACTGGCCGACCACGGCCCGGGTGTCCCACGGGCGCGAGACGTCCAGCGGACCCATCGCCATCTCGTACAGGCGCAGGGTGTCCGCGCCGTACTCCTCGCAGATCTCGTCTGGCGTGACGGCGTTCTTCAGGGACTTGCCCATCTTGCCCAGCTCGCGCTTGACCGGCTCGCCCTCGAAGAAGAACTTGCCGTCCCGCTCCTCGACCTCCGTCGCGGAGACCGGGAAGCCGCGCTCGTCGCGGTAGACGTACGCCTGGATCATGCCTTGGTTGTACAGCTTGTGGAACGGCTCGACCGAGGAGACGTGCCCCAGGTCGAACAGCACCTTCGACCAGAAGCGGGCGTACAGCAGGTGCAGCACCGCGTGCTCGGCGCCGCCCACGTACAGGTCGACGCCGCCGTGCGGCTGACCCTCGCGCGGGCCCATCCAGTACTGCTCGATCGCCGGGTCGACCAGCGCCTCGGAGTTGTTCGGGTCCAGGTAGCGCAGCTCGTACCAGCAGGAACCGGCCCAGTTCGGCATGGTGTTGGTCTCGCGCCGGTAGCGCTTGACGCCCTCGCCGCGGCCCAGGTCCAGTTCGACCTCGACCCAGTCCGCCTTGCGGGACAGCGGGGTCTCCGGCTTCGAGGTGGCGTCGTCGGGCTCGAAGGTGCGCGGCGAGTAGTCCTCGACCTCCGGCAGCTCCAGCGGCAGCATCGACTCGGGCAGCGGGTGCGCGACGCCGTCCTCGTCGTAGACGATCGGGAAGGGCTCGCCCCAGTAGCGCTGACGGCTGAACAGCCAGTCGCGCAGGCGGAAGTTGACGGTGCCCTCACCGATGCCGCGCTCGGCCAGCCAGGCGGTGATCGCGGCCTTGGCCTCGACGACGCCCAGGCCGTCCAGCGCGATGCCCTCGCCGGTGGAGTTGACCAGCGCGGCGTCGTACGAGACGAACGCGTCGTCCCACTCCGCCGGGTCGGTGCCCCGCCCGTCGCTGGGCTGCACGACGCAGCGCATCGGCAGCTCGAAGGCGCGCGCGAACTCGAAGTCGCGGCTGTCGTGCGCCGGAACGGCCATGATCGCGCCGGTGCCGTAGCCCATCAGCACGTAGTCGGCGATGAAGACCGGGACCTTCGCGCCGCTGACCGGGTTGGTCGCGTACTCACCGGTGAAGACACCGGTCTTGTCCTTGGCCTCGGCCTGGCGCTCGACGTCCGACTTCGAGGCGGCCTGCTTGCGGTACGCGCTGACGGCGTCGGCCGGCGTGGCGTGTCCGCCGGTCCACACGTCGTGCGTGCCCTCGGGCCAGGCGGCCGGGATGAACTTGTCCACCAGCGGGTGCTCGGGCGCCAGCACCATGTAGGTGGCGCCGAACAGGGTGTCCGGGCGGGTGGTGAAGACGGTGACCGCCTGGTCGCCCAGCGGGAAGTCGACGCGCGCGCCCTCGCTGCGGCCGATCCAGTTCCGCTGCTGCAGCTTGATGGCCTCGGGCCAGTCCAGCGCGTCCAGGTCGTCCAGCAGCCGGTCCGCGTACGCGGTGATGCGCATGTTCCACTGGCTCAGCTTGGCCTTGAAGACCGGGAAGTTGCCGCGCTCGGACCGGCCGTCCGCGGTGACCTCCTCGTTGGCCAGTACGGTACCCAGCCCGGGGCACCAGTTGACGGGCGCGTCCGAGGAGTACGCCAGCCGGTACTCGTTCAGTACGTCGGCCCGCTCGCCCGCGGTCAGCTGCGCCCACTCGCGGCCTCCGGGGACCTCGCGGGTGCCGTCCTCGAACTCGGCGACCAGCTCGGCGACCGGCCGGGCCTTCTTCGCGTCCGCGTCGTACCAGGAGTTGTAGATCTGCAGGAAGATCCACTGCGTCCACTTGTAGTAGTCCGGGTCGATCGTCGCGAAGGACCGGCGCTTGTCGTGGCCCAGGCCCAGCCGGCGCAGCTGGAGCTTCATGTTCTCGATGTTCGCCTCGGTCGACACGCGCGGGTGCGTGCCGGTCTGCACGGCGTACTGCTCGGCCGGCAGGCCGAAGGCGTCGAAGCCCAGGGTGTGCAGGACGTTGTGGCCGGTCATCCGCTGGTGGCGGGCGAAGACGTCGGTGGCGATGTACCCGAGCGGGTGGCCGACGTGCAGGCCCGTGCCGGACGGGTACGGGAACATGTCCATGATGAACTTCTTGGGCCGCGCGACCACCGCGGGGTCCCCGGCCAGGTCACCGGTCGGGTTCGGGGCCTCGTACGTGCCCTGCGCGTCCCATACGTCCTGCCAGCGTGCCTCGATGTCGGCGGCCATGGCAGCCGTGTAACGGTGCCCCTCGGCCGCCTCGGGGGCCGGGGTGTTCGTCTCGCTCATGATTTCTGAAGCTCCATCGATCGTCTCTGCCGTCTCTGCCTGCCCAAACGAAAAAACCCCTCGCACAGGAGGGGACGCCGCGCCGATGCCGACCGTCTCGAAGGGTCGGCACTGATCAGCGCGGCTCGGTAAGCAGAAGGCGTACGGCACGCATGGCGTCAGGGTACCGCAGCAGTCCCGGCCGACGCTCGGCCGTTCCGAACGGTGGGCACAACGAGAAGCGGGGGGGGCCCGGCGCGGGGGGGGGGGGGGGCGGGGGGGGGGGGGGGGTCTTTTTGTGGGGCCCACCCCGAGGAGATGAGACGCCCCGCCACACCCGCGGAATAGCCCACCGGCGGGGACGCCCGG